>CAZCQI010000023.1:1562-17766 GCA_964500795.1 uncultured Eubacteriales bacterium
AAATCTTTCGGCACTTCACGGCGCTTTTTCGCCTTGAAATACCTGCAAAAATATAAGGATTGATTAATTTAATGGGAACTTACAAAACAAACCGCACTGCGGAGGATATAAAAAGAGAAATCGCTGCCATTGTAAGGGAGCTTAAGGATCCCCGGATTTCAGACCACCTTATAAGTGTGGCAAGGGCAGAGGTTTCCTCGGATTTATCCTATGTTAAAGTATATGTAAGCGCTGTTGAGGGCATGGCTGTGGCAAAGGATGCCGCAAAAGCCCTCACCGGTGCTACCGGTCTTGTTCGCCGCGAGGTGGGCAAGAGATTGGGGCTCAGAAAGACCCCCGAAATGAAATTTATTGCCGATGACTCAATTGAGTACGGTATGAGTATTGTTAAGAAGTTAGAAGAAATATCCTCAGACAGTGAGGAATGAGGAGTGAGGAGTTAAGGTTCTGCGATGCAATTATAACTGTAAGTCACGGTATATTCAGCATCCCGTAGGGTACGGTCTTGACCGTACCGTTGTTCCCTCCTTTGTTTACTTATCGAGGGCAATAACAGCGTGAGGGTCAAGACCCTCCTCTACAGTATAAATTTGCCGACCGCAGGTCCCGATAATTCTCCATTCTTCATTCTCAATTCTCCATTTACAAGGTGTTTTATGGTTATAGATAAAAAAGAGTGTATAAGGCTTTTGAAAGAAAACAGCGAGTTTCTCGTGCTGTCTCACGAGCATCCCGACGGTGATACCTTGGGGTGCGCTTTTGCCCTTTGTGAAATTCTGCGACTTTTAGGAAAAAAGCGAGCTTTTATGTGCTGTAATGATGTTCCGCGCGATTTTTCATATATGACAGAAAATTTTTGCTCTGACAATGTGGAAAACCCGTTTATAATAGCTGTGGATGTTGCCGATGAAAAGCTTCTCGGCTCTTTGCGCGAAGTCTACGGCGATAAAATTGATTTATGTATAGACCACCATATGTCCAACACGTATTATGCGAAAAACGTTTTTGTTGAGGACAGAGCCGCGGCATGTGAAATTGTATACGAAATTGCATTTGAGCTTGGTGTTGAAATCAACAGATATATAAGAGAGTGTATCTATACGGGTATATCGACGGATACGGGTTGTTTTCGTTATCAGAATACAACACCCTCCACTTTGCGCATTGCCGCAGAACTTATGGAGCAGGGTGTTGATTCCAAGAAAATCAATAAGCTGATGTTTGAAACGAAAACAAAAAGCTTTCTTGAGCTTGAGCTTCTTGCAAGAAAAACTCTTGAATACCATTTTGACGGCAGATGCGCCGTTATAACCATAACTCAGGATATGTATAAAAAAAGCGGCTCCAACGAGCACGAATGTTACCCTATTACCGCTCTTCCGCGGCAAATTGAGGGTGTGCTTGTAGGAGCGGTTATAAAAGAAAAAAGTGACGGTACTTTTAAAATTTCCGTTCGCACCGAGGGTGATATTGATGCATCTGCTATATGCGCTCACCTGGGTGGCGGCGGTCATAAGGGTGCCGCGGGAGCAGATTTCCGTTGTTCCTATGAAGAGGGCAGAGAGAAGCTTCTCAGTGTAATAAAAACTGCATTGGACGGTTAAAACAATGACAGGAATAATACCACTTAATAAAGGCGAAGATATAACATCCTTTTTCGCCGTTAAAAAAGTAAGCAGAATAATAGGTGAAAAAAAGTGCGGCCACACCGGTACACTTGATCCCAATGCAACAGGTGTGCTGCCGATAGCTGTCGGCGGCGCAACTCGCTTTATTGAGCTTTTACCTACTCATAAAAAGGCATATAAAGCCACTTTTAAAACGGGTATTTGTACGGATACCCTTGATATCTGGGGTGCGGTAACAGAGACCTCCGATAAAAAAGCAGCTTTTCCCGAGGTGGAGCAAGCAGTATCCTTATTCAAGGGCAAAATAATGCAGCTTCCGCCTATGTATTCCGCCATAAGAAAGGACGGAGTGCGTCTTTATGAGCTTGCAAGGCAGGGTATTGAGGTTGAGAGAACGCCCCGTGAATGTGAAATATACGAGCTTGATGTTATGAAGCTCCAAAACGGCGAGTATTCCCTTTACTGTGAATGTTCTGCAGGAACATATATACGAACTCTCATAAGTGATATAGGTGAAAAGCTCGGTTGCGGTGCAACTATGACGTCCCTTTCCAGAACCTTTGCATGCGGAGTTGAGCTTTCTCAGTGCTTTAATTTAGAAGAGCTTAGGGAGCTTTCGGAAAAAGGCGAAATCCAAAAGGCGGTTATCCCTCTTGACAGGCTTCTTGTTGATTACCCCGCTCTCAATGTAACGCCCAATCAGGCGAAACGCTTTTCCAACGGCGGAGGTCTTTTGCGTGAACGCCTTAAAGGCTTCGGCGAAAACGGTCTTTACAGAGTTTACGGTAACGGTGAGTTTTTAGGTCTCGGAGACTTAGACAATACAGAACTTAAAGTGAAAAGAGTTTATAATAATGTTTGATAAACCTGAAGTGCTTATTGCGCTGGGCACCTTTGACGGGCTTCATATAGGTCATAAGCAGGTGCTTTTAAGCGATACAGCCGAATATGACAAAAGAATAACGCTTTTGTTTACGTCTCATCCTAAAAAGGTTCTTACGGGAATGTCACCGGGTGAGCTTATAACTCCCGAAAAACGCGGATATTTGCTGTCGGAATGGGGTTTTACACCTGAATTTATTGATTTCAGCGAGATTTTTGAGCTTACCCCCGAAGAATTTGCAGATGAAATTCTCGTAGGCAGATACGGCGCAACAGCACTTTCCTGCGGATTTAACTACCGTTTCGGTAAGAATGCGTCGGGGAATCCCGAAATTCTTGCTGAGTTTTGCAGAGAAAGAGGGATTAAGCTTACGGTATGCCGCGAAGTGGATTTTGACGGCGAGCCCGTCAGCTCCACAAGAATAAGGGAATGTTTAAAAAGCGGCGATACCGAAACAGCCAAAGCTATGCTGGGCAGATATTTTTCTTACGATTTCCCCGTAGTTCACGGTGATGCAAGAGGCAGAATTTTAGGCTCTCCGACAATAAATCAGTTTTTTACCGAGGATTTCACGGTTCCCGAGTTCGGTGTTTATGCCTCCTACACGGTTATTGAAGGAGAAAAATATCCTTCCGTAACAAATATCGGTGTGCGCCCCACAATCGGTAACAGTGAAAAACGAAGCGAGACAAATATCATAGGCTACCAAGGCGACTTATACGGTCAGTGTGTTGAGGTAGCTCTTGTTAAGAAAATAAGAGGGGAAATGCAATTCGCTTCTCTCGAAGAATTAAGCGGTCAAATCGCAAAGGACAGAGAAGCTTCCCTCGAAATTGCAAAAAGGACGTGGCAAAATGGAATTTAAAAATAAAATTAAAATTGCGCCGTCAATACTTTCGGCTGATTACGCCTCTCTTAAAACGGAAACGGAAAAGGTGAAAATCGGCGGTGCGGATATGCTTCACGTTGACGTGATGGACGGTCATTTTGTTCCGAATATTTCCATAGGACCTCCCGTGGTAAAATCCCTGAGAAAAGCTACGGATATGTTTCTTGATTGCCACCTTATGATAAGTAAGCCTTACGACTATATTGACGCTTTTGCAAATGCCGGGGCAGATATGATATCCTTTCATACAGAAAGTGAAAGCGATACAGAAAAAACTATTGAAAAAATAATAAGCACCGGCGTAAAACCGGCACTTGTTATAAAACCCGCAACTCCCGCAGAGGCGGTATATCCTTATATTTCAAGGCTTTCAATGGTGCTTGTTATGACGGTTGAGCCGGGCTTCGGCGGTCAGAGCTTTATGGAAGATCAGCTTTCCAAAATTAAAGCTATAAGAGAAAAAGCAGAAGAGATAAATCCCGCGCTTATGATTCAGGTTGACGGCGGTATTGTTCCCGACACCGCAAAGCTTTGCATTGAAGCAGGTGCGGATGTTCTCGTATCGGGAAGCTACATTTTCGGAGCAGAAAATACAGCCGATGCAATACAATCACTCCGATAAAGCGACACCGTATTCATAGATTTTTGCAGTTTCGCAAGGCGTGCACACGGCGGCGTTTCCGAATTCACAAAGAACACGTTCAAGCATAGGTGAAAAGGTGAGCTTCGGGCGAACGATTATATAATAATTGCCCGAGTATTTATAAGGCTCCCGGGAATTTAACGAGCCTTCGAGATTTTTTAAAACTGACAATGCATCTATAAAAGCGTTTTCGTCAAAGGCGCAAAAAAGTATAGGCTCCGTCTCCTTTTTTAGTATGAGCCTTTTTTTGGATTTGGCGTCATACAACGGTGAAGCGGTGAAATGAAGAACACAGCCTCCGTCCTCTGACGGTGCCGCTTCGATAAGTATCCGGCTGTCGGTATCTATTGATTTTCCGAGAGTTCTGCGTGCTTCGTCAAGGATAGTCCATATAACACGGCGCGTTTCTATATTTGAATAGTCCATTTCGTCGTAGGTTATATCCAGCTCATGCATATCCTCGGTAGAAAGTCGAGCGGTTATTTTTTCATCACCGTTAGATTCAATTTTCAAAAAACATCGCCCCCTTCGGTGAGTTATTATACTATTATCATAATACTCAAAGAGCTTGGGAACAATGATAAAATAATGGAAGGAGCTTTAACAATGAAATTTGCAGTAAGCAGTTACAGTCTTTCATCTCTTGTAAACAGGGGAGAGGCAACGGAAAAAGACCTTATTTATATAGCAAAGGACCTTGGCTTTGACGGTATTGAGTTTGCGGAAATACGTACTCCCAACGGTATGGAAAAGGCAAATTATGCCGCTGAGCTTAAAGCTGAATGTGAAAAGGCAGGTATAGCTCCCGTTCAGTATTCCGTAGGTGCGGATTTCATTTACGGCAGTGACGGAAGTCTTCAGGATGAAATAAACCGCCTTAAAGGCGAGGTGGATATTGCCGAGGCTCTCGGTGTCAGCGGTATGCGTCACGATGCAACAGGCGGCTACCGAAATGAAGATAAAAAATATATGGGCTTTGAGCAGGCTCTTCCGAGAATTGTTGAAGGCTACAGAGCCGTCACCGAATATGCTGAGAAAAAGGGTATTCGCACAATGATTGAAAATCACGGCTGTTTCTGTCAGGACAGTGACAGGGTGGAGCGTATAATAACGGGCGTATCTCATAAAAATTTCGGTGCTCTTATTGATATAGGTAATTTCCTTTGTGCCGATGAAGACCCTGTTAAAGCTGTAGGAAGACTTGCTCCCTTTGCATCTTATGTTCATACTAAGGATTTTCACGTTAAAAGCGGCAGTGAGTTACCGCCCCGCGACGGCTTTTTCAAGACACGTGGCGGAAATTATCTTCGCGGTGCGGTTTTAGGTCACGGAAACGTTCCTGTTTTACAGACCCTGAGCATTTTAAAGGACAGCGGCTATGACGGATGGCTCACTCTCGAATTTGAAGGCTGTGAGGATGCAAAAACAGCGTGCAAATGGGGTCTTAACACCCTTAAAACAATTTGCGGATATTTAAATTGGTAAAAATATGATTGAATTAAAAGAAATTAAAGCGGTTCTTGCCTCCGCTTCCCCGAGAAGAAAAGAACTGATAAAGCTTATATTTGATGAAGTTGAAATCCGACCTGCAGATTGCGATGAAACACTGCCAGAAAATATCGGAGCACGGCAGGCGGTAGAATATCTTTCTTCTGTCAAAAATGAAGCCGCCGCGAGGCTTTGCGGAGAAAATGAGCTTGTTATTTCTGCTGATACCGTGGTTGCGGTGGAGGACGTTATTTTAGGAAAACCCCGTGATAAAGAGGATGCACGCAGAATGATGCACCTTCTCAGCGGTAAGACACATCAGGTGTATACGGGCGTAACTCTTTCCCTCGGCGGTAAAAGAGTAACCTTCAGCGAAAAGACCGATGTTGTGTTTTATGACTTAACAGAGACAGAGATAGAGGAATATATCAGTACAGATGAACCCTATGACAAGGCAGGCGGTTACGGTATTCAGGGCAAAGCAAGCCTTCTTGTTAAGGGAATCAACGGCGATTACTTTAATGTTGTAGGTCTTCCCGTGGGAAGTTTGAAAAGAGAATTTTCAAAATTTTTGCAGGGTTGAAATTACGGCTTTTTTATGCTAACATTTAAACGGAATAAAATTTTCACGAAAGGCGGGAATCTTTTGGCAGAAACAAAAGGAATTTATGTTGAACCCCAAGTAACCGAGGAGGACATCGAAAGGCAAAGAAAACAGCAGGAAAAGGAATATTTAGGGCCCCGTGAAATGGCGGCTTACATAATTTCGGGTATAGGCGATAAAAACTGGGAAACCTTTAACGGCAACAACGAGTTTTTTTATACTACCACATTCCAGCATGTAAGTCCCGTTACGCTCAGCGTGGCTCAGTCCGTTTGCAGTATTCTCGACACCTTCGACAATGCAATATCAGGTCCCATTCTTGACAGAACAAGAACCCGTTGGGGACGTGTGCGCCCGTATCTTGTTTTAACGCTGCCGTTCTGGTTATTTTCGGCGGCTATGCCGTATTTGTTGCCTGACGGACTTTCTCAGGGAACCTTGCTCGCACTGTTTCTTGTGATACGTTATGTGGGATCAATGGCAAACTCCTTCTATACTCCCGCATATCAGGCAGTTCTTTATAACCTTACACCGAATATAAATGAACGCAATAAGCTGATTGCCACCGATACTTATGTTGACCTTTTCGGCGTGTGGCTACCGTCTTTATTCCCGTTCTTTGTTGACTATTTGCCGCGAACAATTCCTACGAGAAATATTTACCTTGTAGGTGCGCTTATATTTATGGCGCTTGTAGTTGTTTTCAGAATATTCGGCTTCTTCAGTCTGAGAGAGCGAGTGCCGCTTGCTTCGCGCGAGGAAATGAAGAGCACAAGTGTGTGGCAATCCGTTAAACAGGTTGCTTCCTGCCGACCTATGTGGGTTCTTCTTGTTAAGAACTTTTTCGGTATGGGTAAGGCTACGGGTCAGAGCGTTGCAAACTATTTCTGGCTCAACTGTACGGGCAAAATTTCAAACTCTGCCATTGCAGGTCTTTTTACGGGACTTCCCAGCTACTTTGTATTACCCTTTGCAACAAAGTTAACTAAAAAACTCGGTCTTAAAAAGCTGTCCGTGTTAGCATACGGCTATTGCGGCGTTGTTTATCTTATAATGTTCTTTGTAGGCTTCAAGCCAACTGATAACAACATTGTAAATATTGCGATTATAGTTGTTTTCCTTACTCTTGCAGGCGCTATGAACAGTGTTCAGCGTTACTGCAGTACAGCTCTTCAGGGCGATATGTACGACTATGTTGAGTGGAAAACAGGTATTCGTAACGAGGGTATGATGAGCGCGGCAATGGGCTACATCACTCTTATTACAAACAACATTTCAACAATTCTCAGCGGAGTTATTATTGCCGCTATCAAATATGAGCCTCTTCTCAACTCCTACGGGGTAGTTATACCTCAAACAGACCCAACTATGCTTAATGCAATATGGGCGGTATTCACCCTTGCACCCGCTATCGGCAGAATAGGTAAGGCGGTTTCTCTTTCCTTCTTCAATGTTGACGGAAAAACAAAAGAGCAGATGATGGAGGATCTGGCTGTTTCAAGAGCGGCAAAGCTTAAGAGCAGAACAGGGGACAAGGAAGAACAGTGATTTTCGGAGATGTAAGAAATGAGAATAGTAGTTAAAGTAGGAACATCAACTCTTGCACACAGCACGGGTTGCATAAATATCCGCCATGTGGAGGCGCTTTGTAAGGTTCTTTCGGATCTTAAAAACGCAGGACATGAGATTATTCTTGTATCCTCGGGCGCTATCGGTATGGGTATAGGCAAGCTTTCTCTTAAGGGCAGACCCTCCGATATGCCGACAAAGCAGGCGGCGGCAGCGGTTGGTCAATGTGAGCTTATGTATACCTACGATAAATATTTTTCGGAGTATAACCACACGGTTGCTCAGATTCTTGTTACGGGTCTTGACCTTGAGGACCCCACAAGATATCACAATATAAAGAACACTATGAACAGACTTCTGGAGCTTAATGTTCTTCCCATTATAAACGAGAACGATACAGTAAATACCGATGAAATTGCAGTAGGCGATAACGACACTCTCGGAGCAATAGTAGCTGTCAGTATGAAGGCGGATCTTTTAATTTTTCTTTCGGATATTAACGGGCTTTATACTGCTGATCCCTATAAGGATAAAAATGCGCTTCTTCTTTCAGAGATAACGGAAATTACTCCCGAAATCGAAGCTTTGGGCGGTCAAAGCCGTTCGGGTCTCGGAACGGGCGGAATGTCAACAAAGCTGGCGGCGGCAAAAAAATGCGTGGAGAGGGGCACGGATGTTGTTATAGCAAACGGCTCTTCACCTGCAGTTCTCTATGATATTACGGACGGTAAAAAGGTCGGAACAAGATTTATTTCCAAGAAGGCGTAATCTATGAAAAAAACTTCAGAAATTTTAAAGGAAGCAAAGGCGGCAAAGGCTGTTCTTTGCTCTCTCCCAACAAAAACAAAAAATGAGGCTCTTCTTAAAATGGCAGATGCTCTCATTGAAAACTGCGCGGATATTTTAAAGGCAAACGCAGAAGATATGGCAAAAGCCAAGGGTACCGTTTCCGATGTTATGCTTGATAGGTTGGCTCTCAGTGAAGAGCGCGTTGAAGGTATGGCAAAGGGTATCCGCGAGGTGGCTGAGCTTCCTGACCCTGTTGGAGAGATTCTTGCACGTGTCCGGCGTCCCGGCGGTATAGTTGTTGAAAAAACAGCCGTTCCCATGGGTGTTGTGGCTATAATTTACGAAAGCAGACCCAATGTTACCTCCGATGCGGCGGCACTTGCCTTGAAAAGCGGTAATGTGTGCGTTCTCAGAGGCGGCAAAGAAGCTTTTTTATCGGCTAATGCAATAGTTACTGCAATGAGAAAGGGTCTTTCCTCTCTCGGTCTTCCCGAAACGCTTATAAATCTTGTTCAGGATACTACACGAGAAAGTGCAAATGAGCTGATGAACGCGGTCGGATATGTAGATTTGCTCATCCCCCGCGGCGGCGCAGGGCTTATTAAGGCTTGCACCGAAAACGCAAAGGTTCCCTGCATACAGACAGGTACGGGTATTTGCCATATTTATGTTGACGAAAGCGCAGATTTCGAAAAGGCACTTAATATAGTTGAAAATGCAAAAACAAGCAGACCCTCCGTTTGCAACGCGGCAGAGGTGCTTGTAGTAAACAGCAAAATTTCAAAGGCTTTTCTTCCGCTTTTAAAGGAAAGACTTGTTGATAAACGCGCTGAAGAAGGGAAGCTTCCCGTCGAGCTTCGTTTGGATGAAAGAGCCGCGGAAATTATTGACGGCATCAGTGCAGGCGAGAATGATTTCGATACCGAATTTCTCGATTACATTCTGGCAGTTAAAACCGTTGACAGCGTGGAGGAAGCCGTTTCCCATATAAGCGCTCATTCAACGGGTCACAGCGAAGCAATTATAACTGAAAACGAAGAAAATGCTGCTAAATTTACTATGGCGGTGGACAGCGCGGCGGTTTATGTTAATGCCTCCACCCGTTTTACCGACGGCGGTGAATTCGGCTTGGGGTGTGAAATGGGTATTTCCACACAGAAGCTTCACGCAAGAGGTCCCATGGGTCTTAAAGAGCTTACAACGTATAAATATATTATAAAAGGCAACGGTCAGGTAAGGTGATATTATGATTAAAATCGGTTTTATAGGCTGCGGAAACATGGGCGGAGCTTTGGCAAAGGCGGCAGTTAAATCTGTCGGTGCGGAAAATATTTTTGTTTATGATATTGATGCAAAAAAGGTTAAAGCTTTTGCAGACGAAACTGATGTTAATATTGCAGATGCCGAGTATATTGTCAGTAATTGCGACTATATTTTCCTCGGCGTTAAGCCTCAGATGCTCAAGGACCTGTTTGAAAAGCTTGCTCCCGTTATCGAAGAACGTACAACGGATTTTACTCTTGTTTCAATGGCGGCAGGCGTTTCCCTCTGGTCCTTGAGTGCTATGGCGCAGGTGGACTGCCCCATTATAAGAATTATGCCCAATATGCCTGCAAGCGTAGGTGAGGGAATGATTCTTTATACCGCAAACGAATTTGTTTCAAAAGAGGATATTGACGGCTTTTGCGAAACTATGAAATACGCGGGGCTTCTCGATAAAATAGATGAAGATAAAATTGACGCGGCAAGCTGTGTTTCAGGTTGCGGTCCCGCGTTTGTGTTTGTGTTCTGCGAGGCTTTTGCAGACGGCGCGGTAGAGTGCGGACTTCCCAGAGACAAAGCGATGCTCTATGCGGCACAAACCCTTGCAGGCTCAGCCGAAATGCTTATAAAAACAGGTGAACACCCCGGTAAGCTCAAAGATTCCGTATGCAGTCCCGCAGGAAGCACCATTGAAGGCGTAAAAGCTCTCGAAAACGGCAAATTCCGTGCAAGCGTTATGAACGCCGTAAGAAAGGCTTATGAGAGAACGCTTGAGTTAGGGAAATAACAGCAGTAACAAAATTATATGATTTAAATTCAGATAACGGGGACGAATATGGACAAGAAGAGAATTGAAGCAGTTAAACAGCAATTTGACCTTATTGTACATAATCACGAAGAGGCACAGATTGAATTTTGGTATGCCCGTGAGCTAATGCCCTTGCTTGGATATGAACGTTGGGAAAATTTCGATAAAGCAATATGCCGTGCAACAGTCACTTGCGAAACAAGCGGTATCGAGGTTTCTGACCATTTTCGTGAGGTCACGAAAATGGTATCTCTCGGTAGCGGAGCAAAACGCTCTGTTAAGGACTATATGTTGACGCGTTATGCGTGCTATTTGATCTCGCAAAACGGTGATCCAAAAAAAGAAGAGATTGCGTTTGCTCAAAGCTATTTTGCCGTGCAGACGAGAAAACAGGAACTTATCGAAGAAAGAATATCTTTAATTGAACGCACAGAAGCGCGCAGTAGATTGCGCGAATCTGAGAAAAGGCTTTCACAAAACATTTATGAGCGCGGTGTAGATGATGCGGGCTTCGGTCGAATTCGTTCCAAAGGTGATAGAGCTTTATTCGGTGGAAATACAACACAGGATATGAAAGATAAACTCGGTGTGAAAGATAACCGTCCTTTGGCAGATTTTTTGCCCACACTGTCTATTGCCGCAAAAAATCTTGCAACTGAAATGACTAACTATAATGTAGAAGAAAAAAATTTACAAGGCGAGCAGGCAATTTCAGGAGAACACATACAGAATAATCTTTCGGTTCGCGAAATGCTGGGGAAACGAGGTATTAAGCCGGAAGAATTGCCACCGTCGGAAGATATAAAAAAACTTGAACGTCGTGTAAAAGCACAAGAAAAGAGGCTTGTTGCCCAATCAGGAAAGCTGCCAACGGATGATATAAACGAATAGATACAGTATGTTGGTATCGGAACAGCCTTAGGCAGGACGGAACAGCCTTAGGCAGGACGGAACAGCCTTAGGCAGGACGGAACAGCCTTAGGCAGTTCCTTACGGGAATGTGCGCGTCAGCAGCTTATGATGTCACCGTAAGCTACGGTCTAAGACCGTACCGTTGTTCCCTCCTTGATTTACTACCGAGAACAACGACAGCGGGAGGGTCAAGACCCGATACTACAATGATATTCTGTTTTGTTTTGCGAAGCTATAAATTTGCCGACCGCAGGTCCCGATAATTCTCCATTCTCCATTCTCCATTTTCAATTTAAAATGTATGCTCAACAATCATTATCAAGACTCAAATAATTTACGGCAAAGGCTTCGGGGTCTTTGCTGTACGCTTCCGAGTTTACACACTCCGTTACAAACACGGCTTTCGAAAGCCGTGTGTAGGGAAGAACGTAGAAAACGGGGATAAAGAATATACAGCTTAAAATCCACCCTGCAAAGGAGCTTTCAAGAATCATACTTTCACGAAGACTGCCGTCTGTGTGAAGTATGCTTTTTTTTATTGCTTTTTTAGGGGTAAGCGAGGGGTTAAGGCACATATAGTAGGGGGCGGCGCTGTATCTGAATGAGGTTATGCGCCACATAAAAAGAGAGATTGAAAACAAAACGGAAAAGCCTGCCGAAAAAATCAGAAGCACAGTTTGGGTGATATGGGCGTATGTGTAAATATAAAAGATTATACTTAAGCACAGAGCGCAAGGGGACATATAGTAGAGAAGCCAGGCAGTTTTTAAAATACCCGTTTTCCCGTAGAGGGCAAGGGCTTTAAGACTTTTTTTAGGAGTAAGAAAGCGAAAAAGTAAAGAAAACCGCCCGTTTCCTCCGCTTGCTCTTGTGAAAAACACGAATTGCTCACCTAAGCGCAGTGCGGCAGTAAACAGTGTGCATAAAAATAAAAATATAACACCTGCAATAATTGCAACCGTATAAGCAAAGGGTGTATTGACCTGTCGGGAAAGTGTGTCGATAGTTTCATTTGAAAAAATTTTTGAAAGAGTAAGTACGGCAAGAAGAAGTGTACCGTATCGAAGGGCTATACTTACTACCGCAACCCAAAACAGTCGGGCATTATGCCCCATTAAAAGATATTTACTTTTTAATTTTGCCCTGCCTGTCATTATTTCACCTCATAAAAAAATAAAATATCCGCACACAAAACAGTGTACGGATATATTTTTGGTGAAAAATCGGCTTTTAATCAATGCGTTTTAAAATACCTTTCATATTTTCAAAAATGCAGTAGGGAATACGCAGGTTTCCCGTACCTGTTCCTATGGAAATATGAGGTTTCATATCCGCGTGGTAATCTGAACCGCCCGAAAGAGCCAGAGAGAGCTTTATTGCCAGATTGCGGTAGTCGGTGATGTGCTCACTCGTGTATTCGGGGTAATAGCCCTCAATGCCGTTAAGTCCTGCCGCTTTAAGCTTTAATAAAAGCTCTTCAAGCTGAGAAATACTGTATCCGGTCTGATTTAGGTGAGCTAAAAATGCAAGTCCTCCCGAAGCGCGTATGGCTTTGACCGCTTCTTCTGCAGTAAGCTCATTTTTTTCAGCGTAGGCAGGTTTATTCAGCCCTATATATTTATCAAAACATTCTTTAACGGTTTTGCAGTAGCCTTTTTCTACCATAAGCTTTGCAATATGTGCTCTTCCAACGAAGGTGCCCCCTGCAAGGCTTAAGGCTTCTTCGTGGGTTATATCAAAGCCCAGGTCTCTCAGCTTACGGCAAATTTCCTCCATACGCCTGCGGCGACTGTCCTTAAGCTTTTCTATGGTATTTAAAAGAATTTCGTTTTCGGGGTCTATAAATAAGCCTATAATATGAGTTTCAGTGTCATCTGCGGCAGAAAATTCAATACCCGGGATGAACTCTATCCCGATTTTTTCAGCCTCTTCGGAGGCTTCCTTTATGCCGTCAACACTGTCGTGGTCTGTCAGGGCGAATGCCGAAAGTCCTGCTTTTTTAGCCTGATTTACGAGCTCACGCGGTGTAAGCGTTCCGTCTGAACAGGTGGAGTGTGTGTGAAAATCCACGGTTCGCTCATCAAAAATTATATTTTCAATTTCTTTAACATTCTCGACCGTGTAGGCGTTTCTCGCTTCAAGGAGCTTTCTGCCCTGATGACCGTAGGCAACGAGAACGCAGTCTATGCCCAATTCGTTTGCCGTTTCAAGGTCGTGAAGAGTATCTCCCACAAAAAGAGCCTTGGTGGGGTCAATGTTAAGGGTTCGGAAAAAATCTTTCGCCCGCTGAACCTTGCTTGCCGCCAGGTTATTCTCTGCACCGAGAATTTTTGAGAAGCAGTCATAAATACCGAATTTTTTCGTAAGAGCAACTGCCTCATCAATATGGTTAGCGGTTATTATGTACTGTTGCACACCTGCATCCTTTAATCGGTGCAAAAGTGTGCTCATACCGTCAGCGAGCGTCGTTTCATCAATATGACGGGCGTAATCGGTGTGAAAATCCTTTGAAATTTCATCAAAATCTATTTCATCGGGGGGAAGAATATGGCGGTAAAAGCCTATTATGGGTGTTTCGATATAGGTGTAGTAATCGTCGAGAGTAATAGGCTTTCTGCGCTTTCTTTCAAGCATATCGTTAACGCAGGCAAGGGCGTTTCGCACATCGTCAATCACCGTTCCGTTGAAATCCCAGAATATATGAGTGTAGCTCACTGCTTTCACAACCTTTCCGCTGAGTATTTTATCACAATGCGTGCGAAAAGGCAAGATTCTCAGAAGCCCATAGACGATATTACCCCGATTAAAATACCTACAGCCAAAGTGCCTGTAAGTGCTAAAAAAATTTTCACTTTATCCGAATGTAAATGAGCCTTTCTTTTAGGCGGCTTGCCTGCGCTTTCAACCTCTTTTTTTGCGCTTTCGCGAAGCTTCCCCTCGGACATACCGCAATATTCGGGCTTAACAAAAAATATAGCTTTTTCAAAATATCCGTTCTGAGTTTCATTTATTTCAAGAACCTGTTTATTTACACCTTTTATCATCATTTTCTCTCCTTTGCGTTTTTAATATGATGTGAAAATTAAGGTGATTTTATTCGGTTATATAAATAAAAAAGTCCCGAAATCAATTGCGATTTCGAGACTCTTTCTTAATTATAATTGATTGCCACCATAAATAGCATTACTAATGCGGAAAAAGCAAATTCGCTGAGGAAAAGCTTCCAAGACCACTTGAGCCATTTGCCGTAGCTCACACCCACGAGACCGATTGCGATAATCATTACTCCGCTTGTGGGATAAAGCAGATTTGTGAAGCCGTCTGCAAGGCAGAAGGTTGTTACAACGCTTTGATGGGTGATGCCCAGAAGGTCGGAAAGCGGAGCAACAAGGGGCATTATGAGAAATGCTTTTGCGGTGCCGCTGCCGATGAAAAACTCAAGTATGGCGATTACGAGAAACAGCAAAAGAATTGCAATATAAGGCGAAAGACCCTGCATAAAATTATTTATTGTGTAAAGAATGGTATGCATTATTTTGCCTTCGTTTAAAACATAGGATATTGCTATAACGAAAACAATTAAAGGGATAGCGGGTGCAATGGTTTTTGCGCCTTGAAGAAAGCTTTTTGCAAGATTTTTTCCTTTTAATCCGGTAAAATACCCTGAAAGAAGTCCGCCGAGAGTGAAAAGAACAGCCATTGCAGGGAGTGAAAGCATACCGCCTGCACCGAGAATAAAGTCAAGGAGAATAAATACAACGTCTATGAGCATACATATCAAAAATGCTCTTGTGCCCTTGCGGATTTTTTTATCGTTTAAAACCTCATCTGCATCCGTTAAGGTGTATTTTTCCCTGAGAGCCTTATCAGATTCGTAAACGAGTGATTTTGTAGGGTCCTTTTCAATTTTTTTAGCGTAAGTAAAAAGGAACAGGAAGAGAATAAGGTAAACACCTATAAAAACTATCAAGCGAAGCCAAAGCCCCGAAAACACTTCCAGATCTGCAAGCTTTTGAACGGTTACAACATTAAAGGGGTTGAAGGTTGCGGCAGTGAAGCCCCAGGCTATGGAAACAAGGCTCAGACCTAAGCCCACGAGAGAATCCCAACCCAAAGCAAGGGAAACCGCCACCGCAATGGGAACAAGTGTTATGGACTCCTCCAATATTCCTGCAGTGGAGCTCAACACCATACAAACGAAGGTGACCGCCGCCAGAAGGAAATATTTTTTATGGCTGAATTTCTTAATCAGAGTTGCCATTATATATTTCAGAACACCGCATTTATCAAGAATCAGAAAAGCTCCGCCGATAAGAAAAATCATCACGATAATGGTAATGCCTGTGGTTGCCTGACTGCTGCCTAAAGCTAAAATCGGGGAGAGAATTATTTTCCAAACGGGCATTCTGTAATCTTCAAGCACCGTATACGTGCCGTCTACAATAGCTTCGTGACCGTCCTGAGTAATTATTTCGTATTCACCGCAAGGTATTACCTGAGTGAGAATGCCTATGAATGCCAGAACCGCAAGAAGCACGCAGGTGATGGCAACCATAGTTTTTTTATTAAGAGAAAACCCGAGAGAATTGTTTTCTTTAGCTTCACCGTTCATAGAATTCTCCTTTCAAAACATACAGGTATTATAAATATGTATCGATACAATATTATACAAAACAGCGCGTAAAAATACAAGGTCTAAATGTGATTGACAAAGGAAAAAACAAAAAC
>CAZCQI010000024.1:0-17652 GCA_964500795.1 uncultured Eubacteriales bacterium
CCATAATAACGTTTTCAATTTCAAACGGTCCGATGCGGTAGCCGGAGGATTTGATAACGTCGTCAACTCGACCGACATACCAGAGATAGCCGTCCTCATCGCGCCAAGCAGTATCACCCGTGTGATAGAGACCATCGTGCCAAACCTCTTTTGTCTTTTCTTCATCGCCGTAGTAGCCAAGGAAAAGACCGCAAGGAGCACCGTTTTCGGTATGAATTACAATTTCACCCGTTTCACCAACTGCTACAGGATTTCCATCAGGGTCAACAACATCAATATCATAAAGAGGTGTGGGTTTACCCATAGCACCGATTTTAAGGGGTGAACCGTTAAGGTTACCGATGGAAAGTGTTGTTTCGGTCTGACCGAAGCCCTCGGCAATACGAAGACCCGTTGCCTTCTCAAACTGCTTGAATACCTCAGGGTTGAGAGCCTCGCCGGCAGTAGTTGCGTGCTTAATGGAAGAAAGGTCATACTGTGAAATATCCTGCTTTATAAGCATTCTGTACATAGTAGGCGGTGCGCAGAAGGTTGTGATATTGTATTTTGCAAACATGGGGAGTATCTTTGAAGCATCAAAACGGTCAAAGTCATAAACGAAAATCGCGCCCTCGCAAAGCCACTGACCGTAAAGCTTACCCCAAAGAGCCTTACCCCAGCCTGTTTCGGAAATGGTGAAGTGGATGCCGTCTCTGTGAACATTATGCCAATATCTTGCGGTTATGTAATGACCGAGAGGATATTTATGGCTGTGAGCGGCTATTTTGGGATATCCGGTTGTACCCGAAGTGAAGAACATAAGCAGCGGATCGTTACCGCAGGCACTGTTTTCATCCCTTACAAAACGGCGGCTGAAAAGCTTGAATTCCTCATCGAAATTATGCCAACCGTCTTTAGCACCGTTTGCAACTATTTTAAGCTTCATATCAGGGCATATTTTCTGAGCCTCATCAATATAATCGGTAGCATTACCGTCAGCCGTTGAAACAACTGCCGTAACACCTGCCGCTTTGAAGCGATATTCATAATCGTGAACAACAAGCTGATTAGTCGCAGGGATGGCAATTGCGCCCAATTTATGAAGACCGAGAATCGCTAACCAGAACTGATAATTCCTTTTAAGAACAAGGAGAACTCTGTCGCCCTTTTTTATACCGAGAGATTTAAAGTAGTTGGCTGCCTGTGAAGACATTTCCTTCATATCCTTAAACGTAAATCTTCTCTCCGTAAGATCTTCAGAAATATGAAGCATAGCAAGCTTGTCGGGGGTTCTTCTTCCGATTTCATCAACTATATCGAAAGCAAAATTAAATTTATCCTCATGGAAGAATTCAATTTTATTGCAAACGCCGTTTTCATCAAGACTCGTTTTAACGAACTTATCACTAACAAGAGGTTCTGCTTTTTCAGGAGATGCTTCAAGCTCACTTGAAACGAACTCAGAGGGCTCCTCATCATCAGCCATAACCATTGCAAGGAAGGTACAGTCCTTACCGTCAACGGCTATCATACCGTGAGGAATTGAGCTTTTATAATAGATACTGTCGCCTTCACGAAGGACTTCGATATTATCGCCTATTCTAACCTTAAGAGCGCCTTTGATAACAAGGTCAAATTCGTGACCTGCGTGAGTGCTGACCTCAATAGGCTTTGACTGAAGCTCTTCCGAATATTCATATTTAACCCAATAGGGATTTGCAAGCTTTTGCTTGAAAAGAGGAGCAAGGTTCTGAATAAGCTTACCGTCCTCATTTGCCGTAACCTTACCTGCTCCGCGGCGAGTAACCGTGTAAGAGGAAAGCTTTGCGCTTTGACCTTCAAGAAGGTCGGTGATCTCAACGCCGAAAGCAAGGGCGCATTTATGAACGAATGAGAAAGGAAGATCATCCTCCCCTTTTACATAGGAAAGATATTCGCCCAAAGTAACCTCGGTTTTTTCAGCCATTTCTTCATTTGTGAAACCGTAAATTTCTTTAAGCTCCTCAATACGTTGAGCAACCTCTGCGAGCTTGTTTGATACTGCTTTGTCAGCCATTTTTACCGTTCATCTCTCTTTCTTAATTCTTAAAGAAATACACAAATAAAAACAAAAGCCGCCTCAAAGAATAAATCTTGAGACGGAAATTTTCTAATCCGCGGTACCACTCAAATTGCAGTAAAACTGCCACCTTTAGAGTCCGACAACTCCTATGCACTAACGCAGCATTCTCGTAAGGTGCCTACTGTTGTTTCAGCCCTTCGGCTCAGAAGTGATGGGTACTTGAAAACTGTGCTATCGGCTTGCAGCAACCGCCGACTCTCTGAAAGCCATTGCTTTCGACCGTCTTCGTCATAGCTTTTATTTGTGATATATTTAAATTTGTTATGAGTCTAACACCGTTATCGCTATCTGTCAAGACTTTTTTATAAAAAACACATTATTTTGCATAGTTTTATAAAAAAAGTCGGCTTTTATGAATAATTTTACATCGAAATTCAATAATAGAAGGCTTCAAAGGGAAGGTAAATCTGTTGACAATTATTTAAAACGGTGATAAAATTCACCACATATTTACAGTGCATTGTGAGAAGTTTTTCGCTAAGGGTTCCACTTCTGACACTCTTTAAAAAACGAGGTCTTAATATGAATAAACACAGAATAATCGACGCTCATTGCCATATATTCCCCGAAAAAATTGCTGAAAAGGCTACAAAAAGCACGGATGCTTTTTACGGCATTACCGCATCAGGTCTTGCACACAGTTCTGCATTTACGGGAAACGTTCAAACCTTATTAAAGCAATGCGAAGAAAACAATATAGAAAAATGCGTTATAAACTCCGTTGCAACATCTCCCACTCAAGTTGAAAAGATAAACCGTTTCATAATGCAAGAAGTAAAATTACACCCCGATAAATTTATAGGTCTGGGAGCAATGCATCCCGACAGTGACGATTTTCAAAGGGATGCTTCTCAAATCATAAATCTTGAACTTCAAGGAGTTAAGCTTCATCCCGATATTCAGAATTTTAAAATCGATTCCCCCGATGCTCTTGAGATCTTCAAAGTCTGCCGTGAAAAAGGGTTGCCGGTTCTCGTTCACACAGGCGATTCAAGGTTTGACAATTCAAACCCGGACAGAGTAGTAAAGGTTCTTGAAATGTTCCCCGACCTCACCATCATCGGTGCCCACCTGGGCGGCTGGTCAGTTTGGGAAGAAGCCTTTGAAAAACTGACACGTTTCCCCAACTTCTATGTTGACACAAGCTCATCTTTTTACGAGCTTCCCAAAAAGAGAGCTAAAGAAATCATTGAAGCATACGGTACAAAAAGGGTTATCTTCGGCACGGATTTCCCCATGTGGAAACAAAATGACGACCTTGAATACCTTTTCTCTTTAGGCTTTTCGGAAAATGAACTGAACGATATTCTCTATAACAACATACTGAATGCACTTAAAATAAATGAATAATAAAGTAACTTCACGGTTTCTGCCATTCGTAAACCGTGGAGTTTTTCATTTTGTCTTTTTAACTTTTTCATTTTAAAACCTTGAAAACATAGGAATAATATGTTAAACTTGTAAACTGAATATTTTATAAGCATACAATATTGTATATAGATTTATCAGAAACTTTCTGAGGTGTTATTTTGATGATTTGCAACAATATTTTAGAGGCGTTAGGTGATACGCCCGTTATCAGGCTTAACCGAATGGTTGACAGTGACAGTGCTGAAATACTCGTTAAATTTGAGGGTCTAAACGTGGGCGGTTCAATTAAAACGCGCACAGCCTTCAATATGATAAAAAAAGCCGAGGAACAGGGACTTATCAATAAAGACACAATAATCGTTGAACCGACAAGCGGCAATCAGGGAATCGGACTTGCGCTTGTGGGAGCGGTAAGAGGTTATAAGACAATTATAATTATGCCCGACTCCGTCAGCGAAGAGCGCAGAAAGCTTGTTAACCAATACGGTGCGGAGGTTCGACTTGTTCACGATGCCGGCAATATCGGTAAATGTATAGATGAGTGCTTACAGCTTGCTCTTGAAATGCAGAAGGAAAACGAAAACGTTTTTGTTCCCCAACAATTTGAAAACCCGGCAAACGTTGAGGTACAGAGAAACAGAACAGGCAAAGAGATACTCGAGCAGGTAGGAAAGCCCATTCACGGCTTTTGCTCAGGTATAGGTACAGGGGGTTCCATAACGGGAATAGGCGAAACGCTCAAAGAAGCAAACCCCGATATTGAAATCTGGGCGGTTGAGCCTGAACACGCCGCAATTCTTTCAGGCGGTTCAATCGGTACACACATCCAGATGGGCATCGGTGACGGTCTTATCCCCCCTATTCTTAACACAAATATATACAGCGATATTTGCATAGTAAAGGATGAGGAAGCTTTAAATACATCTAAAAAGCTTGCTTGTGAGGAAGGTATACTTTGCGGTATCTCAAGTGGCACCAACGTTGCGGCGGCGATAAAGCTTGCAAAAAAACTCGGTAAAGGAAAAACAGTTGTTACGGTTCTTCCCGATACTGCAGAAAGATATTTCTCTACCCCTTTATTTGAATAAACTTTCAACCTCCCAAACACTTGATTTGCGGTGTTCGGGAGGTTGTTGTTTACTCTGCATCGGCAGTCGTTATTTTTATCTGAGAAGCGGTCAGCTTCGTATTCGTTGTTACGATATCCATAATCTGCAAAGCAGCATCATCCGTAAGGGTTTCGGCACCTACAACGATTTGAGCGGAAGTTTCGCTTATAACCGCAACACATTCACTGCCTGTTTTTGCTGAAATCAATGCTTCTACATCGCTCTCTGCTTTAATTTGTGCAGTAAGGGCATCAATGGAGGCTGTTATACTTTTTGCTTCCTCGGAGCCGCTCTTTGCACTTTCAAGAGAATCATTAAGCTTTTCAAGAGCTTCATCGTGGGATTTTTGACGGTTCAGCTTTACTTCGCTGAAATAATCGGCAGTTTCGCCTGTTGCATTAACATACTTTGCTTCGCCCAGATTCTGAACATACTCGCTCTCGGTTGTTTCTTCGGCAGATTGAATTGTATTTGAGCCGTCGCTCGAATAATACCAATTAACAAAAACCGCCGCACCCAATGCTACCACAAGAGTTGCAAGAATTAACTGTCTTCTTTTAATTAAAATATTCATATTATCTCTCCTCAATCATTAGTCATTTTTTCAACAGACACCTTGGTGCTGCTTATATCAAACAAAGCGCAAACTGCTTGGGTAAGGGCGTTTTTTACAGAGGCATTGCCCGCACCCTCCGCTACCACTGCAACGCCTTTAACAACAGGCTGATAAACCTTTACAATAAGACATTCTTCGGTACTTGAACCGTTTTTAATAATTATGTAGTCTTCCTGAGTTTCGCTTTGATATGAATCGCCGTCTTGCTCCACTGACGAATTCTCACCTACCGCGTAAACATTTTCATAACAGCTCTCCAGAGTTATCATAACCTTAACCTTTCCGGCACCGTTAATTTTGCTCAGAATTGCTTCAAGCTCCTTTTCAGTGCTTTCAATATACTGAGCGGAATATAAGGCGGTATCATCGGTTGAAGCCGTTACCTCGCTCTCTTCGGTGAAAACCTCACTCAGCAGAATAACCGCAAGCATCATAACACAAACGGCAATCAGCACAACATTCCTTTTGCCGATTTTCACTTTCCTCAGCTTTTCAAAAAATTCAATCATTTTTATGACCGTTCCTATCCGTGCTTTAAGTCACAGCGACTTTTAATATATCCTTGTACTCTTCGGATACATTGGCTTTTATACTATCAATCTCACTTTCAAACTCCCCGGACACCTCAACCTTGACTTCATCCAGGTAAACAACACATGCTTCTTCATCAACAGAAGTGATTACATATATTTCATATTCATTTATACCCAAGTTTATGAGTACCTCGCGCACCTCGTTATAGATTTTTTTCTCAGTAAGATTGGCAGTGTGCATAAGCGCATCGAGTTGAGTGTTTTCAGAAGCTTCTTCAACGTTATAAAGCCCTTCAAAAGAGATATCGGATTTTGATACGGGCAACAGTGTTGCAAAAATAACCGCCACCGTAACAACAATGCGCAATGCGCTTTTTGATTTGGGCGGTACGAGATATTCGAGCACACCTCCCGTAAACGCACAAACCATATAACCCGTCACAACCGTTTTTATCGTTTCACTCATTTTAAACACCCTTTATAAATATTACGACTCCCACCGATACAACAAATATTACTGCGGCAAAAACAATTGTTGCACCGAGAAGTGTTAATGCATCCTTTAAAACCGTTAATATGCCCCCTGCCCTATCCGCCTCAAGAAACGAGGAAATCTCTGATACGATAGTGAGAACAATTACCCAGGAAACTATTTCCAAAAGTGTCGGAAGAACCGTTAAAACAACTGTAACAATACCGAAAATACCTACGGTGTTTTTTATGAGAGAAAGGCTCGAAACAAGAGCGGAATATGTTTCGCTGACGGCACCGCCCACAACAGGCAATGCCCGCCCGACAACAAAACGCACCCCGCGCGAGGTGATGGAATCCGCTCCCGCACCCATAACTCCCTTGAGAGTTACTATTCCCGAAAAGAAGGTTGCAATAAACCCGAGAAACCATATGTAAAATTTTTTCACAAGAGCACAAAGCTTTGCGCTTAATCCGTATGTGTCAAAGCATGACAGAAAGCCTAAAGAGCACATTGCATTCACTGCCGGCTGACCGATACCGTTGAGCAGAGCCGAAAAAAGAGAATCGGAAAGCACTGCAAGTGAAGCGTATGAGGTACCGAGGGCAACATTCCCCGAGGAGGACACAAGAGCGCAAAACACTCCTGCGAAAGCGGTTGTAAACACAGTAAGAGTTTCAAGAACGGAAAATGCCGTTGTAACCATTGTTGCCATGGGAGTTGCGGCACACAATGCAAGAACTGCTCCTCCGATTAACCTTACCGTGTCGGAAGA
Organism: uncultured Eubacteriales bacterium; assembly: GCA_964500795.1. Classification (GTDB taxonomy): domain Bacteria; phylum Bacillota; class Clostridia; order Oscillospirales; family Acutalibacteraceae; genus DTU089. The sequence goes on from CAZCQI010000024.1 coordinate 6,978, forward strand.
CCTGCAGAAGGAAGAAATAACAGAAGTCATTATAAGAACTCCGATTGCCGTAACAAGAAACTTTAAAGGAGCGGAAAAAGCTCTCGTGCCCATATCGAGAAGAACATCTATCACCTTTGAAATTTCAACGGAGAAAACCTTCTCATAGCTTATTTCATCTATGCCTATTTCTTCAAGAACACTTATTGTTTCCTCACTTACGGAATCGGTAACGCTTTCAAAATCAAACTCCTCGGCATATTCATCAATATTTGACTCCAACGCATTTACTGAAACCGTGAAAAATATGCACATCGTAACAGATATCAATATAATCCCCGTAATTTTACACAATCTTTTCATATTTTCACCTATTAAGAAACGCTACGGCAATTTCAACCACTGCTGATATCACAGGCAACATACAAGACACAGAAAGTATTTTCACCGAAAGCTCAACAACACCTGCTACGGCACTTTCACCATTATCGCGGCAGATATCCGAGGCAACGCCACCCACGGCAAGAAAAGTAAAGGCTTTAAACATTGATTTGATTGCAGATGAACTGACCTCTGTTATACTCCCGAAGCCTTCCAAAGCTGAAAGTAATGTTTTAATTTCGGGAATAACAGTCAATAATATAACTACAACAAGAGCACACTCCGCTACAGCACTGAACGAAGCAGAACTGCGGCGCAGAAGCAAAAGAAGAACTGTTCCCGCTATAGCAATTACCGCGATTTTTAATCCTGTCAAAACTCCATCACCGAACCAAGAGCATCTTTGAGGTCGTCAAGCTCCGGAACCAGCATCATAACAACGATAATAAGACCCGCAACAGTTGTAAGAAGAGTGTACTCTTCCTTCCCTGCCTTTTGCAAAAGCTGATTCATCACCGCTATAACCAGTCCTACCGCGACCATTTTAAAAATAATTGTCAGCTCCATAAAGCACCTCAAAGAAAAAATACAACTGCACAAACCGCGCCCAAAACGGTAACGGCTGTGTTGACCTGTATTTTCTCCTTCTCTTTCTCGCACCTTTCATCAAAATATCGGCAGAAACGCTTACTGTATTCGTCACAGAGCGAAAGTTGACCTGTTTCATCCGTTGTTCCGATATTGGAAATAAAATCCGAAAACTCACCTGTATACACCTTGCCCACGGACGCATCCAAGGTTATTTCACCGTCTGCAAAATTTATATATCTGTAATTCTGTTCTTTACCTTTACGAAACAAATCTTCAAAATCCGATGCACGGTAATTAAGCTCGGATTTTACAAAAGAAATAAAACGCACTGCCTCATCTAAGGTTTTTGTTATTTTCTTTTGCTCAGTAACGCTTGCGGCACCGAGACCGATAATGCCTGCTACGAGAATAACAAGTAATATGACCTTCAAAGAACTATCGTCTCCTTTACCTCTCCCGGTGACTCCTTGCCGGCAAGAACCACAGCCTTTTTAAAAACGCCTGCATTTACAAGCTTTTTTATATTGGGTCGTCGCAAAACCTCGGCAAAGTCGGAGCCGTGTGCCGTTGCTATAAAATCGACTCCGCTGTTCATTCCCGAAATCATTGCTCTCACTTCATCCTCGCCGCCTATTTCATCGAGAACAATAATATCAGGCGAAAGTGTGCGCACGGCTATCTCCGTACCCACCGCTTTCGGATAAAGTGTCAGGACATCTGTGTGTACACCCACATCGGGTCCGTCACCGAAGGAGCGTGAAGCGATCTCATCTCGCTCGTCTATAATTGCGGTTTTAAAGGGAAAAAGTCGCTGTTTTCCCGAATAATTACGGCACAAATCTCTTAAAACTGTCGTTTTCCCTGAAAGCGGAGCACCGACAATAAGGAAAGATTTACAATCCTCCCCCACACTTTCGAGCACCTGATTTCCACACCCTGGAAATTCTCTCGAAACACGAATATTCACACAATTAAATGAAGAAACGGAATACACAGAGCCGTTTTTTATTACAGCTCTTCCTGCAACGCCTGCTTTGCAACCACCCCTTAAGGGGATGAAGCCTTTTGCAATCATATCCTGATATGTATGCAGTGACCGCCGTGACAAATGAAAAACAATATCCTGAAGGTCTCTTTCATTGGTTTTTACGAGATTATCACAATAAGAAACGGTTAAGCTTCCGCTTTCTTTTAAATAATAAATCTCATCTTTAGTATTTAAAGTCAAAGCTTCGCCGTTTCTGAAGCGTATCTCCTTAACGGTTTTAAGGAAATCCTCCGACAAGGATAACAATAAATTTTTGTAGTATTCAGGCAGTAAATAAACCGCATTTGAAAATTCCTTCATACTTATCAATCCTTTCAAAAAAATATTATTATCACTTGTCCGAATTTAGAACAAAATTTAACATTTTTTAATAAATAAAGAATAAAAAGCATTGAAAGATATTTTTGGTTATGATATCATTAAAAATGTATATAAAAAACAAATTTTTCCAAAGGAAGATTTCTGATATGAACAAACCCGAATTAAAGAAAAAACTCAACGGGAACCCTCTTTTCAAACGCTGTTACAGCACCAGGTTTTCGTGGCTTGCTGCCGCCTGCACCGCTGCTATTATGATAGTTGTATACTACTGCTACGACCTGATACCCTTCGGTGACGGCACTATACTCAGAATGGACCTTTACCATCAGTACGGTCCCCTGTTTGCCGAGCTTTATGAAAGAGTAACCAATCTTGACAGCTTCCTTTATTCCTGGACTTCCGGCGGCGGAAGTTCGTTTTTAGGTAACTTCTACAACTACCTGTCCTCTCCCACGCTTATTTTTATGCTCATACTCGGTCATAAAAATATGACGGAAGCAATCTCGCTTATGGTTCTGACCAAAGCAATGACAGCTTCCTTTACTTTCTCATATTTTCTTTCAAAAAGATTTGATAACAAAACGCCCCTCGTTTCGGCATTCGGTGTTTTATATGCTTGCAGCGGCTACTTCATTGCCTACTATTGGAATGTTATGTGGCTTGATGCTTTCTATCTTTTCCCCCTTGTTATGCTGGGAATTGAAAAGCTTGTTAAAGAGCGTAAAATGAAGCTTTACACAATCACCCTTGCCCTCACCCTTATAACTAATTATTATATGGGCTTTATGGTGTGCATTTTCTCAGTGCTGTATTTTATTTATACCTATTTCTGCAATTACGATTTTACCGAAACTTATTTAGGAAAATTGGCAAAGCGCGAAAAAGGTTTTAAGAATTTTATTACCTGGGGCTTAAGCAATCTTAGAAATTCTAAATTTTTTGACTGCGGTGTAAGATTTGCATTTTCATCTATCGGTGCAGCACTGCTTTCTTGCTTTATGCTTTTGCCTGTTTACAACATTTTGCAAAATTGCTCAGCTACATCGGGTACATGGCCTGAGGAATTTAAAACGTATTTCTCGATTTTTGATTTCCTTGCAAATCATCTCGCCTGCCTTGACCCCACTATAAGAAGCAGCGGCACGGATGTTCTTCCCAATGTTTACTGCGGAATTTTAACGGTAATGCTCGTACCTTTGTTTATATTCTCAAACAAGGTTTCTTTAAAAGAAAAAATATTCAGCATCGGTATTCTCGGCGTAATGTTCGCAAGCTGTTACACAAACTACTTGAATTTTGTGTGGCACGGGTTACATTTCCCCAATGACCTGCCTTACAGATTCTCGTATATGTATTCATTCCTTTTGCTCGTCTTTGCATTCAGGGCAATCACCTTTATTAAAGAGTACACTGCGCGGCAAATTATCGGCGTCGGCACGGCAACAATTTTCTTTATAATACTCGTGCAAGAAATCGGCTCTAAAAATTTCAGCGAAACCGGTGTGTGGATAAGCATTGCCTTTATCGGCATTTACTGCCTTGCTTTGGGTATTCTCAGAAGCGATAAATATCCTGCCGTGGCTGCGGCGGCTTTGGTGCTTTGCTCTGTTTGCGCCGAATATACGGTTGCCAACACCAACAACTACAGTATGGATCAAAATAAAACCAACTATGTCAGCGATTACGATGATTTCCAAGAAATCAAGGATATGATTGACGAATACGAGGGTAACGAAAGCTACCGTATGGAGCTTACCTCTCTGAGAGCAAGAATGGATCCCTGCTGGTATTACTACAACGGTATTTCAACCTTTTCCTCAATGGCTTACGAAAAAGTATCAAATATGCAGTACCACCTCGGTATGTTCAGTAACTATATAAACAGTTACACCTATAACCGACAGACACCCGTTTATAATTCATTTTTTGCTCTTGATTATATTGTAGATAACTACACAGGTTCTTCTGCCGAAATGAACCCGGACTTATATACAGCGCTTTTCTCTGTGGATAAATACACTGCTTACGAAAACAACTATCAGCTCCCCATAGCATTCAGAGTAAATGAAGAAATAGCATATTGGTCACATGACAACTCAAATCCCTTTGAGGTTCAAAGCGAGCTTTTCGGCTCTGCAACGGGTATTCACACTGTATTTAATGATATGGAGGTTACAAAGGTATCCGGCTCGGGTGCTTCGTGCAACGACTTTTCCTTTAGTGATTCGGGCTGTTATCCTTACACCGTGGATGGTTCTTTAGCTTCTGCTTCGCTTACCTTTAAACTCAAGGTACTTGAAAGCGGAAATGCCTATGTTTATTTCAAAACAAGCGGCAACACCGTTGACAGCATCACCTACACCCTTCAGAACGGAACGGCAATTACGCAGAATGTTGATACAAAGCCGTATATAATGGATCTCGGCTACCTTGAAGCAGGCGAAACAGTAAATATTTATGCCCCCATAAGCGAAGGCACGGACGGTTATGTTTACCTTTACGCGGTAACGCTTGACGAACCGTCTTTCGAAATGGGTTATGAAATACTGAAATCAGATTCTATGAATGTAACAAAATTTGAAGAAACCGAAATTGAAGGAACGGTAAATGCTTCTGCAAACGGCATCCTTTACACCTCTATAAATTACGACACCGGCTGGAGCGTTTATATAGACGGAGAAAAAGTCAGCAACGAAAATATAGTTTCCATCGGTGACGGTGCTCTTTTGGGTGTGAGAATTTCCGAAGGTGAGCACACCGTAAAATTCAAATATACCCCCGACGGACTTGTTGCAGGCTCTGTAATATCCGCAGTAACGCTGATTTTGATGCTCCTTCTTCTGATGATTTCCAAAACGGGCGTATTCAAATTCGACCCGCCTCTTTATGTTGAAGAAGAGCTTGAAGAGATTTCAGAGTCTGACAAATATATTGCAGGAAACAACAATACACTTAACGGTACTGGTGACGGTATTTCCGTCAAAACGATTACAGTAGATACAGAAATCGCCGAAACCGATATTGAGAAATATAAGGAAGAGGAATAATTCAAACGAGGGGTAAATATGTTTTCTAAAATTAAAAGCATCGGTCTTTTGGGACTTGAATCGTTTATGATTGATGTTGAGCTTAATGTTACAAGCGGGAAATTTTCACTTGATGTTGTAGGTCTGCCCGATACTGCTGTCAGCGAGTCACGCCAAAGGGTGCTTGCTGCTATACACAACTCGGGCTACGAAATGCATTTAAATTCACATTATATGTTTAATCTTGCTCCCGCCGACATGCGAAAAGAAGGTTCCGTTTACGACCTGCCCATGGCGGTGGCGGTGCTTTCTGCAACACGTCAAATAATGGGCGATTACAAAAACGCGGTGTTTATGGGTGAGCTCTCCCTTTCGGGTGCGGTAAAAGGAATCAAAGGCGTTTTACCTATGGCAATTGCCGCGAAAGAATTAGGAGTAACGGATGTTTATGTACCTCTCGAAAACTGCCGGGAAGCGGCAATTATTGAGGGTATAAATGTTTACGGTGTTGATTCATTGAAATCACTTGTTGACCATATAAATGATGTTAAGAAAATAGAACCCGTTAAAGTCAAGCCCTTTAAAACTTATGAAATCCCCGACTGCCTTCCCGATTTCAAAGATGTCAAGGGTCAGTTCGAGGTTAAACGCGCCCTTGAGGTTGCCGCTGCAGGCGGTCATAATGTTATGATGATCGGTCCTCCCGGCTCGGGCAAAAGTATGCTTGCAAAACGTATACCCACCATACTTCCCGATATGTCTGTAAATGAGGCTCTTGAAACTACAAAAATATACTCCCTTTCGGGAAATTTATCAAAAGACGAGCCTATTATAAATTACCGTCCGTTCAGAGCACCTCATCATTCGGTATCCCCTGCCGGTCTTTCGGGTGGCGGAACAATACCAAAACCCGGCGAGCTTTCCCTTGCTCATAACGGAGTTCTTTTTCTCGATGAGCTTCCCGAATTTTCGAGAAGCACCATGGAGGTTTTAAGGCAACCCATTGAAAACGGAAATATTACCATTTCCCGCGCCGCGTGCGCACTTACATATCCCTGCTCTGTTATGCTTATATGCGCTATGAATCCCTGCCCCTGCGGTTATTACGGTCATCCGACACGGGCTTGCTCCTGTCCTAAGGGCGCACCTGCAAGGTACCTTTCTAAAGTATCCGGTCCTCTTCTTGACAGGTTAGATATACATATTGAAGTACCTCCCGTTGACTATAACCAATTAGCAGACGAGGAATGCGGCGAATGCTCAGCCGATATAAGGGCAAGAGTGAATGAAGCGCGAAAAATTCAGCTTGAACGCTTCAAGGACACCGAGATTACCTGCAATGCCAAAATGACATCATCTCAGACTCGAAAATATTGCGTTCTTTCCCCCGCCGCTTCTAAAACTCTTGAGCTTTCTTTTGAGCGTCTCGGTCTTTCCGCAAGAGCTTATGATAAAATTTTAAAGGTTGCAAGAACCATAGCAGACCTTGACGGCTCCGAGAATATTGAAAATGTTCATATTCTTGAAGCTATACAATACAGAAGCCTCGACAGAAAATTTTGGAAAGCAAATTAAAATCAGCCACACCCGAAAGTGTGGCTGATTTTAAATTTTTTTATTTCGTTTAAATATGTTTTCAACAGGTAACTGAGCGAGGATAATTGCAATAAATACAAGAACACAGCCGAAAATTTCATTCCCCGTAAGCCTTTCGCCGAAAGCGGCACCCGCAAGAGCGGCAAAAACCGATTCAAGGCTCATAAGAAGGCTTGCAACCGTAGGGTTCAAATTCTTTTGAGCAACAATCTGAAGAGTGAATGCAACACCCGAGGACAGCACTCCAGCATAGAATACGGAAAGCCGGGCGCTTTTTATTGCCTCAAAAGATATTTCTTCAAATATCAAAGCTCCCAATGTTGCAATTACGGCGGCTACTGCAAACTGAACAAGTGAAAGCCTTACACCGTCAACAGTTTGCACAAAATGGTCAACTATCATAATCTGCACGGCAAATAGGAATGCACAGAGTATGAGAAGTACATCACCTATATTTATTCCCCCTACATCGGTAACGCACAAAAAATACATTCCGCAGGTTGCTATAATGATGCACACCCACAAAACGGGCTTAACCTTGCGTTTAAACAAAAGACCGATAAGAGGCACCATAAGGATATAAAGGGTTGTTAAAAAGCCTGATTTGCCAACGCCCGAAAGCATTATACCGTATTGCTGAACGAGAGAAGCCATACAAACTGAGACGCCGCAAAGGACTCCGCCTAAAACAAGCCTTTTAGAAAAGAAGGTTTTGTTTTCACCGTTTGTGCCATCCCCTATTTTCTTTTTATTATTTTTATAAATGATAAATGAAACAGGAAGAAGAACCGCAACCGCAAGGTATGATCTCAGCGCTAAAAAAGTGAAGTTGCCTACAAGTTCAAGACCCGTACTTTGGGCAACAAATGCTGTACCCCATATAAAGGCGGCAAGCATAAGCAGAAAAGACGAGAATAGTGTTTTGGATTTCTTTACTTTATCCGACATAATTACCTCACCATTAAAATAATAACAAGAGGTATATTACCACAAAAAACATAACCTTTCAACAAAAAAATCTGCCGAAAACCAAGTTTTCAGCAGATTTTTTTATCCTAAATTACGGCGAACAAGCTCGGCTCTGAGCATATCGCGCTGAATTCTGTCTAAGGGTCTGTCAACAGAAAGTGAAATGGTTGCAGGCTGCATCTGAATCATAAGAGCTTCAATTTTTGCGCAATCCATTGAAATAAGCCCTTTAACCGCGCCCAGCCTTACTAACGACATAAGCTCCATAAATTCGTTTGTGTCAATAAGTCGGGCATATTTAAGGACACCGTAGGCTCTGTAAATTCTATCCTCCGTAACGGGAGCTTTAAACATTTCTTCCCGCGCTGAACGTTCCTGAGCGGCAATTTGAAGTGCTATGGATTTGAGATTTTCTATTGCCGCTTTTTCGGAAATACCCAAGGTTATGGTATTACTCAAGCGGAACAGGTCACCCTTTGCCGCCGCACCCTCGCCGTAGGAACCGCGAAGCGACAGACCTAATTTTGAGACCATTGTAATGAGTTTTGTAATCTGTGAAGATGCCACAAGTGCAGGAAGATGCAATACAACAGAAGCTTTCATCCCCGTGCCCAAGGCAGTGGGGTCCTGAGTAAGATAACCAAGCCTTTCATCAAACGTAAAATCGAGCTGTTCACTGAGCATATCGTCTATAATATCGGCGGTTCTGTATGCTTCATCAAGAGAGAAGCCTGCGTACATTACCTGTAAACGGATATGATCCTCCTCATTGAGCATAATACTTACCGATTCATCCTCGGTGAGAAGAAGTGCTCTGCCGTCGCTTGAGGAAGCGAACTCCGGACTTACAAGATGCCTTTCGGCAAGGGAAACCACCTCTGATTGAGACAAAGTCTTCATCTCAAAATAATTAAAGTTATAGTCCTTAACGGAATCCGCCGCATTTTTTACTACAGAATTTACCTTAAGCTTATCTCTGAGAGAAAGCCTGCCGGGAAACGGAAACTGCTTTATATTGCGGGCAAGGTGAATACTTGTGCTGATAATAACGTCATTCTGAGCACCTGTTCCGAGATACCATTTTGCACTCATTCTTCACTGCCTCCTCTCAAAATCATACCGTTTATTTCATCGCGAAGCTTTACTGCAAGCTCAAAATTCTGCTCCTCTACTGCCTGCTCGAGAGCCTTTTTCATATCCGAAAGCTTATCGGAGCTATCGACCGAGTTTCTGTTTTTCTTGGGTTTTTTACCCATATGAGAGGTTTTGCCGTGAACCTTACCTAAAGACGGAATAAGCTTATCATAAAAAGAAGAGTAACACTCGGCACACCCCATTTTACCGTCACCTGCAATTTCCTCGAAGGTTTTGCCGCAGGCATGGCATCTGAGAGCTGAATTTGCACTTTCATTCTTCAAAAGAAAATCGCCGAAGAGCTCTCCCAAACCGAGACCGAACCCCGAAAAAGCCTCACCGTAGCCTAAAGAACGGGCACAATCAGAGCATAGATGGATTTCTGCGGCTCTTCCGCCTAAAATCCTTTTCATATGCATATTAGCTTCATTTTTATTACAGTTCTGACAAAGCATAAAAAACACCTCTCACTGTCTGTTAATGTGACGGTAGCTCCCTCTGTGAGGTTCGCTCCCGTCACCTGAAATTATTATACGACAAAAATGTTAATAATTCAAGAACAGAGCAGTAAGAGATTATAAAGATTTTGTGTCAGGACAAGAAATCGTCTTCTTCGTACTCAAAATCATCTTCTAAATTGAAATCATAATCATCGGCAAATTCATAATCAAATTCATCATCGCCGAGCTCTGCGTATGCCCTCGGGTCACGCTTTCCGAGTTTATCGAAATCAAAACTAAAGCCCACATATCTCACCCCCTTAATCAATCGCTTTTATTCTATTCTCAAAACTTTCATATATGCATTCTGTAACAAAAAACATTTGAAAACATATTATAGCAGTGAAAGGGGGTCAAATAAATGAACTGCTTATTCAACAACGGTAATAACTGCTCCTGGATCATAATCCTTATTATCATCCTCTTGCTTTGCGGCAATCAGTGCAACAACAATGATTACTCCAGAAACAGCGATTGCGGCTGTGGCTGCGGCTGCTAAAACAAAGTAAAAATGCTAAAGGGTACGATGTTTTACGAGAAACATCGTACCCTTTAAGCTTTATAAAATTACATAAATCACCGCTGAAAACACACTCAACGCCATAAGACCTGCAAGAACTATGCAGACAATTCTTTTTGCTTTATCAGAAAACATTATTCAATACCGAGAAGAGCTTTTACACCTGCGGAGATAACTCCGAGCTTTTTCTCTGCTTCCTCTCTTGATGATGCTTTGGCAGTAATATAAATTTTTATCTTAGGCTCTGTGCCCGAAGGTCTTACAATTACCGTATCACCGCTTTCCATTCTGTAAGAAAGCACATTCGATTTGGGAAGACCCGTTTCACCGTCGGTAGTTTTGCCTGTTTTGTAGTCACCAACCCAAACGACCTTACTACCGCAAATTTCAGCGGGAGGGGTATTTCTTAAAGAATCCATCATATCAGCCATTTTCTGCATACCTGACGCGCCCTCAAAGGCATAGTTATCAAGCTGATTGAAGAAATAGCCGTATTTTTCATATACGCTGTTCATAAACTGCCAGAGGGTTATACCTTTTGATTTATAATACGCTGCCATTTCGCAGATAATCATTGCGGCATTAACGCCGTCTTTATCACGGGCGTGAG
>CAZCQI010000025.1:0-16600 GCA_964500795.1 uncultured Eubacteriales bacterium
CCGTTATTTTTACTTTATTTTTAATTCCTTTGCCATATCAACAAAGCCTTGCATAACGCTTGAGCCTGTCAGATAACCGAGAGAAACAAGCTCGTGATAATGATCCTTCGGGTCACCCATAGTGTAGTCGTTATCAGGAACGATATAACCGATAGCATCGTTGGCAAGACCGAAGGCTATTGTATCCTCGCCGAATATTTCACGAACACTCGGATAGCCGAAATCCTTATGAGAAACAGAACCATCGGCGTAAAGTGATGCACCGCCCGTAAGAAGATCGCAACAGAATTCACCGGGCACCATAGCAACTTTAAGCTCGTTACCGAACTCAATATATCCGATTTCTGAATAAACCGCATAGGCATTTTCACCTTCGGTGAGAACCTTGTAGTTAGCAAGACGCAGTTTACCTGCCGCCGCAAGAAGAGGATTCTTTATAGGTATTTTAACCTCTTTTATGCGGATATTAAGAAGTGGCGAAACTTTCTTTTCCTCCACCGGCTCCCAATCCTCGCACCAAAGGGTGTATTTCGCTCCGTTGCGCTTTGAAAGCTCTGAATCGGTGGCAATTTCAGCTTCATCATAAAGAAGCTTATCCTTTTTGATTTCATCGAGAGTTTTTGTAAGGGAAAGAGCAATTCTTCCAACCTCTCTGCCGAAACGTATGGATTGCTCATAACGGTGATTAAATTTAAGTCCGTCGTTTGACTTATCGCGTGCCATATAAATTGCACAAATAGCACCGTTAAAGAACATAAAGTTAAAACCGGCTTTGTTTATAGTTTTACCCATATAATGAACATAATCACCGCAAAGACGTCTGCCGGAACCAGGTTCATCACCTACGGGCAAACCTGCAACATCGGGATGAGCAGGAAGATTGACAATCATTGTAGGTGTTCGCTTTTTATTGTCGGGAATAAAAGTGAGCCTTGTAATATCAGTAACGATACTCGGAGCGGAGGGACGGTTCCGATTGGAAAAATAATCCTCGGTAATATCCTTCTGAGCAAGAGTCATTTTACCTTCACACATATCGGCAACGGCTTTTATGAGAGTATCACTTACGCTTTCACACAAAAAGCGCATATACTGCTCGTCCGCACCGCGCTCAAGAACGCCTTTACCTCTGCGGTTACGCTTCCAATTTCGCAAGAGCTTACCGGGGAAATCAGTCCATAAGCCTTCAGTGTCAACACAACTGTGGGTATGCGTTGAGAAAACATTTACCGAAGCAATTTTTTTATCGGGAAACTGCTCAAGGAATTTCTCTTTAAACTTTTTTCTTATAACTCTGATATCACCGTTTGTTGTTCCTATACAGTCAATTGTGCAGAAAACCGAAACACCTCTGCCCGAACCGTCATCAAGAGCGATTGCTCTGCCCTGCATATCGTCAACGACCTCTTCAATAAGGTTTTTGAATTTATTTTCCGGAGCAATATAACCGCCCATATAATAATTGCGTTTTGCGTAATCAACGGGAGTTAAATCAACATTAGCATAGCCGAGGCTCCATTTTGCTTTTTCCGCAGGCTTTTCGAGGAATTCCTCTGTACCCTCCCAAAAGTTTTCGGGAACATAAGACCCTACAGGGATAAAATCTCCGCCGTCTTTAAGAGAATTTGCAAAAACCTGCAAAACACCGTTTATTGCTTTATGAGTCAGCTGAACTCTTTTTTCTTTTTCCATAGTAAACATTCCTTACTTTACTCGTTTCATTATATCAGCAACATTTTCTGCAATTGTTTCGTTTGTAAGATAGCCCAGTGAGTTTGTCTCGTGATAGTGTCTTCTGTCGAAAACATCTTCGCCCTGTTCAATATAAGGCTGAGTTTTATGAAGAATAAAGTCATTGGGAGTTATACAGTAACCCGTCATATCATTAGTTACGCAGTAAACAAGAAGCTCTTCATCCCCTACAATATCAATAATGGGTGTAGGATTGATATCGGTTCCCAGACCTGTTGCTGAGGTTTCCGCAGGAGCGGCACCGCCGTAAACAACCTCAGGGAACGGCTCGCCCGGTAACATCAATATCTGCTGAGTACCGAGTTTTATGTAAACCATCTCAGTAAGAAGAGCAATGCCCAAATCACCTTTATCACAGGGATAACGCTGAGAAGAGCAAGCGTTTATGGTAGCCATAAGAGCGAGAAGGCCGTTATCAACGGGTGAATAATATTTATGCTGAAGCACGGTGATCTCAACAGGCATTTCCTTATCATCTTCAATAGCAAGAGCCGCTTTACCGAGAGTTTCACCCTGAATACGGGTTCTTTCAGGCTTATCCTCGCAGAAATCGCCGGGATCAACTGCACCGATTGCACCTACACCGAAAAGAACATTGATTGTCTTTTCATCATTTATTGTCTTTCTGAGCCAATAGGGATAGTCAGCACTGCAATCACGGTTTGCACCGCCCAAGGTATTGGGATGAGCCTCGAAGTTAAGGAACCATGTTTCCGTACTGCCGTCATCGGGAACAAAGCGTGTGCGTGTGAGGACATCGTGCATAGCAATAGGCTCACGCTTGCAGTACTGAGCCTCGGGAACGTGGGTTTTACCTATATAAAGCTTCCCTGTTTTACGGTTTTTATATGCTTCTCTTGCTACATCTTCGAGAGATTTAAGAAGGAGCTCCATATATTCAGGGTCCTTACCGCTTTGAAGCTTATAAAGCTGACCCCAATAGCCAACGGTATCAAAACCCGCGTGATTATGAGTGCAGGAAACAAAAACCCCGGCGCATTTGCTTTCTTCTGAAAAATCTTTAAGCTTTTCACGAACAAGGTTTAATTCAAAGTTTGTAAGACCGATAATATCGGCACTGATATGAATATAGCCGCCGCTATCATCCGCACCTATCCACATTGCACTAACGGTGATAGGGTCATGAACACGTTCAATAACGTGACCCATACCGTGACCTGCAACCCAATATTTTTTGGCATTGATGTCTTTGGGCATAACCTCTCTTACGGCATAGCCGCAAGCATAGCTTTCGCCTTTAATTACTGTTGGCTGAGGTCGGGGCAAAGACTCTGCCTTAACACCTTTTTTAATAAGCCTTTTTGAACTGATTCTGCCTATTCCGCGTACTGCTTTAGCGGCAATTTCATTAACTCCCATATATATAACCTCCTTATGGGTTGTAATTTAAATATACACCATATATTTTACCAACAATATACATTAAAGTCAACGAACCAACTGCCCAAATACAGTGTCAAGAAATTGTGAAAAAACACAAAAAGGCACCCGTAAAGGGTGCCGGAAGATACAGCTTAATAATTTTCTTTTCTTACTTCGAAGTATGCCTTGGGATGTTTGCAAACAGGGCATATTTCGGGAGCCTTTTTGCCCATTACAAGGTGACCGCAGTTACGGCACTCCCACATTGTCTGCTCAGACTTCTCAAACACTGCCTGCATTTCAACATTGTTAAGAAGTGCTCTGTAGCGCTCCTCGTGAGATTTTTCGATTTCGGCAACCATACGAAAACGTGCCGCAATCTCCTTGAAGCCTTCCTCCTCTGCTTCTTTAGCAAAGGTTGCATACATATCGGTCCATTCGTAGTTTTCGCCCTCAGCGGCTGAAAGAAGGTTTGCGGCAGTATCACCGATGCCCTGAAGCTCCTTGAACCACATTTTTGCGTGTTCTTTTTCATTATTTGCGGTATCCGTAAATATAGCGGCTATCTGCTCATAACCCTCTTTTTTTGCAACAGATGCAAAATATGTGTATTTATTTCTTGCCTCACTTTCGCCCGAAAAAGCGGCGCGAAGATTTTGTTCGGTTTTTGAGCCTTTAAGTTCCATTAAAATCATCCTTTCTGTTTTTTAGTAATTTTTCCCTTAATCCGGTGTGATTATACTATAAAACATTCTTTTGTTTTTGTCAAAGTATAATTTTTGTCAAAGTATAATTTAATGTTTTGATATATTAATATCAACCTGTTTTTCCTTTATTATTGACTTATTATCGGGAATATGTTAGTATAATTGCATATTATTGTTTTAAAGGAGAATTTTGTTATGGCAAAATTAAAAGACATCGACAAGGCTGCCGAAACCAAGGGTTCTGTTCTTGTAACCATTTGGCAGTTTGTTAAGTTCATCATTGTAAGCCTTCTTGCAATGATAGTTCAATTCGTACTTCTTAATACACTTCAGCTTATTCCTCCTATTCAGGAGCTTTACACTGTAGAATTCAGTTGGTGGGTATTTGTTTATCCCGTTGCAGTCGGCGGTCTCGGTTACTTTATCGTAAGCAATGCGGCAAATATTATTGCTCAGATCGTTGCTTTCTTTGTAAATAAGGAAAAGACCTTTAATTCAGGTGCTAATGTTGCGGTTGCTCTCCCCATTTACATAATTTTCACAATCGCTCTTATTCTTTTTTCCGCATGGCTCAATCCCACACTTAAAGAAGTTTTTGTCGGCTTTGAGTGGTGCAACGAAACACTTGCCAAGAACATTGCTACAATGATTTGCTCGGCACTTCAGTTCTTCCTTTACTTCCCTGTTGATAAACTTCTTTTCCACAAAAAGAAAGAGAACTAAAAAAGGCTATCAATATACTCTCATCGTTTTGATAAGCGATGAGAGTATATTTTTTAAAAATTATTTCAACCTCTTCAAAGATTTCAATGTGTTCAGGGGTTACTTCGCAGTCGTATGCTAAAATTTCAACTCCTGATTTTTCTGCCTTTCTCAGAGTATCACCGAAAGCCTTATGAGTGATATCATTCGGTTTAAAAGCTTTCATTCCCTTTATTTGGATAACAAAAAGAATATACTTTACGGGTACAGTCAATCAGTTCACCAATATGCTTAACACCCCGCTCGGTCGGAGCATCGGGAAAGCTTGCGATACCGTTATTCTCAAGAGTAGCTTTTTATATTTCATATCAGCCTAACAGAACATCTGAAACAAGCATCAGGCAGAAGCCTGCAAGAAGAGCGTAGGTTGCCCCTCGCTCGCTTCCGTGGGCGTGGGTTTCGGGAATCATCTCATCACTTATTACATAGAGCATAGTGCCACCCGCAAATGCAAGAGCAAAGGGTAAAATTGCAGAAGCAATGCTTACAGCAAAGTAACCCAGGAGCGTACCTACGACCTCAACAAGACCCGTAACCATTGCAAAAACAAAGGTCTTTCGGGGTTTTATACCTGCCGCAAGCATGGGCGCAATTATAACCATACCTTCGGGAATGTTCTGAAGCGCAATACCTCCTGCAATAAGCAGTGCCTCCGAAGTATTACCCGAACCGAAGCCGACACCTGCCGCTATGCCTTCGGGTAAATTATGGATAGCAATAGCCGTAACAAAAAGAAGCACCTTATTGAGGTTTGCGTTATTCTTATGCTCTTCTTCCGTACCCCCTGCCAATTTATGAAGATGGGGCACAAGCTTATCAATGAGATTAAGACATACAGCACCGATAAATATTCCCGCAACGGTAATTAAAAGCGCGTATTTCCCGCCGTATTCGAGAGATGGAATAATAAGTCCCAGAACAGCCGCCGCAAGCATAACGCCTGCCGCAAAGGAAAGCACAATATCTCTGAATTTATGAGATGCTTTTTTAAATATAAAGCCTATAACTGCACCTATGACCGTGGCACCGCCTACACCCAAGGCAGTTAAAATAACCATTTCCGTAAAATCAACCCCTTTCACTTAAAACATAATAAGAAAAGCAACATATCTCTGATTTTATCCATAATTATGCCCATTTAAAGCTATAACCGTCTGCACCCAATTCGAAATGAAATTTAACTATTCCCAAATCCATTTTTGAATAGGGACCCAAAAGTGCTTTTGCTTTTACGGTATCACCTTTAAGCTCAAAACGGAATTTCTGCTGATTCAAAGCCGTTGGCGCTGTGAGAGCACCGTCCATAGCGTTTTTAAACCAATCAGGCATTTCGCCTTCATAAGAGCAAAGCTCATTTAAAGGTTTATTTTTATGGGGTTTGCCCTGATGAATTCCGTAACCCAAAGAAATTACAATATAGAGCTTTTCTCCTTTTTTGATATCTGCTTTTACCTTACTTTTACTGTAGGTGAGTGCAACCCAACAGGAATTTACACCAAGACTTTGAGCAATAAGAACAAGCTTTTCGCCGTAATAGCCGATCTCTTCATCTCTTCCTTTTTCGCCCACACAAATAATATAATCGGTGCAACCGCTGAAATGGCCGTATGAAGCCGCTTTCCCCGAAAATGCGGTAGGCTCATTTGTTGCAAGCTGAAAATGCAGACCGCTTTCTGCATTAACCTCGGTAATAGCCTCATTTAATTTTAAAATATGCTCATTGCTCAGAGCTTCATCGGTATATCTTCTGACCGAATTACGAACAAGCATTGCTTCTTTTAAAGTCATATTAAAAATCCTTTCTGCTTAAGTCTATTATATATTATAAAAGATGTTTTGGTATTGTACAAGGTTTTTTTGTGTGATATAATCATAGACGGTGATGAAATATGAAAAAAATCCGTTTCGGTATCGTAGGTCCCGGCAATATTGCCCACAGATTTGCGGAAGCCATAAAAAACGTACCCAATGCAGAGCTGACCGCTGTTGCTTCAAGAACACAGAAAAACGCTGATAAATTCGGTGATGAATTCAATATTCCCCATAGGTTCGACAGCTACGAAAAAATGGCAAAATCCGATGTTATTGACGCCGCCTATATTGCCGTTCCCCACTCCGGTCACGCTGAATGCTCCGTACTTATGATGAATAACGGAAAGCATGTTTTATGCGAAAAGCCTATAGCCGTTAATGCCCGTGAGGTTGAGATGATGATAAGCTCAGCCAAAGAAAACAATGTTTTTCTTATGGAGGCTATGTGGGCAAGCTTCGTTCCCGGAACTTTAAAAATGAGCGAAATTATAAAAAGCGGCGTTTTGGGCAATATTCGCGGTGTAGAAGGCAAATTCTGTTACTCATTTGACGAGGATGAAATGGATCACCACGCTTTAAAGCCTGAATACGGCGGAGGCTCGCTTCTTGATGTGGGTATTTATTGCCTTTATTTTGCCGATTGGTATCTGGGTAAGGATGTTGAAGCAATAAATGCTCAGGCTGACACCTACAACGGTGTTGATTCTCATATGTGTATACTTATAAAACACAAAAACGGTTCAATTGCCGACCTTTCAAGTGCCGTGCTTTTAAGAAAGAACGGCGGCGGTTACATTTACGGAACAAACGGCTGTGCGTGTTTAGACAGATGCTATGCCCCGCAAAAAATCGAAATAAAACTTAACGACGGAACAAGCAGCGTTATTGATGCTCCCTACACGGGCAACGGTTTTGAAGAGCAGATTATACACACCTGCGAATGTATTGAAAAAG
Source organism: uncultured Eubacteriales bacterium (assembly GCA_964500795.1). Taxonomy (GTDB): domain Bacteria; phylum Bacillota; class Clostridia; order Oscillospirales; family Acutalibacteraceae; genus DTU089. Next base: position 7,371 of record CAZCQI010000025.1, read on the forward strand.
GTCTTAAAGAAAGCCCTGTGAACACATTTGAGCAATCGTTATATATTGCAAAACAAATGGATGAAATAAGGAAAATCACGGGTATTATTTATCCGCAGGATAAAATATGATTTTCAATAAAAAAACAGAGAGGGAAGTAAAATGAACACAGCATTAATACTCGAGGGCGGTGCAATGCGCGGATTATACACAGCGGGTGTTCTTGATGTTTTAATGGATAACGGCATCGAAACAGACGTTGCGGCGGGTGTTTCCGCAGGTGCGCTTTTCGGAATAAATTATAAATCAAAAGACCGCAGCAGAGCCTTGAGATACAATTTAAAATACGCAGGCGACAAAAATTATATGGGTTTTTATTCCCTTTTAACCACGGGAAACCTGATGAACGAAAAATTCTGTTTTGAAGATTTGCCCTATGTTCTTGACAGAATGGATTTTGATACATACAGAAACAACAAAACGAAATTCCACGCAGTTGTAACGAATCTAAAAACAGGGAAAGCGGAATACATTGATATATTCGACCTTGAAAATCACGAGTGTATGGAGTATTTAAGAGCGTCGGGCTCTTTACCTTTCCTCTCAAAACCCGTTACAGTTAAAGGTACACCGTATCTCGACGGCGGTGTTGCAGACAGTATACCCGCTGAGCATTATCTAAACGAAGGTTACGATAAAGTCGCAGTTGTTCTCACAAGACCTTTCGGCTACCGAAAAAGCGGCGATATTCACGGCGCGAATTTGACGTACAAAAAATATCCTGAATTTGCCAAAGCTCTCAACAACAGAAACAAAATGTACAATGCGCAATGCGATTTGATTGATAAGCTTGAAAAAGAAGGTAAAATTTTTGTAATACGCCCGAGTGAGTTTATACCCGTAAAACGGACAGAAAAAGATAAAGCGGTTTTACAGAAAATGTATAACTTGGGTGTAAAGGATTGCAACGAAAAACTAAACGAACTAAAGAAGTATCTTGAAGAATAAGGTGATATTGTGGCTGAAAGAACAATTTTTAAATATGTTGCGGTAATCGGTATAGACGGTATTGGTAATTTCAATACGCAAACCCCCACTCCCAATTTAGATAAAATATTTGAAAACGGAGCAACCACAAATTACGGTCTTTCTATGGACCCTACCATCAGTGCGGAAAATTGGGGTGCTATGCTTTTAGGCACGGAACCCGTTGTTCACGGTATAACCAACAGTACTATCGGTCACCGTGAACACAAAAATCCTGCACAGCCGTCATTATTCAAAAAAATAAAATCCGCTTATCCCGAAGCAACCTTCGCTTCATATTGCAATTGGAATCCCATAAACATCGGTCTTATTGAGCGTGATATTGAGGTTGATAAATTTACAAGCGGAAACGATGCCGAGCTCACTGATAAAATCGTTGAATGTGTAAAAACGAAACCCACATTTTTGTTTGTTCATTACGATGAAACCGACGGTGCAGGTCACAGATACGGATACGGCAACAAGGAGCATCTCGAAAAAATCACTTATGAGGATGAGCAGACGGGGCGCGTTTTCAGGGCATACGAAGAAGCAGGAATTATTGATGATACTCTGTTTATAGTTATTTCCGACCACGGCGGGTATGAAAGAAGCCACGGCGGATATACAGACAGTGAAAAATACATATTCTTCGGCGCAAGAGGGAAAGGAATAAAAGAATCCACCATCGGATATATGAGAACCGTTGACCTTTATGCAACAGTTCTTTACGCTTTGGGAATAGATATTCCCGAATATGATATAAAAGGCTTTTGCTCACAGATTCCCAAAGGTATTTTCCCCGAATACCAAGGCGATTACATCAAAATTGAGGGCAAGCCGTATATTCCGAAAACAAAGCCCTCCCCCGAATATGGTTCGCAGGAAGGCTTGAGCGCTTATATTCCGAAGGAAAAAACAAAGCTTGCTTTATTCTTCGATAATGATTTAAAGGACGAAACAGGTAAACATTCGGCAGTTCAGCACGGAACGGTAAAATTCTATTCCGAAGGTGTGCGCGGTGCAAGAGGCGAATTGGGTAATACGGGGCACCTTGTATTCGACAGTTTAAAATTAGGTTCGGGTAGCTTCACAATAGCAGTCTGGATAAAAATAGATCGCGGAATTATAGATGAGCCTGCCATACTCGGCAATAAAAATTGGAGCGGCAAACGTTGCTCAAAAGGAATTTTACTTGCATTAAGATGTTCAAACACTGCGTTTAACATCGGTTGCGGTGATGACGACTTTGACTTTGTTACCCCCTTTCCTCCCGAAATTTCCGAAGGCTGGGTACACGGTCTTTTCGTTGTTGATAAAGAAAACCGCAAGATTCAGACATATTATAACTTTAACCTCTGCCATGAAACAGAGCTTGAAGAGCAGTATCTTGTTGAGCTTGACAATTTACCGTTTACTGTTGGCAATGACGGATTAGGTACATATAACAACGAAATTAAACAAATATATAACATTGATGATTTGTTTGTGTTTGAAGGAGCTTTCTCTCAAACTCAAATTGAAAAATTAAAGCAGTATTATTCGTAATTATCAAATACATATAATTTAACTTTTTATATGCTTTCAGTGTTGACAATATAGAAAAACAAATGTAAAATGTAGTTAATATTTTATGAAAGGATTGTTTTTATGAAAGCTGGTTCAAAAAAAATATTTTCATTAGTTTTGTCATTGGTAATGATTTTCGGATGCTTCAGCATATGTGCATCTGCCGTTGACCATAATGTTTATTATTATGTTGACTCCGTTAACGGCGATGATTCCAACATCGGAACCGATATTAATGCACCCGTAAAGTCAATAGCAGGTCTTGGCAACATACCTTTAGAAGCAGGCATTAATGTGCTGTTTAAAAACGGCGGTGTTTATGAATGCAGCGTAACTCTTGAGAAAATCTCAGGTACAAAGGATTATCCTTTTGTAATTTCTTCTTACGGCGAAGGAGAAAAGGCAATTCTCAGAACAGATGCGGCAACAGAAGTTTTCCGCTTATTCGACTGCTCTTACATCACAATATCCGATGTTGCGATTTCTGCCCCCAACGGTGGCGGAATTTGGATTGATACACTTACAGAAACATCTGAAGGCATAGTTCTTGATAACATTTATTTCTACGATATGCCCAACGGAACGGTAACTTCAAGAGATGACTTTTCAAACGGCGCCGCAAGAGCAAGAGCCGCTGTTATGGTAAAAGGCTTGCCTGCCCGCTCAAGATACGCAGTAAATGACCTTACAATCAGCAACTGCGAGGTTTACGATTGTGCAAACGGCTTTATGATTTGGGGCTCCTGGAATGATGAGCAAGCACCTTGGTGCGAAGAGGAAGATATCGACCCTGTCTTCAACACAGGTATTCTCGTTGAAAACTGCTATTTCCACGAAATGGATGCAGAAGCAGTTGTTTTAGGTATTTGCGACGGTGCATTGGTTACAAATTGCCGTGCTATAAACTGCTGTCAGGGTGAAGGCGTTGACGAAAACGGCGAAATCCTTTACTTTACTGCCGCTATGTGGTTCTGGGGCAGTGTAAACAGTACTATTGAACACTGCGAAATTGCAGGTCAGAAGAATGTGGGCGACGGTATGGCAATCGACTTTGACTCATACAGCCACAACTGCACCTATCAGTATATCTATTCTCACGATAACACGCGCTTTATGTGCAATAACCCCAATCACAGCGGTCACTACAATAACACCGTCAGATACTGTCTTTCTGTTAACGACAATGGCGGCAGAACTGCTTTTGCAGTAGGCTCCTGCGGTGAACACAGCCTTAATTTCTATAACAACACACTTGTAAATTGCGGCGAAATTCAATTTAAAAATCTCTATGATTCTTATATTGCAAACAACATCTTTGTTTTAGACGGTGAATCAACCATCGCTTATGATCTTGATAACATTTCGCGAGGCAATGTTTTTAAAAACAACTGCTATTATAATGTTATGACTCCCTTAATCGATTCCTCGGCTTTGAATATTCTTCCCGGATTCGCCGGTGACGACTACTCAGATGCGAAAAGCTTTATGCTGGCAGATGATTCCCCTCTTATCGGTGCGGGAACCGAAATCGAAGATGACCTGACATACGATATATTCGGTAATGAAATTACTTCTGCAAACATCGGCTGCTATGGCGGTGTAGGTGTTGAAACAGAAACCGAATATGAGTACGAAAGTATTCCCGCAATGCTTCGAAGGCTAATTAAATATATATTCGAAACCCTAATCCACGAGATTTATGTAATTTTTGATGATTTTATTTAAAATTCCCCCTGTTATTACCTAAACCAAGAAGCCACCCGTGAGGGTGGCTTCTCGTTTCATTGGCGTAACAATGAAGGATTATTATATATCAACTCCGAAGACCGTTTCTGCGCTGATAAGGGGAAAAACGGTTGTTCAAAGAGGATATAACAAGATGATTTAATCAATAACTTATGTAGTTATTGAATTTACTCAGTCCTGTTATCAGCCTCTTCAAGCGGTTCAGGGTACATTTCGACAACTTCTTTTTTTGCCTTACGCAAAATTTCATCCGAAACTTCTTTTGTAGGTGCATACAATGCACCTGTAGCCGCATTGAAAAGGTGAAAATACATTTTCCTATACATTTTTCCCACTTTACTAAACTCCTCATAACAAAAAATGCGTCAACCTGAGCCGACGCACGAAAAATGCAAAAGCCCGTGGTTGTTTGCTGAACAAATTCAATCATAGTTTTTACACAATGCCGAATAGAGCTTGCATTTTTACCAAAATATAAAAATGCGGCTTATGTAAAAACCTATTTAATTTGTTCAGCATCATTATTTTAACACACCATTCGGAAAATATCAAGATATATTTTGCCAAAATATGTAACTACTTTCATCAACTCTTATCATTATTATATTACAGACCTTGTAATGCATAAACACATTCTTTTATATAAAAGCATAAGCCGATTCCTGCTTACACAAGAATCGGCTTAAATTTTTATTTATTTCTGCTCAACTTCAATCTTAAGGATTTTGAAGGTCAAAATGCCTTTAGGAGCCTCAACGTCAACCTTATCGCCCACCTTGTGACCGATAAGCGCTTTACCTACGGGAGATTCATCGGAAATTTTGCCTTCCATAGGGTTAGCCTGAGCAAAACCTGTTATAGTATAGGTCTTTTCCGCCGCACCCTTTGAAGTCTCTTTAATGGTAACAATTGAACCGAGATGAACTACCTCTGTATTTGCATTTGCTTCATCATCAATAATCGTCGCTCTTGAAAGCATAGCCTCGATATCATTGATCTCAGCCTCAAGCTTTGCCTGCTCGGATTTTGCTTCATCGTACTCGCTGTTTTCGGAAAGGTCACCGAAAGAACGAGCTACTTTGAGCTTTTCCGCAATTTCTGAACGACCGACTGATTTAAGCTCCTGAAGTTTTTGGGAAAGCTCATCATAACCGTCACGGGTTAAAACTATATCCTGTGCCAATGTAATTACATCCTCTCAAATAATAATTGGAATTATCACAAATTCAATGCATACCATTATACAAAAACAAAATGAGAATGTCAAGGAAAATTGAACTTAAAATCGAATTACCGTGCTTTATCTATAGTTTGGAAAAACTCCGACATCAAATGCATCTGAGAAGCCGTTTCCTCCGAATACTATGTAAAGAGTATCGTCAATAAACTTGCAAATTTGCTCAAGAACCTTATTCAATGTCTGATCCTCTTCAGTCTCTCTTACGCCTACTCTGCGAAGAGCATTAAGAAGTCTGTCAGCAGTTGCTTCTGCCTCTGTGGGCTCGCAAACAGTCTTGTCAAGAAGAGCGAGAGCCTCGTCATAAGCTGCCTGGAGCTCGATAAGATCTGCCTGTGTATACATTGACTGATCTTCTGCATTGAGAACGCCTTCAGCTTCCTCAAGATACCAACGGGTAATATTCTTTGTATTACGGTTGCCGTTAAACTGCGGGAATTCCTCTGACATATCGTTTACAGACTTAATTTCACCTGTAATGAGTTTTCCGACAAGTTTAATAATTACATCGTTTCTGCCAACTTCGTGATGCTGACCTTCAAAGAGCCAAACATTCTCGGGGAAGAGACAGGTTGAAATATCAATGCTGCCGTCGGGTGAAATGATAGCTGTTTCGGAATAACGGATTTCATCGCCGAGAATCTCACCTGCGGGAACATAAGTTGCACCGAGAGATGTTGAATCGATATCGATGATAGCATCACTGTTTGTTGTATCGGAGGATTTCATAATACCGAAGAAGCAATAATCCATCACACTGTAGTCAAGACCGTATCCGCAGATATTGTGTACAAGCTTGCCGTTGGAATTAAGTGCAAGAAGGTTATCTTCAAGATTAAGCTTTGCTGTCCGGAAAGCATCAAGCTTTACAGCAAGCTCGGCGTATTCGGGATCTGTCCAAATATAGTTGTATTTAGCTTTGCAATCTTCGAACCTATCCGACGGAATCATTGCCCAGAACTGCGGACAGTTAAGCATCAATGTATCAAGGATACCGTCAACCGCTGCGGTAAGAATTGTATAAACAACTTCCTTCGGGAAAATCTTCAAAGCTATATTGATTACATAACCGAGAGTACCGTAGCCTTCGCTCTCTTTCATAATCATGGGAAGATACCGGTGGAACAGGAATTCATCCTCGATATTGAAGTTTCTGAGGAAGAAGTCACCCATAACATCAGTACCGTCAAGACAAGAAACAACATTTACGACTCTGTTAACATCCTCATAGCCTGTATCCTTTTTGAGTTCAAGGTAAGCCGTAAGGATTGTACCGCCAAGAGAAATCGTAACGATATTGACCTTGTCTACGCCTTTTTCTTCTTTGATAAACTGGATATACTCATCAAGACCTGCCGCTGATTGCATAGGATCACCGATAAGCGGGAATGCATAGAGATAAAGGTTATCCTCGCCTACTTCCTCGGTAATGGACTGCATGGGAATCATTCTGTAGAAATAGTCTCTGTCATCCTGACTCATACCGGCAACAGATGTTTTGTATTCTATCGTCTTGAGATTATTAACAGGATTACCGTTTTTATCAGAAGACTGAATTGCGAAAACATCGCAAACAGTGTTATAAACACCCTCTGCAAGCGCATCACTTGTTTTCTGCATAATAAGTGCTGTTGAAAGAGGAAGAAGAAGATTCTTCAAAAGTGTGTTCATAATTGTGCTGGAGTCAATGATAAGAAGACCGCCGGAAAGCTCTTCACCGTCAGCATTAAGAGCGGGATCACCGTTTTCATCAGCAAGATAAGAAATAGACTGGCTGATGCCGGGCAAAATAACCGTGGGATAAATCACACTGTCTTTTGTTGTTTGTGTGCCTGTGAGAGAAACATCTGTGTCCTCTTCGGCATAGAACATTTCGGGAGAAGCTTCCATCATTTCGATAGCCTCCTCAACACTGTTAGCGTTGATTACTGTTGAACCGTCGGATGTTGTGGTAACGCCTTTGTCGGTAACGAGACCGGTGAGAGAAACCACGCCGACACTTACTATGCCGAAAGTCAGCACAAGTGTCAGAACAACCGCGATTACGCGTTTACTTGATTTTTTCATAAAATATCCTCCTTTAGGAATTATACATACTATAATATACCATATATGACTTTAAAAGACAACAAGATTGATATGTCAATATTTAACAAATATTCAACGCGATATTTGTTGACTTTAACCTCAAAGGAATATATAATGTAAATAAAATAAACAAAAGACTTACAAACCGTTGAATTACGCCGTTATCATTTCCCTTTATTTCAATTAACCTAATTTAAATAAAGCATCATTAAATCTGTTTTACAGGCATATTTATATTTTGAATAGGAGATGTTAATATGTTTGTAGTTTCGGTTTCATCAAAAAAGGCAAAAAGAATCGCTTTGATACTTGCGGCGGCTTTTATCGTTATATCAGCAGCCCTGTATATTTCAGCAAAAATCGGCACCGGAGATTCTTCCTCCGCCAATGCAGGCTACAACGTTTCTGCAAAAAATTCCGAGGAGCGTCTCCGGTTTATTTCCCAATATGGTTGGGAGGTAGACGAGGAGCCTGCAGAGGTACGTGATGTTGCCATACCCGAGGAATTTGACGATGTTTATACCAACTACAATGAAATTCAACTTTCGCAAGGTTTTGACCTGACAGAATATGCAGGAATGCGCGTCAAAAGGTGGACTTATATTATAAGGAACTACCCTGAATATTCTGCAGAAGACGACTGCATACGCATAAACATACTGATTTACGACGGCACCGTAATAGGCGGTGATGTTTGCTCAATAAAGCTGGACGGCTTTATGCACGGTTTTGCAAAGGAGTAAGAATGGAAAAGGAACGAATTGATAAGCTTATTGCCTCTCAGGGTCTGTTATCAAGAAATGAAGTTAAGGCTATGCTCAGACACGGTGAAATTTCGCTTAACGGGGAAACGGTTAAAGACGGGTCGCTGAAGGTAAGCTATGAGGATGATATTAAAATTCACGGAAAGCCCCTTATGCAGACCAGATACATTTATATTATGCTCAACAAACCTAAGGGCGTTGTAAGCGCATCGGAGGACAAATGTGATAAAACCGTTGTTGATATACTGCCCCAAGAATTAAAAAGGAAAAACCTTTTTCCTGCAGGTAGGCTGGACAAGGACACCACGGGATTTTCTCTGATCACCGATGACGGCGATTTTGCACACAGAATACTCTCCCCTTCACGCCATGTAAAAAAGACCTACACAGCAAAGCTTTCCTGCAAAATTGATTACGAAAAAGCAAAAGAGGCTTTTTCAAAAGGGCTTGTCCTTGCAGACGGTACCGTACTCCTTTCGGCAGAGCTGGAAGAGCTTTCCGGCGGTGAACAACCCGAATATAAGGTAACCATTAAAGAAGGAAAATACCATCAAATAAAAAGAATGTTTGCATCATTGGGTTCAACTGTAATCGAACTCAAACGTATTTCAATCGGCGGACTCTCTCTTGATCCTATGCTCAAAGAGGGTGAAGCTCGCCTTATTTCGGAAGAAGAGCTTTCGAAAGTTACTGAAAGCGACGGTTGATTATTTAAAATGACCCAAAACGCCAATTTATTATTTTTTTGCATTTAAACCAACTTTTTACCCCATAAAATAAACATTTTGCATAAAAATTTTTGAAAAATATAAAAAAAGCAC
>CAZCQI010000026.1:0-16589 GCA_964500795.1 uncultured Eubacteriales bacterium
CCCTAACTGATTTCGAGTCAGCCCCGTTATGACCACTTCGATACGTCTCCATATTCATTCAGCCTCGTTATTTTAACAAAAGCGAGCAATTCTGTCAAGGTATTTTATAAAAAATCAAAGACAAGAGCAGTTGATTTTCGGTCAACTGCCCTTGTCTTATTTTTTAAGATACAGCCTCTTTTACGCTCTCTTTTTGAAGCTTCATAAAATCAATTTTATTATACGGGGTTTTGGGGAGGACATCAACAAACTCATATTTATACGGAACACTGTGATGTGCAAGACCTTTTTTGCAGTGCTCGCGTATTATATTTTCGGTTTCCTGAGTTTTTTCTGCGCCCTCTTTTAAGACAACAAATGCTTTAGGAACTTCTTTTTTATACTGATGCGGAATGGCAACAACAACGCATTTTTCAACAAACGGCAAAGACTCAATAACTCTTTCTATGTGAGTTGGATAGACGTTAAAGCCGGAGGAAATTATCAATCTCTTAATGCGGAGTTTATAGTGAACGAAGCCGTCTTCATCGATTGCTGCCATATCACCTGTGTGAAGCCACACTTTACCGTCCTTATGAACTCGAAGTGTGTTTTGTGTTTCCGTCTCATTGTTTCTGTAACCCAGCATAAGAGTAGGGCCTGTAACACAAAGCTCGCCGTCTTCATCGAAGTGCAGCTCATCAACCGTCCCCGGTTCAACAATGCACATTTCATTACCGATAAGAGGTTTACCGATAGTTCCTGATTTATAAGCATCGGCAACAGAAAGACTGAGAGCCGCCAAACCCTCCGTCATACCGTAACCCTCGCAAATTTTCACATCGGAGTTATGTGCCTTCAAAAATTCATTGACGCTTTTCTCAAGGGTTTTCGGCAAGGAATCACCGCCGCTGACAGCATATTTCAAGAAAGAGAGGTCTAATTTTTCTGTTCCTTTTGCTTTTATCAAGGCTTCATAAAGAGTAGGCACGCCGAAAAGCATTGTGGGTTTATACTTCTTCAATATACTCGCAAATTTTTGGGAGTTGAACTGAGGAATAAGCACCGAGCACGCACCGAAGCAAAATGCTACGTGAACACACACGCCTAAGCCGAAGCCGTGGAAAATAGGGAGTATCGCAAGTATCTTATCCCCTACGCTGACATCTCTGAGGGTCAATACCGCTTGCACACCGAAAGCATTAAAATTGCGATTTGTAAGCTGAATATCCTTTGGGATACCCGTTGTACCGCCGCTGTGAAGAATAATGGCCACTTCGTTATTTTCTTCACCTTTGGGAGCATATTCCGCAACAGATGCCGTGCAGCTTAAAAAGTCCTTCCAAAGAATATTCCGACTGTCGCTCAAATCGGGCTTATAGCTCTTTCTGCTTTTAAGAGCGTAAAGCGTTTTCATAATCACAGGCATTGAATCGCCTGCAGAAGCATAAATCACTTTTTTCACCGAGGTTTCATTGATTATTGCCGCCATTTTTTCGGCACACACATCAACACAAAGCACGGTTTCACTTTCGGATGAATTTATATATTCCTTTATCTCCTCCTGAGCAGAAAGCGGATGAATAATGTTTGCAACAGCCCCGATTCTGTTGAGTGCATAAATGCTTATAACAGCTTCAGGAGTATTGGGCATAACAATTGTTACTATATTCCCTTTCCTCACTCCGATTTCATAATAACAAGAGGATACTTTTTCAATTTTTTCGATAAGCTCAGAATAAGTTACTTTGGTTCCGAAATACTCGTAAGCCAACGCATCGGGATGAGCCTCGTTTGAGATTTTCAGCATTCCGAACATTGAAACATCAGGAACATCAAAGCCTAATTCCGACTGATTGTTAAGACATTCAAACAACGGGTTTGAAGCACCGTGATTACTAATTTTATTCATTTTGATTCACCTTACAATTCTAAATTAATTCTGACCCTTTCCCTTAATTTTTCATTTTCTGAATTCAGATCATCGCTTTCAACACTAAACGGCTTTTGAAAGATAATCTCAACACTCGCGGCAAAAGGTCGGTATTTTCCCTTTATTGTGAAAGGAACGATATTAGTATTTGTATCTTTTGCCATTTTTATTGCGCCGATTTTAAAAGGTAAAAGCTGATTATCCGCCTTTATTGTAGTACCTTCGGGAAAAACACCGATGACACATCCCGAATTAAGATAATTTTCTGCGCTTTCAAGGGCGTTGTGATCCTTACGGGTTCGATGAACAGGAATAAGTCCCGCTGTACTGAAAAACCACTTAGTAAAAAAGTTACCGAACAATTCGGATTTCGCAAGAAAATGTACACACCGTTTTGTTCCTGCCATAACCATAAAGCAATCCCAAAACTTAATATGATTACCTGCCAAAACAACCGCACCGTTTTTTGGTATATTTTCCGCTCCTACAATACGCGGATGAAAAATCAATCGAAAAAGGAACACTGCCGGCGGCTTTAAAACCCGATACAAAACAGGCTCACGAATTATTTTTTTGTTTTTCATAACCGTGCTCCTTATCTTGTTTTGTTACCCGATTTCATAAAAATTGAAACGCAAGCCGTAATTGCAACAAGTGCAGCCGATGCAACCATAAATTGCTTTCTCGATTCGCTCTTTCTTAACTCCAGCGTTTTGGTAATATTATTTAACAGCACTTCTTTTTCACTTTCACCGAAAGACACAGAATTCATTACCCGTATATATTCTTTAACAAAACTATCCATTATATTAGCTCACGCCTTTCAAATTCTTTTTTTAACAGTTCTCTTCCCCTTTGAAGCCGCTTTCTCACAGCCTCTTCAGATGCGCTTACTATATTTGCAATTTCCTTAACTTTATATCCTTCAATATAATACAGTGTCAGAACAAGCTTATACTTTGAAGGTAAGCTCATTATCATCTCGAAAGTTTCGAAATCTTTATCGTCTATGCCTATATCTCCAAGTTCGTCCAAATTAACATAATTTCTTCGTATACGAAGCATCAGCATATTTTTGCTGATATTAGTCGCAACCTTTATAAGCCAGGCTTTCTCATGCTCTTCACTTTCAAACTCAGGTGATTTTGTTAAATATCTCAAAAAAGTATCCTGTAACGCATCCTCCGCATCATCACGGTTGCAAAGAATGCAGAAGCAGATTCTGAATAAAAGCGTGCTGTATTTATCTATAATTGCCCTTATGTAATTTTCACTGTTTTTTTCGGGTGGCGCCATTTATAAAACCGAATAATCCGTTAGATTATTATCTCCTTTCACAGCTATTCTATTATTTAAACAAATTAAAGTGGCAAAATGTGAAAATTTTTTTGTAAACAAAGTGTAAACATTCTTCAGTGATAGTTATTTTAAAAAATATGACCTCGGTACATTAAAGGAGTGTAAAAACCAAAGAAAAGACATTTTATTTAAAATCCAAAGCTTCGGTCCACGCCACAAAACGGATTAGCGAAAAAAACGCTCCTGCCAAAAGCAGAAGCGGTATTTTTTAAAAGTTACTGCCGTTCCATCCCCATTTGTCATATTCCTTGTATTTGACGTATATCCTATCGGGTGATATCCCAAGCTCGCGGTTTATTATATCGCACATAATCGAAGTCATTTTTTCCGAAGCTTCCTTTGAGGCTGTGCCGAGAAGCTCAACATCAACCAAAGCACTGTCGGCAGAAGCATCACCTCTGAACCAGAGCTTCTTCTCATCCTCTATTCCGACCATAAGCCAAGCCTCACTTTTCCCGGGAAAACATTCAATTGCTTTGCCGAAAGCAGTTTTGAGTGCTTCGCAGTTATCCGATGAAACTTTTTTTGTTGTTTTAAGATTGATATATGGCATAATAAAACCTCCGTTTTAAATAATTTTGTAAATAATACATTTCAATAACCGAACATTTTTATCGGGTGTTTTGTCACACGACGTTTTCTTAATAATAACATAGACGAAATAAAAAATAAAGAAAAATCAGTTGTTTTCAAGCCATTTCATTGCATTATAAGCTAAAACCGCGGCACCTGTTGAAAGAACCGATTCATCAAATTTAACTTTGGGGTGATGCAAAGGGTAAGCATAGCCTTCTTCCGGCTCGCCTGCCGCAAGTGCCAACATCAGAGAAGGAACCTCCCGACTTATATAAGCAAAATCCTCGCTGCCGCCTGAATAGTTTTCTCCCATTGAATCGGAATTAAGAACATTTTTCTCTCCTAAAAGCTCTTTTGTAAATGCTTCAACACTTGCAGAAAGCTCACCGTTGTTGAGAAGTGACGGACAACAGCTACCAAAGCTCACCTGCGCCTTAGCTCTGAAGCTTAATGCTGTACCCTCTGCAATTTCACAAAGTCTTTTTTTCACTTTTTCGCGAACCTCCTCATTAAAAGTGCGAAGAGTTCCCTCCATAACGGCAGTGTCGGCAATAACATTTCCGGCTGTTCCCGATTTTAAAGTACCGATTGTAAGAACTGCCTTCTGAGAAGCACCGAGTTCACGTGCCGATATTTCGTTCAGAGCAACAATAATATAAGCGGCGACGGAAAGTGCATCAACACCTGCCTGCGGAGCTGACCCGTGACCACCTTTTCCCTGTACCGTAACCGTAAAATAATCAGCCGCAGGAGCACCCACACCGCCGGATGAAACAATCACTGTACTTCTCGGAAAAGGCACCCCTGCCATTACGTGAAGCATCATTGCACAATCTACCCTCGGAGCCTCAAGAACACCGTTTTCAATCATATCCCGTGCGCCTGAAAGTATTTCCTCCGCAGGCTGAAATACAAGCTTTATCGTACCGTTTATTTTTTTCTGATATTTTTTTAAAATTTTAGCCGCTCCGAGAAGCATTGCAGTATGCATATCGTGACCGCAAGCGTGCATATTGCCGTTTTTGCAACAATAATCAACACCACTCTCCTCCTGAATGGGTAAAGCATCCATATCAGCTCTCAAAAGAAAGGTTTTGCCGTTGCCTGAACCAACTGTTGCGGTAATTCCGTTTTTGCCGCACAATACAGGCTCCAAGTCCATATCCGTTAATTTTTCTTTTACAAAAGCGACTGTTTTATTTAAATAAAAGCCTGTCTCTGCATTTGAATGTAACCATCGGCGGTTCTCTTTAATTTCACTTTCTAAATCATTTGCCTCTCTCAAAACGGCTTCTGCAATCATTTTACTCCCACTTTCTAAGGTTTTTATTATTATTTATTTGTTGGGAGTAAATATTACTAAAAAACCGCCAATCAGGCGGTTTTAATTAGTTAAATATAGCTTTCAATATCCTTTGCCATTTTTTCGGCGCAATTTTCGGTATTCTCTACGTATTTACTTATAAAGTCATTTAAATAATCCATATCATACGGCATATCGAGGCTTTTCACAAGCTCTTCCGGATCCCGAGACTGATAACCGGGCAATTTACCGTAATCAATCGCTAACCCTCTTACAGTTTCATAATTGCTCATATCATAATTATAAAAATAAAGCGGAATTTCCGCAACACCTGCTTCATATATAACACAGGAATAGTCACTTATCATTTTATCTGCTATACAGAGCATTTCAAAGGTTGAAAAAGACTTATCAAAAATTACATTGTCATTTTTAACATTAACTTTTGACAAGGGATGAAGTTTAACCACCAAATTATATTTGGAGAAATCAAAAGCATTTATCAAGTCATTTAAAGGTTGGTTGAAATCACTTTCGTTTTTTCTGAAGGTAGGCGCATAAATAACCGTTTTTTTAGAATTCAGCAAAGGATATTTTTCATAAATCCTCTTTGCGACAGAGCTTTTGTACTCCTGATTCTTAATTAAATCAATCCTCGGCAAGGTAAAGATCTTGATTTTTTCAGGCGGAAAGTTAAATCCTTCCCCCAAATCCTTTTTATATGCCTCACCGGAAGCATAAACAACATTGTAATTCCTGTGCATTTTCATTGCACGGGCAATGGTTAAACCGCTCCCCTCTTTTTTATCTAAAATCTGCCAACCGAATTTTTTCATTGAACCGATCGAGTGCCATATTTGAACGACAACAAGCTTTTTCTTGTGTTTTAAAATGCTGACAACCGGACTGTATGAATCAAGTATGCAGACCTTTGACGTTGCAAGATGATACATCTGAGAAAATATATGAAAACAGTAAAGGATCTTTGTTTTTATTGTTGAATCGATACCGCCGTCGAGAGTTTTACAAAGGTAAACAACCTCGTGATTTTTTGAAAGCTCTTCACCGAGAAGGCGAAAATCGTCGTTAATTTTATCCGACTGCCTGCTCATCATCACAATTTTATTTTTTATGGGAAAAATTTTGAAAAACATATAGACGACATTCAAAGCAAATATCACTAATTTAAGAATAAACGACAGCATTCTTATCACCTGAAACTTCTTAAGTACTCAACCTTTTTATTTTTAAATTATAACATATAAAATCAATTTTTTCAATTCTATGATAAACACAGAACATATTTTCAAGAAAATTTTTGATTTTAACACCAAATAAACGGTAACGGTTTTGTCATGCGTGGTTGTCAACTTCATTTATCTTTGATATAATAACTGAAAAGGGTGGTGTGAAAATGTTTAATTTTTTTGTAGATGAGCATAGCAAACACGGCAATTGCTATTATATTACAGGCTCTGACTACAATCACATTAAAAACGTTTTACGTATGGGTATAGGTGATACATTTCTTGTCAGCTGTAATTCTGTAAGCGACCTATGCCGAATAGAAAAATTTGAAGATGAAACGGCTGTTGCCGAGATAATTGATGAAAACCATCAGGATACATCTTTACCTATTGATATCTGTCTTTTTCAAGGTCTTCCGAAAAGCGACAAAATGGAGCTTATTATTCAAAAAGCCGTGGAACTTGGAGTGTCCTCTATAATCCCTGTTGAAATGAGCCGATGCGTAGTTAAGCTTGATGATAAGAAAAAGAAAAGTAAAACCGCCCGTTGGCAGGCAATTTCGGAAAGTGCCGCAAAACAAAGCAAACGAAATATGATACCCGCGGTGAATGATATTTTAAGCTATAAACAGGCTCTGGAAAAAGCAAAAGAGCTTGATGTTTTTATTATCCCATACGAAAATAAAAAAGGGATGCTTTCTACTACACAGGCTCTTGCAGAGATAAAAAGCGGTATGTCAGTCGGTATTCTTATAGGCCCCGAGGGAGGCTTTGAAGAAGCTGAAATTGAAGCGGCAACCGAAACAGGTGGTAAAACTGTTTCGTTGGGAAAAAGAATACTGCGAACCGAAACCGCGGCAATTACAAGTGTTGGTATGTGTATGCTCTATGCGGAAACAAAATTAAACGGAGAAAACAATGATTGATTTACCTGTTGAATATAAAGAGAGAATGAAGCTCCTTCTCGGCAATGAATATAAAGACTATGAAAACGCCCTTAACGAACAACCGGTAAGAGGGTTCAGAGTTAACACGGAAAAAATCTCTCTCATTGATTTCCAAAAGCTCAATATTTTCGCCACCGAGAAAATACCGTATGCAGAAAACGGTTATTACCTTGATTACGATAAAATCGGTAACCACCCTTATCATCACGCGGGAATGATATATGTTCAGGAGCCGGGTGCTATGGCTCCCGCAGAATGTATTGATATTGAGCCCGACTGGAAAATTCTCGATATGTGTGCCGCCCCCGGAGGAAAAAGCACTCAGCTAAAAAACAAGCTTGGTGAAAACGGTATACTTGTTTCCAATGAAATAATCTCGTCAAGATGCAAAATTCTTACGGGCAATATTGAAAGACTCGGGCTTCACAACACTGTAACCACTTGTATGGATACAAAAAAGCTTGCTAAAGCTTTCCCCGAAACATTTGATTTGATAATGGTTGATGCCCCCTGCTCGGGAGAGGGAATGTTCAGGAAAGAAGAAATTGCGGTTACCGAATGGAGTACGGAAAACGTTGAAAAATGCGCCGTACGCCAAAAAGAGATTTTGGAAAATGCTGTTAGAGCGCTCAAAAACGGCGGTTATATCATTTATGCGACCTGCACCTTTTCGCTTGAAGAGAATGAAATGGTAATTGATGAATTTTTGGAAAAACACCCTGAATTTGAAATTTTACCGGTAAAAGACTCCGTCAGAGATAACACTTCGGACGGAATATTTTTTGACGGTTGCAAATGCGAAAACATCAATTTTTCGAGAAGATTTTATCCCCACAAAAACAAAGGTGAAGGGCAATTTATGGCAGTTCTTCACAATAAGGATACATATACTCCCCTTTTTACAAAGAAACCTCAGTCAAAAGTAAAAGCAGAAAAAGTTGTTACTGATTTTCTTGACGATGTGCTCACCGAATACGATGTTGAAAAGGTTACTATGTATAACGGAAATCCCGTATACTTCACGCCTGATTTTGAAATAAAAAAAGGAACGGCATTTTCCTGCGGTATAACCATTGGAGAAATACGAAAAAACTATATTCAACCCCATCATCAATTTTTTATGGCAATGGGTAAAAATTTCAAAAGAAAATTGGAGCTTTCTCCCGACAGCGAAGAAACAAAAAAATATCTTCATGGTGAAGAAATCACCGCAAACTGCGAAAACGGTTGGGCGGTTGTAACCGTCAACGGATGCGCTCTCGGTGGAGTAAAAATTGTTAACGGCAGAGCCAAAAACCACTACCCGAAAGGATTAAGAATAAAATAAAAGCAAGGCTGCTGCAAGTTCTTTTTGAATTTGCAACAGCTCTTTTTTCATAAAAATTTTCGTATATCGACAGCAAGCTTTTCTTCAAGATTTATAAGTCGTTTGGCAATATCCTTTGATTTTTCATCTGCGGCTTCATATTTATTGAGATATTTATTAAGAGATTTTACACCCATATTGCAGCCGTCCGTAATCAAATCGGCAATAACCGAATCCGATTCATCAACTGCAAGCTTCATATTTGTTTTCATCCAGGACATACCCTTGGCAATGGGATTGGGCTCTTTTCCGTCATCCTGATATTTATCGAGAAGCTCCTGAATCTGTTTATCAAGCTTATCGTGCTCAGCTTTACAGTCTGTAAGCAATTTTTTAAAAGTGTCCGAACGGGTGTATTCCAAAACCTCTTTAATAGAAGAAACACCCATTTTTACTCCCGCATCACACTCACGCAATAATTTTATTGTATCCTGTTCTATCACAAAAATCACCCTTTCAGTTGATATATAATAATCATCTCCGCAAATAAATCAAATTATACCTGTTGAGAAAAAGAAAAATTCATAAAAATATACTGATTTTAATTCAAACTGCTGATTGACATACATTTTTCTCGGTGATATAATACCAAAAAACACTCGGTTAGGAGCTATTACAATGTCAGTCAGAAAAGGTAATTTAATGAGTGTCAGGGACGATATAAAGGTTCTTGACGCAACAATCCGCGACGGCGGTCTTTGCAACAATTTTGAATTTTCGGATGAGTTTGTCAGAGAGCTTTATAAAACTAATATCCGCAGCGGTATTGATTATATGGAATTCGGCTACAAAGCAAGCAAGGAGCTTTTTAACGAAAGCGATTTCGGTAAATGGAAATTCTGCAATGAAGAGGATTTGCGCGCAATCGTCGGTGATAACGTTTCCGATATGAAAATCGCGGTTATGGCTGATGTGGGCAGATGTGATTATAAAAAAGATTTTCTTCCCAAAAAAGAAAGTGTTATTGATATGGTGCGTGTTGCCTGCTATATTCATCAGATTCCCGCGGCAATCGAAATGATTGAATATCTTCACGATTTAGGCTATGAAACCACCTGCAACGTTATGGCAATTTCTCAGGCAAATTCAGATCAGATTCAAAATGCTCTCGATATGCTTATAACCTCAAACGTTGATGTTATTTACCTTGTTGACAGTTACGGTTCTCTTTACCCCGAAAACGCAACAGAGCTTATGAAGAAATATATTGAAGCCGCGGACAAAACCGGCAAAAAGGTTGGCTTCCACGCTCATAATAATCAAAACCTTGCTTTTGCAAACACAATAGAAACTCTCTCCTACGGTGTCTCTTACCTTGATGCTACCGCTCAGGGAATGGGCAGAGGCGCAGGCAACTGCCAGATGGAGCTTCTTCTCGGTTTCCTAAAAAACCCGAAATATAACCTTTACAGCCTTCTTAAATTCATTGAGGATTATATGATACCTCTCAAAGAGCAAGGTATCGTTTGGGGCTTCGACCTTCAATATATGTTCACGGGTCAGCTCAATCTTCACCCTCGGGAGGCTATGGCTTTCACCGCCGCTGAGCGCAGTGACTACTGTGAATTCTATAAATCGCTTCTTGATAATGTATAAGATAAGCAGGCAGTTGTAAGTATGAATAACTTACAACTGCCTTTTTTGGAGCGGATGACGGGAATCGAACCCGCGTAGTCAGCTTGGGAAGCTGAAATTCTGCCATTGAACTACATCCGCATATTTTGTTCTGTCTTTATAATAACACTTTAATTTAATAAATTCAATCGTATTTTGTCTTTTAGTCTTGAATTTTTTATCCCCGGCGTTTATAATACAGTATGTTCTTTCATAAAATTTAAGTATATATTTCCGTCCATGGCGCAGTTGGATAACGCAGCAGATTCCGATTCTGAAGAATGGGGGTTCGAATCCCTTTGGGCGGGCCAAAAATCGACAAGCTTCGGCTTGTCGATTTTTTATCCATTGCGAAAGCAATGGTATAGCGTGTATATCAGATCGCGCAAGCAATATTCTTGCAAAATATTAAAAGCCACTTATTGATTTATGATGTGTTATTGTGTTATATTAAACATAACAATATATGAAGGTGAATTTCATGAAACCTAATATTATTTTTTATTTCTCCGATCAGCAGAGATGGGATACACTCAATAGTACCGTTATGCCGAATGTCCGGTCATTAGGTGAAGAAGGAACTGTGTTTGAAAACTCTTTCACTTGCCAACCTGTGTGCGGTCCTGCCCGCGCATGCTTACAGACGGGTCAGTTTGCAACAGAAAACCGCTGTTATTGGAACGGAATCCCATTACCGGATAACACAAAAACTTTGGCGGATTACTTTAATGAAAACGGCTATGACACTGCTTATATAGGAAAGTGGCATCTTGCTTCCGACCGATATCCCGGCATAGGTCTGCATTGTGAAAAAACAGCCGTACCGCGTAGTAAACAAGGAGGCTATAAATATTGGCGTGCTGCAGATGTTCTTGAGTTCACATCTCACGGTTATGACGGTTATGTTTTTGACGAGGACGGCAACCGGATTGATTTTACAGGCTACAGAGCAGACTGCATAAACGATTTTGCGGTTGAATATGTTAATAACCATAATGGTGAAAAGCCGTTCTTTATGTTTATTTCACAGTTAGAACCGCATCACCAAAATGACAGGGGTCATTTCGAAGGGCCTACAGATACAGTTGAAAATTACCGCGACTACCCCATTCCTGAAGATTTGTCTTTCCTTGAAGGCGATTATAAAGAAGAATACCCTGATTATATAGCTGCTATAAGCCGACTTGATGAAAATGTAGGAAAGCTTGTTGACGTTCTGAAAGAAAAAGGAATTTATGACAACACCGTGATAATTTACACAAGCGATCACGGGTGCCATTTCAAAACACGTAACGCAGAATACAAGCGCAGCTGCCATGATTCTTCTGTGCACACTCCTCTTGTTTTCGGTGGTGGTGCTGTTTCAAAAACAGAAAACAAGGATTGTTTAGTAAGCCTTATTGATATACCGCCCACAATTTTAAATCTTGCAGAAATACCTGTCCCCGAAAGCTATTCCGGTAACATTCTCCCCGTAAACGGAGACAGTGAAGCGGAAAGAGATTGCGTTTTCATACAAATAAGTGAATCTCAGGTAGGCAGAGCCGTACGAACAAAAGGATGGAAATATTCCGCACGTGCAATAGGCTCGGGTTGGCATAAACACAGCGCGGTGCATTATTTCGATGACTTTTTATATGATTTGAAAAATGACCCATGCGAAAAAAATAATCTTGTCAAAAACGAAAACTATGCAAAGATACTGTCACAAATGCGAGCATTGCTTTTGAGAGAAATGGTAAATGCAGGAGAGAAAAAGCCTGTTTTCCATAAGCCTGTATCTGTACATAAATTTTGATAATTTTGCCTTATTTACACTAAAAACCGACTTGTTTCAATTCAACAAGTCGGTTTTTTATCAGTTAACTCCTACTCTCTTCAATACTTCGGGATCGCAGGTATCGGCAAGAGAACCGATTCTGTTCCAGAGAGCATCTGCTTTCTTTTTCCAAGCGTCAAAGCCATCGGCAGTTTGGGGATATTTATCATAGAGCATGCCCACTTCAACACATTGCTCGAGCCCTTTAACGACCTTACCCACCGCGGATGCCCTTATTTTCTTTTTAGTAACGCCTTCGGCAATACCCTTAACAATATCGGCAATGTCCTTGCCGCCTAATTGAAGACCGTCATTCATACCGCCCAATATCTTCTGACTGAACATTATGTCATTTTCAAAAAGATATTCGGCTTCATCAAAATTCAGTTGAACAAGACCCATAAGAAGCGGACGCATAGAATCGAAATTCTTACCCTGAGCAGTCATATATTTTTTGTTTATGCACCACATATTTTCTTTAGTGAGCGGTACACCCTCTTTAAGAAAACGGGTAAGAACCTCAGCAGCAATCTGAGCCTGAACCAGCGAGGAAGTGCAACCTTCGCCGCAGGTTGGCTTTGTAAGGAATGCCGCATCTCCCATGGCAATAAAACCGTCGTCAACAAAGGAATAAAGTGAACGGTGATAAGGGGTCATACCCTTTTCGACCTTCTTAACCGTATAATCGTTAAACTTAACATTCTTTATAAACTGTGAATTAAAAATTTCTTCTGCAACAGCATAAGAATAGCTTGCACCTATACCGAGAATTGAGCTGTAGCCCTCACCTGCCGGTGCCGACCAAGACTTATACTGCATAAAGAAGCCGTCATAGTCACGGGGGTTAAGTTCCTCGTTCAAATACTTAACATAGTAAAGAACAACATATAAAATATCTTTAGGAGTAAGCTTGAAATTCTCAACAACCGAAGTATCGGGAAGCTTTGTTCTGGCGGCTGAGGGAATACCCGAACAATCTGCCACAAGCTTTGAATAAACTGTATTTTTACCGTCTTCGGTTACATACTCTGCGCCGATTATTTTGTTATTTTCGTCATAAACGAAATCACTGAACGATGCGCCGTAAAGAATTTCCGCTCCGCTCTCTTTTGCTTTTTGAGCCATAAGCATAATATAATCGTGCTTATGAAGTCCTATAATGGGATTGCTTCCCCCTTGTTTAGGATAGTTGCCGTAAGGAGAGATCATGGGCGAGCTGTCAAAAGAAAACTCACGGACTGCCTCATCCTCACCCGGTATATAAAGCTCAAATTGCTCCATTTCCGCACGGCTCATATGAAAAATATCATATGATCTTGAAACATTCTCGGATTGCTCCTTTTCAATAACAAGAACCTTAAAGCCCTCTCTTGCCATTCTTTCGGCAAACCAGCAACCGGTTGTTGATGCGCCCACAACAAGAATATCATAATTTTTCATATAATCACCCTTTCTTGTTTTAGTTTAACATAAAAATATTTCACATTCAATATTTAATTAAACAAACAATACTCTCTTGACGATTGAAGCTATGGAGGATATAATTTAACTTGTAAATTCCCAAAGACAGGACGGCAAAATTATGGACAAATATGCAAGATTCAGATACCAGCCTTGTATTCCTCTCGGTGAGGACGGCAGATGCATTACCGCATCACCCAAACACATTGCCCTTTCAAGGGAAGCGGCAACGGAAGGTATGGTTCTTTTAAAGAATGAAAATAACGCCTTACCCCTCAAAAGAGACGAAAAAATCGCTCTTTTCGGCAAAGCAACGATTGAATACATAAAAGGCGGCGGCGGAAGCGGTGATGTCAACTGCCCCTATATCCGCAACATTGCTGACGGTTTTAAAATGAAAGAAAATGAGGGCAAGGTTTCTGTTTACGCGCCACTCGTTGATTTCTATAAGGATTATGTTGAAAAAGAGAGTGTTAATGTTCTTAATCAGGAACAGATAAACGCAATCTGGGATGTTGTTAACGCTATGGAATTCTGTACTAAGCGTGACGATATGACTTACGACACTTTCGCAAGAATGCATGTTACCGAAGCACTTGTTCCCGATGAAATAATAAAATCAGCGGCAGATTGGGCAGATACTGCAATTATTACTCTCAGCCGTTTCTCAGCTGAGGGCGTTGACCGCAGACCTCAAGGCGGCGACTACTATCTTTCCGACCTCGAAAAAGCCCTTATTGACAAGGCTTCAAAGCTTTTTAAAAAGGTTATTATAATTATCAATTCAGGTGCAACGGTTGATTGCGAATATTTTGCTGAAAATGAAAATGTACAGGCAATTTTATTCGGCTGGCAAGGCGGTATGGAGGGCGGTGCCGCAATAGCAGACCTTCTCTGCGGAGATGTTAACCCATCAGGCAAATTGGTTGATACTATCGCAAAATCCTACGATTGCTACCCTTGCAAAGAGGATTTTTGGGAATGCTTTGACCATCTTGACTACTCCGATGATATTTATGTTGGATACCGCTATTTTGAAACTATCCCGGGTGCAAAAGAAAAGGTTCGATATCCTTTCGGCTACGGTCTTTCTTACACTGATTTTGAAATAAGCGGTAAAGTATGCTGTGAAAGCGAAGGCAAAATCGTTGCTGTTGCAACGGTTAAAAATATCGGCACTGTTCCCGGAAAAGAGGTAGTTCAGCTTTATTACAGCGCTCCTCAGGGTATTTTAGGTAAGCCCGCTACTGAGCTTGCGGCATATAAGAAAACAAAGCTCCTTGCTCCCGGTGAATCCGAAACTGTTGCTCTCAGCTTTGATGTTAAGAATATGGCAAGCTTTGATGATCTTGGTAAAATTGAAAAATCTGCCTATGTTCTCGAAAGAGGAATTTATAATTTCTATCTCGGCACTTCTGTAAGAGATAACGAAAAACTCGCTTTTGAATACGAAGTCAAAGAAAATACAGTTACCGAACAGCTTTCCGATTGGTGCAAGCCATTTAAGCTCCGAAAGAGAATGCTTGCTGACGGCACATACGAAGAGCTTCCGCAAGGCGAAGAAACATATCTTTACGGTATCAATGAGCCTGCAAACGCAAAAGCTCCCGAAGAGCTTACCAAGTTCGATGATGTTGGCGAAAAAATAACGTTAGATGAGTTTGTTGCCCAGTTCACCCTCGATGAGCTTATGGATTTTGTAGGCGGTCAACCGAGAACAGGCGTTTGCAACACCGGTTGCTTCGGCGGAATTGAGAGACTATCTATCCCTGCAGTTCCCACGGCAGACGGTCCCGCAGGACTTCGCCTTGATGTTGAAACAGGTATTCCCACTACCGCTTGGCCCTGCGCTACTCTCCTCGCCTGCTCCTGGAATCCCGATATCGCTTACAAGGTCGGCAAAGGCGGCGGTGCCGAGATAAGAGAAAATAACCTCGGTGTGTGGCTTGCTCCCGCTCTTAATATTCACAGAGACCCTCTGTGCGGCAGAAACTTTGAATACTACTCCGAAGACCCTGTTATTGCAGGTAAAACCGCGGCAGCGGTAACAAGAGGTGTTCAGTCTCAAAAGGTTGCAGTTTCAATAAAGCATTTCGCTTGCAACAGTAAAGAGGCAAATCGCTTTGGATGCGATTCGAGAATTTCCGAAAGAGCACTCCGCGAAATTTACCTTAAAGGCTTTGAAATTTGTGTTAAAGAGGCAGATCCTTGGACAGTTATGTCCTCCTACAACCTCATTAACGGTCAGCATACTTCCGAAAGCTACGAGCTTCTTACCGGCATTCTCCGCGATGAATGGGGCTACAAGGGTATGGTAGTTACCGATTGGGGCGTTAAGAATGACCCGGTTAAAGAAGTTAAAGCCGGTAATGATATGAAGATGCATTGCGGCTACCCCGAAGACCTTAAAGCTGCTTACGATAAAGGCGAGCTCACAAGAGCAGACCTTGAAGCTTGCGTTAAGAGAATTCTTGAGATGTTTATGAAGTTGGTATAAAACGGGTAAAGCTATGAAGGGGCTGTATCAAAACATCGTAAGCAGATGTTATTGATACAGCCTCTGAAATTTTAACCGGTAACCAGAGAAGTCTCTAATAAGGATTTAGGTATGAATACAACAATTTATGAAGCACTTAAACATATTAAGCCTAATGTTATTTTTTCTCTTGGTGTTGCTTTTGGAATACCACCTAAGACAAAGGCTCTTTGAACCATATCTTTAGCTTCCGTCATAGTCATAGATTGGTTTATTTCATCAGAATAAGCACACAATACAGTTGATACTCACAACAGAACACAGGGCAAAACTCCCTGCCTGTATAATGCTTCTTGCGGGGTTGAGGCGTGGCGAAGTAACGGCACTTACTTGGTTTGATATCGACTTCAAAAACAGAGTTATAAATGTAAATAAATCTTATGATTTCAAGCAATGCGAACTAAAGGAAACAAAAGCAAAAGCCGGAATGAGAAAAATCCCGATGAATG
>CAZCQI010000027.1:0-16362 GCA_964500795.1 uncultured Eubacteriales bacterium
GTAACTGACTACACCGTATATTTCACCTAAACTGTCCTTAGCCACCCGTGGCTAATTCGGAGAGTTTTTTATTTGCAATATTTTTCAAAAAAGCGGTAAGCATTACCGTAAAAAAATTTATCGAGAAAGCTCTCGGAATAACCGAACCGTTCAAGCTTTTCATAAACCGATATCATTTTTTCCACACCGCAAAGCTCACTGTTTATTTCACACCCATCATAATCACTGCCCAAGGCTATTATGTTTTCACACCCCAATTCGCAGAAAAAATCAATCTGACGGCGCAATGCATCAAAACCCTTTTCTTTTTCGGTTTCAATAAAATCCTTACAAAAGTTAAGTCCGATAATTCCGCCCTTTTCTTTTATACAGATTATCTGCTCTGTTGATAAATTTCGCTTTCGCGCATAAATGTTATCAACAATATCAGCATTTGAGTGACTTGCAATAAATGGTTTTCGGGAAAACTCGCAAAGCTCAAAAAAGCTTTCACGGTTCAAATGAGAAGCATCGAGGATGATACCCAACTCCTCTGCCTTTTTTACAAATTCTCTGCCGAAAGCCGTAAAGCCACCCTCATTGAAAGCACCTGATGCAACCTCGTTTTTGCCGTTCCATGTGAGTGTTACCAAACGAACACGGCGACTGTATAAATATTCAATTCCTTCAAGTGTTCCGCCGCAAGCTGAAGCACCCTCACAGGCGAGAATTGTTTTAACGGGTGTATGACGATTATCGAAGAAATCGGAAACCAATTCTCGGTTTGTTTCTGATTCTTTATAAAAATAATCCGAAACCTTATTAAAATAGTCAACAGCCCCGGCACCGCGCAATTCATCGGGAATCCATACGGCAAAG
Organism: uncultured Eubacteriales bacterium; assembly: GCA_964500795.1. Taxonomy (GTDB): domain Bacteria; phylum Bacillota; class Clostridia; order Oscillospirales; family Acutalibacteraceae; genus DTU089. The sequence goes on from CAZCQI010000027.1 coordinate 859, forward strand.
ACCTGAACATATTCCCCGATTTGCGCGCCTCTTTTTAAATCAATATGAAGCCCGTTTTCTTTCAAAGAAAGCCCGCGGTTACCGCACTCCCCCGCGGTATCACAATGTAAATCAAATAAACGCATATCTAAAACGCATCCTTAATGTGATTCATTTTTACAATTTTATTACCGTCGGCAAATACTTCGATTATATCAAAACGAGTTTTATAATTCAGCTTATACCTGTTCATAAAAGCCGCAGCACTGCCCTTTATATTATTCTGTTTTCGGGCATCCACCGCATCGGCAGGCGAATACATCCCACCCACTTGACGAGTCTTGACCTCAACGAAGCACATAACATCATCCTTCAGAGCAATTATATCAAGCTCCCCCACGTATGTTTCATAATTCGCCGCGTAAATAGTATAGCCTTCGTGATGCAGAAGCTTTGCCGCACACTGCTCACCGTAAGCCCCCAACAACTTACTGTCCATATTACTCTCCCATTATATTCTTTAAAAAGGTCTTTCTATGCACGTCCGACACACCGTACTGCTCTATCATCTGATAATGAAGCTTTGTTCCGTAGCCTTTGTGCTTGAAAAACTGATACTGAGGATATTTTTCATCCAATTGGAGCATAAATCTATCCCTGCTGACTTTTGCAATAATTGAAGCCGCCGCAACGGACATACATTTACCGTCACCTTTTATTATTGTTATCTCCTTAACGCCTGTTTTGGGTTCTCGGTTTCCGTCTATATAAGCCAAATCGGGGCGAACCGAAAGTCCGTCAACAGCCCTCTTCATAGCAAGAAAAGTTGCGTTAAGAATATTGATATCGTCAATTTCCTTCTCTGTTGCAACACCCACAGACCAACAAACAGCATCTCGAATTATATCCTCGTAAACTAAATCTCTTTTCTTTTCCGAAAGTTTTTTTGAATCGTTCAGAATTTCGTGACTATAGTTTTCGGGAAGAATAACCGCCGCCGCAAAAACAGGCCCCGCAAGAGGTCCCCGCCCGGCTTCATCAACGCCGCAAACAATATTAAAGCCTTCATCGTGAGCCTGTTTTTCATAAGAATAATCAAGCATAAAAGCACCTCATTCACAAAAAGAATTCCCGAAGCAAATGCCTCGGGAATATTTTAATACATCTATTGGGGAAATTCAAGAGTAAGTCTGCCAAGCTTTCCCCCGCGGTACTCATCAAGGAGCATTACCGATGCCCTTTCATAATCTATTTCACCGCCCGAAATGAGCATACCTCTTTTTCTGCCTATCATTTCGAGAATTTCATAATCCTCTTTATCTTCAAAATCTGCTATTTTAAAACGTTCTTTAAGTCTTTCGGAATATCCGTTTTTGAGAACGTTTATAAGGCGCATTGCAAGAGCTTCGCTGTCGAGCACCTCATCCTTTACTGAGCCGATAAACGCCAATTTATCGCCTACCGCTCTATCCTCAAATTTAGGCCAAAGAACACCGGGAGTATCAAGAAGCTCAATACCGCTACCCACCGCAAACCAACTGTTTGAACGGGTAACACCCGGTTTATCCGCAACCTTGGCACGGTTTCTGCCCGCCATTTTATTGATAAAAGAGGACTTGCCTGTATTGGGAATACCAACAACCATAACGCGCAAGGGCTTGCCCGCCATTCCCTTATCAATATTTTTTTGTATTTTATCTTTTAAAACTTCCCGAACGAGAGGAAGATATGCATTAAGACCTTTACCGGAGCGGCAGTCAACGGGAATTGCGAACATACCGTTCTTTTTATAGTACTCAACCCACTTTGCCGTTGCTTTTTCATCGGCAACATCACATTTATTAAGAAGAACTATGCGAGGCTTGTTACCGATCATTTCGCCGAGCTCAGGGTTTGATGAGCTCATGGGAATCCTTGCATCAACTATTTCTGTAACAAGATCTACAAAAGGCAGGCTTTCCTTTATGAGCCGGCGGGTTTTTGCCATATGGCCGGGAAACCACTGAACAACTTGTTTCTGAGAATCATTCATAATCGTATATGTCAAAATCTCCTAAGGGCAAAATTCTGAGAACAGCTTTGCCGAGAATATATCTTTTGTCAATAGGACCGATAAGTGTGGAACGGCTGTCCGTTGAGCCGTTGCGATTATCACCCATACAGAAAAGGCAACCGTCGGGAACAGTATACGGGAAGGTAATATCATCATAGTTACGAAGAATATAATCTTCTCTGGTATAAGGCTCATCAAGTGCTACGCCGTCAACATAAACAGTTGAGGTTACAAAATCAATATCAACAGTCTGCCCTTCTGTTGCAATAACTCTTTTTATAAGCGGTTCGTTAAAGTAGTTAGGCTGAGTTATGACAACAATATCTCCGTACACGTAATCACTCTTCTGAACTGTGATAAGCCAATCATTATTTTGAAGAGTATCCGTCATTGACGTACCGCTGACGCCCACCAAACGGAAAAGAAAAGTAAAAATAACCGCTATAATAATAAACGAGGACATAACCGTTGAAACGATATCGTAAAAGGTCAAATGAAAATTCTTTCTCTCGGATTTTTTCTTTGAGGGTGCTTTCACCTCGGTAACGACATCTTCGGAAAGAGAGTTATCCTCGGGAAGAATAACCTCAGTTTCCTGCTCTACGGTTATATCATTATTTTTTTCAATGTTATCCATAATAAAAACCTCTCAAATAAGAACAAGGGCAGATATAAAAATCTGCCCCATCCCTTTCGGCATTATCAGCCGATTTTTTCCTTAACCTTAGAAGCCTTGCCGACTCTGTTACGAAGATAGTAAAGCTTTGCACGGCGAACTTTACCGTAACGAACAACTTTAACATCTGCAACGTTGGGTGAGTGAACAGGGAAAACTCTTTCAACACCTACACCGTAGGAAACACGGCGAACTGTGAATGTTTCGCTGACACCGCTGCCTCTTTTAGCAATAACGGTACCTTCGAAAGCCTGAATTCTTTCTCTCTCGCCTTCACGAATCTTAACGTCAACTCTGACTGTGTCACCGATGTTGAAGGCGGGCTTCTCAGCCTTAAGGCTGTCCTGTGCAATAAGTTTTAATGCGTCCATAATAACCTCCGATTTTTTTCAAGCGTTCATAGTGAAAACCACCAGCGGACCGCCAGCTTTAATGTTGCCATTAACTGCCGTTGGCTCTTCCGAGTAACAACGCACACATAGACTTGATAATAATACCATAACCTTTTGCAAATTGCAACTGTTTTTTATATTTTTTTAAAATTAAAATTTTTTATTCAAATCAAACCTGATATCTCGAAAGCTTCTTTATTGGTGCAATATAAAATATCGTCTTTACCGCTTATTTTTCTGCAAAAATCCTCAAAAAACTCCCAACCGCCGTTTACGTCAAGCTCATAGCTGTGACCCCAGATATAAAAAAGCTTTGGTTTTTCAGGCTTTTGAGAAATAAAATCATCGCTCAGCTTCAAAAGAACTTCTTTCTCTTTTGTAAGGCTTATTGTAGGCTTGAATGTATACGGTTCATTTTGTTGCTCGAAGCTATGGGTTGAAACTATAGTTCTTGCATATTTAATTCCTGTAGTATTTTTTATGGTTTCCGCAACATAATTATTAAAATTCACACCGCCACCCGGATAAGCGAAACCAAGAATCTCCTCCCCGGCAATTTCGCTGAGAGCGAGCCTGTCACCCTCAACCTGACGGGTAATTTCTTCTTTGGAGAGTTGCGTCAAAAACGGATGTGTAAGAGTATGAGCGGCAATTTCGTGCCCCTTGTAAATATCAGGAACATCTGCTTTACTTACCTTATTATGGCTGACTGTTTTACCCGCAATCTCCAAGGAACCGCTTTTCCCCAAAAGCCCCGAATTCAAATTAAATGTTCCTTTAAGACCGTATTTATTAAGAATTTCAATAAAACGAATATCCTGCGTTACACCGTCATCAAAGCTGAATGTTAATATCTTTTTATATTCCATATAAACACCACCAAAAAACTTCTTTCACCATTATACAGGCAAAAGAAGCTTTTTTCAATATTAAACCGCAGGAATAAAAATCATTTTTAAATCTGCCGTAGTGTCACCTTCCAAGTCATTTTCTGCGGCAATGGCATCTACGGTGGTGTTGTATCTTCTGGCAATTGCCCAAAGGCTTTCCTCACAGTCGGGGAAATATACGGTAATAGCGTTGTTATTGCGTACAAAAATAGTTTCGCTCTCGGTTATATCGGTAACCGCATCAACAGTAACTTTACCGAAAACACTGCCTACAATACGCATTTCCGCACGCACATCTATACTGTTATTACCTTTTTCGGCACAATCCACGGCAGTTACGGTTATTTCGGGCACACAGCTTATAGGCTGCTCCTCGAAGCCTGCTTTACGCTCATATTTAAAATCGAGCATTTTACTGATACCCGAAAAAGAGCCCGATGTATCTTTAATGAGAAGTGAAAGCGCAAGACTTCCGCTCACGCAAATATTACCGTTTTCAAGCTTAACCTGAGCTGAAACTGCTTCACCGGTAACATTGAGAATACTGCTTACACCCTCACCGGAAACCGCGAAATTATCCTTAAATATATAGGTTTCGCGTATTTCATCCAATGCCGTATAAAACACCATAGGTTGCTTTTTAAGTTCAACACTTGCACCCACAGCATAGGCATCGCTGATAATAAAAAGCTCCTTTTCCTCCCACATCGTTACGGAAGCATCGATTCCGAGTAAAATATCAAAGGCATTTCCCATCCCGTCGGATTCATTTTTCTGCACGACGTCAACGGCGGTAACACACAGCGTTACGTTACCCGTAAAGCGTTCTTCCATACCGTCAAATTCGAGAATTTGGTTAACAGGTATAGTGTGCTTAATATGCTCGGTCAAGGATTTATCGGCGGAATTAACATAGCAGATATCAACTACCGCATCACCTTTTACCATAACCTTATTATTGATTTTTCTGATATCTGTACAAACTGCGGATGCACATGTACTCACAATGAATGCCGCAGGAACGGGAAGCGAAACATTATCACTCAGTGAAAAAGAGCGGGTCTTTCGGCAACCGAGGGACATCGCCCTGAGAGGTGTGCTTTTAACTTGAATATCTTTCGTGTTGCCTATGGAAATAATTTCTTCATTTTCCCCGGAAAAAGCAGACACTTTTATTACGATACCCGCCTTTATTTCAGCGCGCTTAGTGCTTGTTGCACGGCAATTAACATAAGAAACGGAAACCTGACTCGTCACATCAAGAGCATCGACAAAGGCTGAATTTTCACAATGGCGGGTAAAGGGTCGGCTTTGGGAGAAGCAGTATATACAACCGTCCTCCGCCGTATATATCATCCTCAGCTCACAAACTCCGTCAACGGTAACCCTCTCCCCCACAAGTCGGCAGGAATTTATTTTCGGCTCGGCAACAGATTTGATAATACGCAATATCTCGGGCATATATTCAGGTAACGCAAGCTCAGCCTCAACACATTCCTCCACCGAATTATCGGTAACGATTTTTAAAAGTTTATAGTCCTCTCGGTTTAATGAAATATCCATAAAATTAACTCCCTTCATATACCTTCTAAGAAAATATATGAGGGAGCTTTTTTATATATGCATTTCATTCACACACAAGACAAACCCAACCGTCGCTTTCTATGCGTTCTATAAGCTTAAGTCCTGCGTTCCCGAGTGCGAGAACCACTTCATCGGCTCTCGTATCTATAATTCCCGAGGCTATAAATTTTCCGTTTTCTTTCATAAAGGCTCTGACCTGCGTGCTGAAAAGAATAATAATATCAGCCACAATATTGGCAACAACTATATCATATTTCTTTGTAACCTTATCTGCCAAATCACCGCACACAAACTTTAATTCAGGCTCGTAAAAGCCATTCATTTTGCCGTTTTCCTTAGCGGTTTTAACTGCAATTTCATCAATATCAACGCCGAAAGCCTCGGTTGCGCCCAAAAGGAGCGATGAAATCGCAAGAATACCGCTTCCGCATCCCATATCAAGAACCGTGTCACCCTCTTTAACGATTTTATCGAGAGTTTCAAGGCAGAGCCTTGTTGTATCGTGAGTGCCCGTTCCGAAAGCGGCACCGGGTTCTATATTTAAAACCGCTCTGTTTCCCGCATCATAATCATCTACCCAGACAGGTCTTATGAAAAGGCGCTCACCAACGGGAGTCGGTTTGAAATACGCCTTCCATTTATCTGCCCAATCCTCCTCCGAACAGCCGTCAGTTTCGAGGCGGTAAGGTATTTTCTCACCGTCAAAACGCTCTTTAAGAAAAGAGATCGCTTCGGTAGGGTTAAGCTCATCGGTTATGAATATGTGGATAATTGATTCATTTCTGTCTTTTTTAAGAAGCTCCTCGTCAATTAAATCAATATGGGCGATCTCCCACGCTTCTTTTTCAAGCTCGCTGTAATCCTCAATATAAATACCGTAAGGAACTACCATCATTGCAATGCCTGATGCGCGCTCCGTCTCCTCAGTGGGAACATAAATTTTAACTTCCGTATAATCCATTTTAAACCTCTTCAATAATATTAGCCTGCGGTTCTACTTCTTTTCTGCCGTGGTTATAGAATTTTCTGTTATCAAGCATCCAAAGTCTGCCTGTAAAATCACCGACCTTAACGCCCTTCACGGCTTCTGCCATTTCATACATATTTGCATCAAAGAGGTCTAACTGAGAGAGAATCTCCGCTTCAATAAATGCAGGTCTCACAGCCGCACCGAATTCCAATTTACCGTGGTGGGAAATAAGCATATGCTGAAGAAGGTATTTTTTCTCTTCGTTTATTCCCAGCTCATCACATTTTCTGCCCACATCCTCAGCACCCATAACGAGGTGACCTAAGAGCATTCCTTCAAGAGTGTGACCGTCCACTATGCCTGCGGCATTCACACTGTATTCGCGAAGCTTGGCAATATCGTGAAGTATCGCTCCCGAAAGAAGAAGCTCTTTATCAACGTACGGATATATTTCACATACACACTCACAAAGGCGAACTATTGAAAGAGTGTGGTAAAGAAGTCCGCCTGTCATTGCGTGGTGGAGTTTTTCAGCCGCAGGGAAGAAAAGAAGCTGTTCTTCATTATCCCTGAGCATGGCAAGAACTACCCTTTTAAGCTCTTCGTCATTAAACGAATTAACCATATTTATAAGTGCATCATACATTTCCCTGCCTGAACAATCGGCTGATTTTACGAAATCCCCCATATCAATGTTATCATCGGCATTTGAAGGGCGTACACGCTGAATTATAAACTGATCGTTGCCGTTATACTGCTGAAGCGTTCCGCGCACCTTTATAACGGTATTTATTTCGGGAAGTGTCTGCACTCCTTCTTTGAAATCCCAAAGCTTTGCAACAAGCTCGCCGTTTTTATCCGCAAGAACCATATCAAGATAAAACGTGCCGTTTTTTGCGCTCTTTTTTTCACAGGATTTTACAAGGGCAAAGCACTCAACAACACCCGGCTTTTCACATTCAACAAAATTCATTTATATTCACCTTTCGATCAATTTATTTATTACATAAGAAGCTAAAAGATATCCCGCAACGGGAGGGGTAAAAGATACCGAACCGGGAACGGAAGAATCAGTCTTAATGGGTTCTTCCTCAGAATAAACCACGGTTAATTTTTTTACACCCCTGTTTTTAAGCTCTCTTCGCATAACCCGCGCCAAGGGACACACGCTTGTTTTATATATATCACTTATTTTCAAAAGCTCGGGGTGAAGCTTATTTCCCGTACCCATAGAAGAAACAACGGGAACACCGAGAGCGTCTGCTCTTACAATAAGCTCAAGCTTTGCGGTAACGTTATCAACAGCATCAACTATAAAATCATATTTTGTGAGGTCTATACCGTCAGCAGTTTCGGGAAGATAAAACAAATCGTATTTTTCTGTTTCAAGCTGAGGATTTATACTTAAAAACCTCTCTTCAGCGGCATCGGTCTTTTTCATACCGACCGTTTTATCGGTGGCAATAAGCTGACGGTTTATGTTAGTGATATCAACAATATCTTTATCAACAAGTGCAATTTTACCTATACCGCCTCTTACGAGAGCCTCCGCCACCGCACCGCCGACACCGCCTATACCGAAAACGATAACCGAACTGTTTTTAAGTTTATTCATATTTTCCTCGCCTAAAATACGGCAAGCTCTTGAAAATCTCTCGTCCATTAAATCTACCAACCTTTTATACTATAATTATAATAAACCGCCGCAGATTGTCAACAATAATAAATAAATTTACAAGGCGGTGAGTTCCCTGAAAAAGCGAATTGTTTCTGCAGCTCTTGCAATTATTATAACCTTTATTTCCCTTTGCGGCAGAATTTACGGTATTATGAACACATCCGAGATCGTTTCTTCACAATCACATATAAGAAACAAAACTTTAAGTGAAAAAAGAGGTAATATTTACGACAGAAACGGTGAGCTTTTGGTGAACCGAAAAACCCACACTGCCGCTTTACTGATACCAAATAATGAAACTGCACTGATTTTAAAAGAACTAAGAGGCGATGATTTTGCCGAAAGCACGGTTTTAAAGGGATTTTTTACAACTGTTATTTTAGATGAAAACGAAGACATCAAAGAAAGCGAAAGCGTAAAAAAACTTGATATATTCGAGCGATATTCCGACAGTACTGCGCTTCACCTTTTAGGCTATCTCAATGAAGACGGTAGCGGCACCTGCGGAATAGAGAAATATTTTAATGACGAGCTCAGATCATGCGGCGGCACTCTAAGCGTTGCATACTCTGCAGATGCTTTAGGAAGAATGCTGACAGGTGAAGCTGTTGAAATAAGGGATGATAACTACTACTCACAAAGCGGAATTACTCTTACCATTGACAGGGATTTTCAGATTGTGGTTGAACAGGCACTTGAAAACGGCAACATTAACAAAGGAGCGGCAGTTGTGCTTGATGCAAAAACCTCCGCCGTGCTCGCCTGCGCGTCTGCACCCACATACGACAGAAACAACATACAAGAATATCTTGATAATGAAAGCTCGCCCTTTCTCAACCGCGCTCTTTCCGCATTCCCCGTTGGGTCGGTTTTTAAAGCCGTAACTGCCGCTGCAGCACTCGAAAACAGTGCTGAACTCGGCACCTATAACTGCACGGGCAGTATTGATAAAAACGCGAATATTTTTCACTGTAATCAAACAGACGGACACGGTGAAATTGATTTTAACACTGCTCTCGCCCTTTCCTGCAACCCATATTTTATTGAGCTAAGTACCCTGGTCGGTGGAAAAAATCTCCTTGAAACGGCTGAAAACCTCGGCTTTGGAACTGCCACGGACTTAGGAAACGGTTATTTGACCGACAGCGGAACACTCCCCACTCTTAAAGAATTAAACAGTGACGCAGCAACAGGCAACTTAGGCTTCGGGCAAGGAAAGCTTACCGCAACACCTTTGCAAATTGCCGCCTGTTACGCCGCTATTGCCAACGGCGGTATTTATAATGAGCCTTATATTTACCAAGGAAAAGTTGATACAAACGGTGCGCTCTCTCCCGAAGCTCACGAAAGCGGCACAAGAGTTTTAAATGAAAGCACCTGCAAAAAAATATCCGAAGCACTTTTGCTCACCGCAACCGAGGGCACGGGTCAAGGTGCGTACACCTCGCTGTTTAATTCCTGCACAAAAACTGCCACTGCCCAAAGCGGACAGTATGACGGAAACGGCAAAGAAATCAAATTCTGCTGGTTTGTCGGATATTTCCCCTATGATAATCCGCAATATGTTATCTGCATATTAAAAGAAAACGGAAGCTCAGGCGGAACAGACGGAGCACCCGTTTTCAAGGAAATCAGCGAAAATATTTATATTTGCGAACAAATACGTAATCAATGAATATCGAGAACTTTCTGAGCACCCAAAAGGACACCGATTTTTGCACTGTGGAAGTTGAGACCTCCCTGAAGCCATACGGCAAAAGGCTCTCTTAAGGGAGCATCTGCGGAGAGTTCAATGGAAGAGCCGTTTGTAAATGCACCCGCCGCCATAATAACATCAGAATCATAACCCGGCATCGCCCAAGGCTCGGGAACAACATAGCTATCCACAACAGAACCGCTCTGAAGCCCTTGACAAAAGGCAATAAGCTTTTCTCTTGTGCCGAGCTTTATGCTCTGTATAATATCGGCTCTGGTATCCTTGCCCGAGGGTGAAACCTCATAGCCCAACTCCTCAAAGAGTTCCGCTGTGAAAACCGCGGTTTTAAGAGCCTCGCCCGTTACGTGGGGCGCGTTGAAAAGACCCATAAGAATATCGCGTGTATTGCCGAGAGTGGCACCAACCTCTTTACCGATACCCGGAGTTGTAAGACGGTAAGAGCACAACTCAACAAGCTCGCTTTTTCCTGCAATATAGCCGCCGCACTTTGCTATGCCGCCACCGGGATTTTTGATTAAAGAGCCGGCAAAAATATCTACCCCGGCATCTGTGGGAGTTTCATATTCGGTAAACTCACCGTAGCAGTTATCAAGCATTGTAATCGCTTTACTGTTGGTTTTCACAACAGATGTTATGGCTGTGATATCGGCAGAAGTTAAAGACGGTCTTAAGGTGTAACCTCTTGAACGCTGAATATATACTGCCCTGTACTCCTTTTGAGAGAGTTTTTCTTTAAGCGTTTGAAGATCAACAGTGCCGTCATCTTTCAGGTCTATTATTTCAAAACCGATTCCGAAATCCTTTAATGAACCCATCCCCTCGCCCGTGAGACCTATAACGGAATGGATAGTATCATAGGGCACGCCTGTTGCACAAAGAACAGTATCACCCGGACGGAGAACTCCGAAAAGCATAACACTCAAAGTATGAGTTCCGCTTGCAAAGCTATGGCGGATAAGAGCATCCTCCGCGCCGAAGATCTGCGCGGTGACCTCATCAAGAACTTCTCTTCCTCTGTCACCGTAGCCGTAGCCTGTTGAGCCTGCGAAGTGGGATTCGCTGACACCGTTATCAATAAAGGCTTTTAAAACTCTTTGTTGATTATATTCGGTGATTTTATCAATTTCCGAAAATCTGACACTGCAAGCATCAAGGGCTTTTTCGGATATTTCTTTTAAATCTTCTCTTATATTAAAGAACGGCATAAATTAAATACACTCTCCGATATATATTTTTTCTTTTTTAATAAAACCGATTTTCTCGTAAAACGGGATATTCTCTTCAGTACACCATAAGCTTATTTCGGTAATACCATTTTTTATAAGCTCACTTACAAGGCTTTTTACACATTTTTCGGCGTAACCCTTCCGACGGTATCGCGGTTCTGTAAACACCCCGGCAATAACCGCACTGTTTCTGTAAACGGCAGGTGCGAGAGCTACACTTATAGCTTTGTTTTCGGCGACAATGTAAGATGCCTTCGCATTACCTGAATTTATTTTCCTCGAAAATTCGGAAAACCAATTTTCAAAACTGCCGTTATTCTCGCAAACAAGGTCAAATACGGCTTTGTACTGTTCGGTTGTTGAAGAAGCATCAAGAAAAACACAGTTACAGGCTTCAAAGCTGCTTTCACCCAAGGTCATAAGCTGATATGCTTTCGGGTTTTTCAGCATTTTAAAAGGCTTGTCCGAAGTAATCTCCCGAACTTCAAGCATCTCAAAAAAGCTTTTTATTTCCTCATAATTACAGTTATCTTGAGAAATAAAAATTACAGACCTGTTCTTCATTGAAAACAGTGCTTTTGTGCTGTTATTATCATCTGTTTGAACAAATGCGCCGTCACAGTCATTCCGAGAAAACAAACCGTCTGTGTAAATCAACGGTAAAAGCGGCGATGATACGCCGCTTAAACAATCAAAATCAATGATTTTCTTAATCATATTTCACAGCCGCCGTGGCTTCTGACTTTAAGAATATAACAAGAATTTTCACCGAACACCTTTCGCATAGCGGATACAAAATTCTCAGTTTCCTCTACGGGTACAAATGCCTGGACGGTTCCTGCAAAGCCACCGCCGTGAACACGGTAGGCACCCTTCCCCTTAAGAAGCTCCTCCATAAGGCAAAGAGCAAGGGCAACAGGCTGTTCATCGGGATTTGAAAGGGTAAAGCAGTTCTGGTTATACATATAAGAGGATTTACCGCTTTCAATGATAGTGTTTTTAAATTCTTCAAAATCGCCCTTTGAAAGAGCATTTGCAAGACGGTCAACTCTTTTGTTTTCATTATAAAAATGAATTGCCCGTTCAACAGCTCTGTCTCCGGTTTTCTTGCGGATATCACCCATATTTGCAAAAACATCTGCCTCGTCCACCTGACGGAGAACGGATTTACCGAAATACTCGGCAACGGAGTTCATCTCAACTCTTATAGCCGCATAATCACCCGTAAGGTCAGCGTGGTTTCCGCCTGTGTCAATAATGCAGAGATTGTGTCCGTATTCGCTAATATCAAAATCCACCTTGTTGATAACAGGTGCGGAGGTATCCTCAAAATCAATTTGAACAAAGCCGCCTACCGAGCAAGCAGTCTGGTCCATAAGACCGCAGGGCTTTTTAAAATAAACATTCTCAGCATACTGAGAAATCTGAGCAATCTCAACGGCACTGATTTTTCCGTCATTATATATGTAGTTAAGAATCGTGCCTATAAGAACCTCATAAGCAGCAGAGGAAGAAAGACCCGAGCCCGAAAGAACACGGGAAGTAACACAAGCGTTAAAGCCGCCGTATTTATAGCCGAGTTCTTTAAAACGAGCACAAATGCCCCTGATAAGGGCATCAGACTTACCGGCCTCGTTTTCTTTTATTTCCAAATCCTTAGAGTCAACGCTTATGGGCGAATAGCCCTCGGAATTAACGCAAATAACACCGTCATCACGCTGAGAAACAGCCGCTACCGCGTCAAGATTTATGGCAGCCGCAAGAACCTTACCGTTATTGTGGTCGGTATGATTGCCGCCAACCTCCGTTCTGCCGGGAGCAGAGAAAAATCTGATATCCGCATTTTCGGAAAATGCATCACAAAAGCTTTCTGCAAGCTTCAAATATCTTTCCTGCTGAAGCTGTGCTTCGTCAGTTCCGTAAACCGCAACAAGTCTGTCAAGGAAAGCGTCGGTTAAAATATCTTTCTTTTTCATTTATTAACATCCTTTCGGAATTAAATCTCAAATTATTCATAAAGAGCATCCAGCAAAAGAAGTGAAATTCCGCTGATAACGAAAAGCACTGCAACCGGTACCAAAAAGCCGGGGGTTACGGGAGCTGTTATATTTGTACCGACAACGCTCCAGGCAATAAGCCTCGGTAAAAAGCCCAAAACAGATAACGTTACGTAAGGTCCGTATTTCATATCCGTTGCTCCGTACATCCTGCTGACAGAACCGACGGGAATAAAGGGAATAAACCTGAGTATAACTAACATCCATTTATTTCCGTCTCCGTGAAACTTCATAAACTTAGATATGACCTCGCTCTTTAAAAGAAGCTTATGTGTGCCGCCTCCGCCGAATTTTTTACCCCACCAAAACTTAATGCTGACGAGAAGTGCAAAGCCGATTGCGTTAACCGCCACAGCAGCAGGTGCCGAAAACACGAGACCGCTGCCTATAAACAAAACAGAAAACGGTATCACGGATATAAAAGACTTAAAAGCAAACAATAAAAGTATAACTGCCACTGCCGCAAGCTTATCAAAGCGGGCAATGAACATTTCCACACTCAAAAACAAATCGTTTATATAGGCAAGCCTGCGCTGAACCTCAGGGAGAGAAAGAAGTACCGCGGCTATGAATAAAGCTGCCGCCAGAATAAAGCACAGCACACTCAAACGACGAAGATTACGACTGCACTTTAATTTTTTAGTTAATTCGGACAAGTCAAAACCTCCGACCTTTCATAATAATGAACTTTTCACACATACATGTATTTTATAACAATATCTGCTTAAGGTCAAGTAAATATCAGTGAAATCATTGAAAGAAAAGAAATTTATGGTATACTGTAAGCGGTGATTAAAATGAAAAACAAATTAAATGCCGTTATTCTTGACGGTTATACCGAAAACCCGGGTGATCTTTCCTGGGACTGCATTGAAGCTCTCACAAACCTCACTGTTTACGACAGAACACCGAAAGAAGCGGTCGTAGAACGTTCAAAAGATGCGGATATACTCATTGTAAACAAGGTTGCCCTCACAAGGGATATTATCGAACAGCTTTCTAAACTCAAATTCGTTTCAACCTTAGCTACAGGCTACAATCAAATCGACGGCCCCGCTTTGAAAGAGAGAGGCATTCCCCTTTCTAATATCCCCGCTTACTCAACAAACGCCGTAGCGCAGATGGTGTTTGCTTATATTCTTGAATCGGTAAACCATGTTGGCGAATACACCACATCGGTAAAAAACGGTGATTGGTCTGATTGCAAGGATTTTTGTTATTGGAACAAGCCCGTTTACGAGTTGGACGGTAAAACCTTAGGTATTATCGGCTTCGGTAAAATCGGCAGAAGAGTTTCGGAGATCGCTTCTGCATTCGGAATGAAAATTCTTGTTTATACCCCGTCAGGTAAAAAGGAAGCCGCTCCTGAAATAGTATTTACCGATATGGATACGGTACTTGAAAATTCTGATTTTATAACGGTTCACTGTCCCCTTACCGATAAAACCGAGGGGCTCATAAACACTCAATTTATTTCAAAGCTGAAAAAAGGAGCCTGCGTTATAAACACCGCCCGAGGTGCGGTTGCAAACGAAGGCGATGTAGCTTCAGCTCTCAAAAACGGATTGCTTTCCTGCTACTGCGCGGATGTACTCTCCACTGAACCGCCCTCAAAGGATAACCCGCTTCTCAGCGCCCCTAACTGCTTTTTAACACCGCATATTGCATGGGCGGCATACGAAACCAGACTCAGACTTATGGGTATTTTGGAAGGTAATATCAAGGCATTTTTAAACGGTAATCCCATAAATGTTGTTAACCCCTGAAAATTTGTGAAAATATATAAAACATTTGCTTATTTTTTGTTGTTTTTTCCTTTATTTTTTTTACAAAGTGACAAAAGTTTCAATTTCAAGTTAAAATTATGTCAAAGTTATTGAAATTATTCTATTTTGTGATAAAATAAGTAAGGTTAAATTCAAACTAATAAAAATATTTGGAGGTAATTCAAATGTCAGTTAAAGTTGCAATTAACGGATTCGGCAGAATCGGCCGTCTCGCTTTCCGTCAGATGTTCGGTGCTGAAGGCTACGATGTAGTAGCAATCAACGACCTTACAAAGCCCTCAATGCTTGCAAATCTTCTCAAGTATGATACAGCTCAGGGTGGCTACTGCGGCAAGATCGGCGAAGATCTTCACACTGTTTCTGCTGATGACGAAGCAGGCACAATCACTGTTGACGGCAAAACTCTTAAAATCTATGCAATGGCTAACGCTGCTGAGCTCCCCTGGGGCGAAATCGGTGTTGACGTTGTTCTTGAGTGCACAGGCTTCTACTGCT
>CAZCQI010000028.1:0-16316 GCA_964500795.1 uncultured Eubacteriales bacterium
CTTCGTGATGCTCGGGAAGAAGAGCGTTACCGAAGCCCCATCTGTCCTGATGGCGTGAAACACCGCGAAGAGGATATTCCTCACCGTTGAGAATGAAGCCGTTTTCGGGGTCAATTTCGAAGGTACGGCAGCCGAAGCGCGAAGAAACGTTATCGAGCACCTTATCCCCTGCCGCAAGCTCAATTTCAGCAGTGTAAAGGTAAGGGTCTTTCTTACCGTGCCAGCGGTGAACGTCAGCTATTTCAAGATTTACCTTTGTTTCATCGGTGGTTTTCTCTGCAACAACCTTACCGTCGGCATCCTTTATTGAAAAACGAAGCTTCTGACCGTCCGCCGGATTAACCAACCATGTTTCAATCTCAACATTTGCTTTCGCTTCTTCAAGAGCAGGCGTAATCATAATGCCCGGAGCGCCGTGATATGAAAGGTCAAAATGAGATTTATTAACGCAGATGATATTTACATCTCTGTAAAGTCCGCCGTAGAATGTAAAGTCTGCCATTTGGGGATAAACCTTATCATTCGGAGCATTGTCAACAGTGATAACAACAAGGTTATCATCCTTAAGTGAGTTTGTAATATCAACTCGCCAGGTTGAATATCCGCCGTCGTGGTGGGCAAGAACCTTTCCGTTTACATACACATCTGCAGAAGAGTTGGCGCCTTTTATTTCAAGATAGTACATATCTGCCTCGGGCAAATCTGATTTTGCAAGGCTCTTTACATAGTAACAGGTACCGCGGTAATAATCGTTTTCGCCGTCCTGACCGTCGATTGCATTCCACGAATGAGGAAGGTTGACCCAATCCCAATTAGACGGAAGCTCCGCAGGAACGGTATGAGCCTGCTTTGAAAACGCCCATTTTCTGTTTATATTTATAATTTCTCTCATGATAAACTCCTTTATTTTTAAAACTGCCGACATTTTAATTGTCGGCAGTTTTTGTTGATTTTATTCTTAATAACAAATAAACAAGAAAGATTTACTATGAAATATAATTTTTTCGAAAGCACCTTTAATTTAATTTATTTTACTTGGTTTTCAGAAATATGAATTAAGCTTTTGTTTTTGCCGCAAACTCTGCCTCTTCCTTTTTGCCGATATTGTAGATAAATTTCATAGCAAGGAAAGCTATAAGAGAACCAACAGCAAGAACAATGAAATAAAGTGATTTTACTTTATCGCCGAAATCAGCTGCCTGAATTGCGCCTTCGCCTTCATTGAAACCGATTGCCGCAAGGCCTAAAGCAACGACCGCCTGACCGATACCTTGAGCAAGCTTACGGAAGAAGGAATACAGAGCATAAAGCGAGCCTTCTTCACTTTTACCTGTTTTTCTGTAACTAACCTCAATACAATCGGCAACAATTGCCCAAACGGAAATCTGGAATACAGCATTACCCAAATTAAGCCCCATCAAACAGAGGATGTAAATAATCATACCTGTGTTTGTTGCTGAAATAGGTGCAAAGATAGAAATGAGACCTGAAACAACACTGATAACCATTACTGAAACAATAACGTTCTTCTTTCCGAACCTTTTTGTAAGCTTACCGACAAAAATCATAAATATAATCATAGGTACGTAACTGCCTACCAACGCAATACCTACTTTGTCGGTGTCCTTAAAGAAATACTGGAAAACCATATTATTGAGGGACATTGTTGAATTAAAAAGCGCAACGGAGGCTACGGTTGCAATTGTTGCACCTACCATGGCGCGGTTTGTGAAAAAAGATTTCACAGATGACATAATTGCTCTGAAACCTGTTGAATTTTCAGCATCAACTCGTGTAACACGTTCTTTTACAAGCTTTGTTGTTCCCCAAAGTACGACTAACGCAAGCAATGACAAAACAACCGCAACAGGAAGTAATGTTTCGCCTTTAAGCACCTGAACCGTCTCTCCTGCTTCATTTGTTACATCACCGTACACAATACCCGGAAGAACAATCATAATAACAATAGCAGGGAGGGATGCACCGATACTGCGGAAGGTTGAAAGAGAAACTCGTTGCTGAGGGTCGTCGGTAATAACAGAATGAAGTGAACCGTAAGGAACATTTACCATTGTGTAAGCAATCGACCATAAGCAATAGGAGATGAGACACCATGCACATTTAGCCGCATACGGAAGAGCTTTAACGGGGAAGAAAATAGTAACGTTAAAGAAAACAAGGGCAACACCGCCGATAAGAATCCACGGCATATACTTACTTTTTTTGCCAATCCTTTTAGTATCCACAAGGTTACCGATGACTATATCGTTAACAGCATCAAAAATCTTTGATATCAAAATAATGACAGCATAGGCTTCCGAAGAAACACCGATATACTGCAAATAGAAAAGCTGCATAAAAGTAGCAACCAATTGGAATGAAAATCCGCATCCCATATCACCCATTGCATAGCCGAGTTTATCCCGCCAACCGAAGGGACGAACCTGATTTTCAACCGTTTCCATCTTACTGCTCATTTTGTTTCCAACTCCAAATCTAAAATTATTATGTATTATTTACATTCTATCTTATTTTCCATATAATTGCAATATAAAAAAACACCAAAATTAAACACAAAAAATACCCAAATTAAACAAAAAAAATAAAAATTGCAACAGATTTTACTGTTGCAACATTCTCATTTATCTTTTTTATCTTTTTCTTCAAGTATCTTAACGTTTCTGTCAACCTGCTTTTTGTGAAGCGGATACCAGAACCACAATATAATTCCCAACAACACAAAGCTTATTGCCGGAACAAGTGTTGATATATTATAAATTCCGTTCAGAACACTTTGAGGTTGCCTTACACCTTCGGTTACGGCATTTTCGTTATAGCCGATTGCGGTAAGAAGCCAGCCTGAAAGACCTGCCGCTACCGCCTGACCTAATTTTCTTGCAAAGGAGTAGAGGGCATAAACAGAACCGTCCTCTCTTATGCCGTTTTTTATTTCCGAATAGTCGATAACATCTGTTATAAGTGCCCAATTCACCATAGAGAACATACCCAACCCTAACCACATTAAGGTTTGAATACCTATATAAGCCCAAACATTGGCAGGACGCACGAGGAACAACACAAGGCTTACACCTGCGGCAAAAAGGGAGGAAACTGCGCCCACCTCTGCTTTACCGAATTTTTTTACTAACGGCTTTGAAGCTACCGCGGCAAGCACCATACCAATCAGCATACTAACCGTGGAAACAGACTGTGCAGCGGCACTGTTGTAGTAATCAGGGAAAATATAAGCCGCCATATTCTGCATGGTAAGCTGTGCAATAAGCATAACAACAGATGCGGCAATTATTGAAATCAATGCACGGTTTTTTAAAGCATTGCTCAGCATTTTTCTTACTGAATTATTTTTAAAAACATCTTCCGTCACCTGCGGGCGCACACGCTCCGTTACAAGCTTATAGCAAAGAAGGTAGCAGACTACAGAAAGAACGGAAAACACACCTGCAAGAACGGTTACATTTTTGCCGACTAAAACTTCTCTGCCGTTGATTTTATCGTAAGCAAAAACAGGAAGACCGATTCCGATTACCGCACCTGCTAACATACCGCCCATTGTACGGTATGTGGAAAGAGACTGTCTGTCACCGGGATCGCTTGAAATTGCAGACGCCATTGAACCGTAAGGAATATTTACGGAGGTATAAAAAACAGAACCCCATAATATATACGTAACAAGCAAATATCCGACTTTTAACCACATAGGGAAGCCCGTTATGAAAGTTTGATATATTAAAAAGGAGGAAACTGCAACAGGGATGCACATACGCAAAAGCCACGGCTTGAACTTACCCGCCGCGGTTTGCTTGCTTCTGTCGCAAATTCTGCCCATAGTGACATCGGTAAAAGCATCTGCAAAACGGGAAAGCATCATAATTGTACCAACAGCGCCCGGACTGATGCCGATTACATCCGTGTAAAACTTCATCAACACCATTGTTGATAAAACAAAAGTAAAATCGTTACCGAAATCGCCGAAAAGATATCCTATTTTATCACGAATACCGAAAGGTTTCAAATTCTTTTCCGCACTCATAAAAGCCCTCACTTTTTCGCCAAAATGCAATATGTTAGTATTATGGGCACAGACTTTGAAAATAAACAAAACATTTTACATTTATAAACATTTATAAATTTACGATTGTATGAAAAGCAAAGCAAAAAAAACTTGACATTCTGACGGGTTATGATTATAATGTAATAGTCATGCCGCTGTGGCGGAATAGGCAGACGCAAGGGACTTAAAATCCCTCGGTGGCAACACCGTACCGGTTCAAGTCCGGTCAGCGGCACCAAAAAACGAGCATCGCATAAGCGGTGCTCGTTTTTATCCAATACGAAGTATTGGTATGTAATCACGCTTCAGCGTGTATGTAATTGCCGCAGGCGTATGGCATCACCGAAGTTTATCTCACTCTTTTATCTCATCAAGCTCTGTTCCCTTTGTTTCCTTAACCTTAAGCATAAGCCAAATTGCTGAAATACTTACGGAAGGTACAGTAACTATAAGGCAAGCCGTTGCTACGGATACTATATTCATACCTACCACCATAAATATATATCCCAACGCCATACCGGCAGTAACGAGAAGCCCTTCGCCGCCCACCACGGAGGCTCTTATTTCGGTGGGAACCTTTTCGGTCATCATAATGTTCATATAATCTCTGCCAATCCAATATCCGCTTTGATAAAGACCGGCAAACAAACCGATAAGGTAAGGTGAAAAGCCTTTATTCAACCCCAAAATAAACAGCACAAAAAATCCCACGCACATTGCAGACCCGATAAACACCGTCTTTTTTCTGCCTATTGAATCAGCAACAAACCCGGAAAGCAACGTTACCGCGCAATAAACAAACGGAATCATATAAAGAGCATCTGTAGTCTCCTCGGTCGAAAGCCCCGCAAGGTGCATTATCGATTCATAATAAAGACCTACGGAAGCTATAGCCACATCAAAAATCATATGAGTTATAACGAGCGTGCGAGTGTCTTTATTAGAGAAAATATATTTAATTCCGTTGAAAACTCCCGTTTTATTGGAATTAGCCTTTGCTTCGGTCTTTTTACGGAGCTTTTCAGCCTTTCTTTCCTCATAAGGAATTGACAGATACGCCGTTCGTTCTTCGATAAACACCCTTGTTTCTTTTGCAAAAAGAATAACCATAAGACAGGCAAAAAAGCCTACAATTGAAGGAACAAGAAAAACAAGACGCCACTTG
The DNA here is from genome assembly GCA_964500795.1 of uncultured Eubacteriales bacterium. GTDB lineage: Bacteria > Bacillota > Clostridia > Oscillospirales > Acutalibacteraceae > DTU089. The sequence continues at coordinate 5,238 of CAZCQI010000028.1, forward strand.
GTGGGATCATTTTGCATAAGTAAATCTCTGAGTGCAGGTATTGCTACCGTGCCCAAAATACCGAGAGCTTTTAAAATGCTGTATATACGGGCTCGTTTTTTTGTAGGTGCTTCCTCAAGAACATAGATAATCTGAATATCATGCCCCATAAAAAAAGCCATTATCGAATAACCTATAAGGAAAATTATGTAATTCTGCGAAAGAAAAGCAACAAACATCCCAAGGCTCATACCGAAGGTTGAGAAAGCGAAAAGAGGCTTTCTTCCTAATTTATCACCCAATGCTTTATAAAACGGCGTAATCACACCGAAAACATAGCTGAGCGCACCAACGGTAGTATGAAGTGCAAGTCCCTCTTCAAAAGAATAGCTTTTCCCTAAAAAACGAGAATTCACAAGGAAATCCGTAACAATAGAGGATTGAACATAGCTGGGCAGACCGCTTGAAACCTCATCAATAATATTTACGAACGCAATAAGGAAAAGAATCACTGCGAAATATCCTTTATAATTGCCTTTATTTTTCTTTTCCGTAAGCTTTTTCAATTGCTTTTGTTCACGGGTAATTATTTTTTGTTCTTTAACGGCTGAAGCTTGTTTCAAGAAAACCACCCTTTCATATTTTATAAATCTAATGTAACATAAAGTAAGTATTTAATCAACAAAAAATACCGTCTGCAACAAGTTTTTTCGGCTTGCTGCAGACGCGTTTTATTTTTATCAGTTATACTTAGGAAGGAAATCGCCGTGGGCTTCGATAAGATCATCAACCATTTTCTTGATTGTGTCAATATCAAGCTCGCTTCCTGTATGAGGATCAAGCATTGCCGCCTGATAGATATGCTCCTTTTTGAGGGTTCTTGCCGCTTCTATGGTAAGAAGCTGAACATTGACATTTGTCATATTCATTGCCGCGCACTGCACGGGAAGAGCACCTACATAGCACGGATGAACGCCTTTACCGTTAACAAGGCAAGGAACCTCAACGCAGGCATCCTCGGGAAGGTTTGTTATAAGATGGCCTTTATTAAGAACGTTGCCTCCGATTTCATAAGGAGTATTTGTAACAATAGCCTCCATAATGCGTGATGCATATTCATTTGAGCGTTTATGCTCCTTAACGCCGCTTTGAAGAAGCTCGGCATACTCTTTCTTCCAGCCTGCAATCTGATTGACACAGCGGCGGGGATATTCATCGAGAGGAATGTTATATTTCTCGATAAGCTCGGGGTACTTGCTCTTTATGTAGAACATATTGTATTCTGCATTATGCTCGCTCGATTCGGTACAATAGTAACCGAAATTCATAATATATTCAAGGCGAACCTTGTTTTTATATTCGGGGTCAAGAAGCTTTTCTTTTGCTCTTTTCTTAATTTCGGGGTAAAGGTCGACGCCGTTTTTATCTTTTATCTCAAGAAGCCAACCCATATGGTTGATACCCGCGATAAGCTCTTTTTTGGCTTCCAGCTTATCCTCCATACCCAAATCTCTGAAAAGGTCGTTGCTGCAGGACTGAACGCTGTGGCAAAGACCGACTGTTTCAATACCTGTATAGCGCTGCATATAGCCTGAAAGCATTGCCATTGGATTGGTATAATTAAGGAAGAGTGCATCAGGGCAAACCTCTTCCATATCCCTTGCGAAATCTGCCATAACAGGAATAGTACGAAGTGCGCGCATAATACCGCCGATACCGAGAGTATCACCGATAGTCTGACGAAGACCATACTTTTTAGGCACTTCAAAATCTATTATGGTACAGGGATCATAAAGTCCTACCTGAATTGCGTTAACAACAAAGTTGGCTCCTCTTAAAGCGTCCTTGCGGTTGGGAACACCGAGATAGCACTCGATTTTTCCGTAGCCACCCATTGTTTTTTGCATTGCTTCAAGGATAGTTTTGCTCTCGTTAAGCCGTTCTGCATCAATATCGTAAAGAGCGAAAACGCTGTCACGCAAAACCTCTGTGCACATACAGTCGCCGATGACATTTCTTGCAAAAACAGTACTGCCTGCACCCATAAATGTAATTTTCATACCTAAACCACCTTTTATGCATATTTATAATACCCCGTAGGGATTTATTAAATAACAAAACCGCCGTTTACGGAAAGCACCTGCCCCGTTACAAAACGGGCTTTATCTGACGCCAGGAAGCTGACTGCTCCTGCAATATCCTCAGGAGTTCCCAAAATACCCATCGGCGTTTCCTCCTTGAGAATATTTTTATCCTCTTCCGAAAACTGCGCCATCATATCCGTAAGCACAACACCGGGAGAAACCGCATTCACGGTAATACCCGAAAGCCCTACTTCCTTGGCAAGAGCCTTTGTAAGACCTATGAGACCTGCTTTGGCGGCGGAGTAATGAACCTCGGTGGAAGCCCCCGTCTCGCCCCACATGGATGCAATATTGATAATTGCTCCGTGCTTTTGATTTATCATATATTTAAGTGCTTCGCGGCAACAATTGAATGCCCCGGTAAGGTTTACCCCTATCATCCTCCGCCACATTTCATCGGTTATATCCGTAAACAGCGCCTGCTCGGCAATACCCGCGTTATTAACGAGAACATCAACACCGCCGAACACCTTTTCTATATCGGAAAACATCCTCTTAACCTGAACAGAGTCGGAAACATCGGCTTTGAAAACCTCCGCACGGGTAATTTCGGACAGCTCCTTTTTCAAAGCTTTAGCCGCCTCTTCGGAGGAATTATAGTTGATTGCAATTTCATAACCGTCTGCGGCAAGAGCACGGCAAACAGCCGCGCCTATACCCTTTGCACCGCCTGTTATAAGTGCGGTTTTATTCTTTTTCATATAAATTAACCTTATTCCGTCGGTTCTGTTGTAACATTGAACTTATTGAGATTTTCTACAGTCATATCCATCTTTGTATAGTCTGAAGGCGGCACAAAATATGCGGCTGAAACCTGCGAAGTGATACTGTCATAGTACATAACAGAACCGTCACCGAGCACTGTTTTTACAAGTGTGTCGCCGTTGAAATAATTCAAAGAACCGTCATCATATTCAACAACATTATATTTTACTCCGTCTACCTTTTCCGTAAAAGAGCCTACCTCTGTACTTTCCGAACCTGTAAAGTCAAAATTAAGTATTGCATCCATTGTTCCATCGGTATCATTCTCTTCAAGATAAGACTTGGGAACCTCAATATAGCTTTTTTCATCAAGGAGAAGCATATAAATATTTTCAGCTCCCATAATAACGCCCATACCCGTACCGTTATTATCCATTACCATAGAATACATACTTCCGTTACGAGCCAATTTATAAGCAGTAACATTACCTTCAGCACTTACAATTCTACCTGTAACAACAAATTTATCTTCCCTGATTTCTTCATTGCCTGCGGCAGATGAGCCTGTTGTTCCCGGTGTGTTACCCGATGCAGAGACTGTTGTAGTTGCAGTTGTTGAGGTCGTTTTGTTACCCGTGTTTGCTTTGGTTGTTGTAGTAACAATATTAAAAAACTCTTTGCCTGCGGATATTTCTTCTTTCGAAAGAGTAGCAACCTCAGTTCCTACAACCTCACCGGATTTATCCGTAACAGTTACCACATAGGTATTCTCCTGAGTTGAAGGAGCGAGCGTATAACTTTCGGTAGCAACAACCTCGCCGCTGTCGTCGGTAATTTCAACGATAGTGGTAGGCACTTCTGTGCTCTCGGAGTCAAGTGAAACAGTGGTTTCGCACCCCGCAAATGCAAGAACTATTACAACCAAAAGAACTATTATTGAAATGAAAGGAGTTTTTTTCATATAAAATACCTCTGTAAATTTATTTTATAATATTCTACCATAACAAGCAGAAAAAAACAATACAATCCTTGATGACAATAAATTGTTTACATTTTATTAAACTGTGGTTCACCTTGTTTTTTCAGTGCCGTTTTTCACAAGATTTTTAAGATATTTAAATGTTTCATCCTCCCCTTTTTCGGCAAGCTTCCTGAGAAGGTCTTCGAGTAAATCCGAAGTAGCGGGGTGAATCACTCTACGGTGCTTCCCTTTCAAAAAATACTCTAAGGGTGAATCATCGGTATAATTTTTACCGTTGTATATTTTACCTGCGGCGACTCGGTCGCAAAACATTTCGGCAACGTAATTTATGGGCATTTCAACAGGCTCCACTTTTTTTGAAACAGGGTTATAATCAGTCCAATATTCAAAATGATGCTTGTTTCTGCCCTTGTGGTGCATCCAGGCAAGAGAATAGCCGTATTCCGCACGCTCCCCTTCATTGGGACTGCGTTTACCTGTATAGTATTTTATCCCCGCCAGAAATTCCGACGGGGAATATTTTGATAAATCGTGCCGCAAGCCCTGCCGTAAAACACCCGCTTTTCGGCAGTGTTTTATAACAAGGTGGCGGTGTTTGGTTATTGTTTTGAAATGTCCGATTGCTTTAATCATAATACTCCTGATTATTTACTGATTTTGAAAACATAAAGATGTTCGCAAGCAACATCCTCGGGAGAGCAGATATCCGCTCGAAGAGCAAGCTTGCCCTCAGACTCGGTAATTTCAACATTACAGTCGGAACCGAGAAGAGATACTTTGACATCCCCTGAATAATCAATTTCGGGGAAAACCGTTACCTTTGAAGGAAAATGCTCGGTGATTGCATATATATTTCCGTCACGCTGAGTGTAATAAACGCCCTCGGGAGCTTCTTTTGAATAAATCTCGCTTTCATAAATAGCCTCGCCGTTAACATCAAGCCATTTGCCCATACCGAGAAGGCGTTCCTCCATAAGCGGAGGAATAGTGCCGTCAGCATCAGGTCCGATATTAAGAAGGAGGTTACCGCCCATTGAAACAAGTGAGCAAAGAGTTTTAAGAAGCTCTTTTACCGAAAGATAGTTTTCGCAACCCTCTTCTTTATTTATACCGAAGGAACAACCAATACCGCGACATTCTTCAAAATGCCTGTCAAGAACGACATCTTTAATTTTTCTGCCATTATCAACATATCCGTATTCGGTAGTGAAGTTACCGCCCATTCTTCCGCGGGTTTCTTTACCCCAACGGTCATTGGGAACAATAAAATCTTTAACCGAGGATTCATTATAAAGCCACTGTAAAAACTCCGTTGAATGCCAGACAGAGCTTTCATGCTCCCACTCTCCATCGGTAAAAAGTGTATTAGGCTGATACTTCTCAACAAGCTCTTTGAGCATGGGATGAAGATGCTCGAGAGCATATTTTTCAGGGTCCTCAAGGTAATAAGGATGCCACCACTCATATACCGAATGATAAACGCCGAAGCGAACACCCGTTCCCTCCATGGCATTTTTCAGTTCCATAAGAAAATCTCTTTTGGGAGCGCACTCAACCGAATTAAGTCCGGGAGCATACTTGGTCTCATAAAGGCAATAGCCGTCGTGATGTTTTGAAACAAAGTTTATGTATTTTGCACCTGCACGTTTAAAAAGGTCTGCCCATTTTTTCGCATCAAAGCGTTCACCCGTGAAATCATTCACGAAATCATAATAAGGTCTGCCGTTATAGTGGTTTTGGTGGTATTCCCTGGTGGCTTTCTGGCAATCGGTTTCGGGGTTTTCCATATTGCAGGAATAGCCGTACCACTCAGCGTAATCCGTTGGAGGTGCATATGCAGGTACGCTGTAAAGTCCCCAATGGATAAAAACACCGAATTTTGCCTTACTGAACCATTCGGGTACTTTTCTTGAATTTAATGATTCCCAATTATTTTCATACATAGCATTTACCTCTTTTCATAAACCTCAACGCCGAAACGGACAGTTGTTTCAAGACTTTCCAAAGATAAGAGCCGCTGTGCATCTTCACGACCCGTTTTATAATAATAAGGAGTCATTTTAAAAAGATTCTCGATATCGGCTCTTTCGGTCAAAGTTATTTTATATTTTAATTCGGTTTCAGAAACAAGCCTGAACAGATCATCATTTCTCTTCTCAGGCTTATTTTTATAAGGCTCGCTGTAAAGAACACACTTAAGCTCCCAAAGATGTTCCTCAAGCGGTACTGCCTTAATAAGCTTGCCGCCGTCCTTTAATATCCGAGAAAACTCTTCATAAGCGCAAGGCGCGAAAACATTTAAAATACAATCAATGCTTTTTTCGGCAAAGGGAAGCGAAAACGCACTTGCCACTGCAAAGCTTCCGTTTGGTATAGCTTTAGCAGCAAACCGCAATGCATCCTTTGAAATATCAATTCCGCTTATTTTGAAGCCTGAACCTTTTGCTGCCTCGCAAGTATAATACCCCTCGCCGCATCCTATATCCGCTACCTGCGCACCCTCGCTTATATGCTCCTTTACACAGCAACAAAGCGCCTCACGCAAGGGCTCATAAAAACCTTTTCCCAAAAAATCACGGCGGGCACGCACCATAAGCTTGTCATCCCCGTGGCGTTTTGAAGAAGATTGCTGTGACATTAAAAGATTAACATAACCGTCCTTTGAAATATCAAAGCTGTGGCGGTTTGGGCAAGTATAGCTTCTGCCCTGCTCCGACAACGGCTCTTTGCAAACGGGACAAATGAAAGCCATGGTTTATTCCTCAATGAGCAGTTTTTTCAGCTCGCTCATAAAGGTATTGATATCTTTAAATTGGCGATAAACGGAAGCGAAGCGAACATAAGCAACCTCATCGATATCCTTGAGCTTATCCATAACCAACTCGCCTATTTTTACGGAAGTAACCTCCCTGTCAAGAGAGTTCTGAAGCTCAGCCTGGATTTCATCAATAGCCTTTTCTATAACCTCAACGGAAACAGGCCTTTTTTCACAGGCACGCATAATACCGTTGAAAAGCTTATCCCTGTCGAAAACCTCACGGGATTTATCCTTTTTAACAACAACAATGGGAACACTTTCGATAATTTCGTAGGTGGTAAAACGCTTACCGCAGCTCATACATTCCCTGCGGCGGCGAATACGCTCGCCCTCGTCGGTGGGTCTTGAATCAATTACCTTGCTTTCTTCATAACTGCAAAAGGGACACTTCATAAAAGTCTACCTCCGTTCAATAATGGCCGAAACCGCTGTTTCAACAACGATTGCATTATACCAAATGTAGTATTGTAATGCAAGAGTTTTTCAATATTTCGTATATCTTCGCTTACAGGTTAGCATTACCATTGAAAAGCCGATTTTTTTATTTTATAATTTAACAGGTGATATATATGACAAAGCTCTTTAAATTTTATAAAACTCTGAATTCCAATGTAAAAATGATTGTAAAATCCACATTACTTCTCTATATTTTTCTTGTTTTGGCGGCGATTTTTCCCCATTTGCCTTTTGAAACAGCTGTAGGCGATGCTCTCGCCGATGTTTCGGACGATTTTCTTATTGCCGCCCGAAGCGTTTTATTCATAGGCTTTCCCGGCGCAATTCTGTTTAATTATTTAGAAAAAGACAGGTAAAAGCTGTTTTTCGCATATAAATGTAACCTTGCCGATAAAAGAAAAAGACTTGCCGAAGCAAGTCTTTTTCTTGGTGAGTTATCGGGGATTCGAACCCCGGACACCCTGCTTAAAAGGCAGGTGCTCTGCCTACTGAGCTAATAACTCATATATAAACCCTGAAAACAGGGTTTGTGTTTATTTAATTATGCAAATGCAAAACCGATAACTGCGGCAAGAGAAACTACAAAGAAAACTCCTGCAACAATTTTTGTGATTTTTGCGAGCTTAGCCTCGTTGGTTCTGCCTTTATTCTTATCAAAAAAAGTATCAGAGCCGCCTGCGATAGTACCTGAAAGGCCCTGTTGCTGACTCTGCTGAAGCATAACTACAGCAATTATAATAATTGAAGATAAGATAAGAATGGCACCGACAAGGTAATGATACCACATGAAATCCATAAGTAACTTTCCTTTCGATTCTGAACTTAGTCTTGTTCACAACGCCCGATTATATTACCACAACAAAATAAAAATTGCAAGCCTTTTTCGCAACTTTTTTTAATTTTTTTGCATATTATGTATTTCGTCGATTTTCAAGGGTAATATATAATCAGCGAATGAACATTTTCAATGCGTTTGCTGTCACTTCTTGAGAGCCTTGTGTTACACATCGCTTACGCGATTTTCTCTTAGTGACGTTTTTTCATTCGCTCTCCCCGCTTGTTTGAGCGGGGAGTTTTTGTTTTTTATTCCAAGGTCAACTGCTCGGCGGTATCATCTGCACTTAAGGTTGCACCGGCGGCAGGCAATGTTTTTGTTCTGTAACGGTGAGGCTTTGAGAACTCGCCCTCTTTATACAAGCGAACACTCTGAAGCTTATTATATTTTTTAAGAGTTAAAACATTAACGCCTGCGGTATCCTTAGCAGACTTAGGAGAAATCGCTCCCGTGTTAACAAGAAGATATCTGCCTGCAGTTGAGGTGATTACAACCTCGGTATCCTCCTCAATATACATAATACCTGCAAGAGGTGCTTTATCCGAATAGGCTTTTATAAGCTTTTTGCGGTTGGTTTTTGTGGCATAGCCACTCATAGAAACCTTTGCAACCTTACCGTTTTCAAAGCAGAAGAGCATATAACCCTTATAATCGGAGGTAACTGCCATATAAACAGGCTTTTCATCCTTTTCAAATTCCAGCTTAGACGGAATAAAGTCGCCCAAAACGCTTGCTTTCGAATCTTCAAAATCCGATGCCTTTGCTTTATAGACCCTGCACTTATCGGTAAAGAACAAGAGCTCTGCCGAATTTTTGAAATTTACCGATGATATAAGCTCATCGCCCTCTTTAAGCTTCTGCTCACCACCCATACGAAGGGACAGAGGTGTTATCTTTTTAAAGTAGCCGTCGCGGGTGAAGAAAAGGTTAACCTCATAGTCGGGAATCTCTTCAACAGCTTCCTCTTCTGTATCCGAAGCATAGATAATTTCACTTTTTCTGTCCTTACCGTATTTATCCGAAACACGTGTCAGCTCTTCAACAATAATCTTTTTAACTCTTGACGGGCTTGCAAGGATATCCTCCATATCCTCGATCTGCTTTTTCAAGTCCTCAACATCAGCTATTCTTTTAAGAATATACTCTCTGTTAAGGTGTCGCAGTTTAATTTCAGCAACGTACTCCGCCTGATCTTCATCAATACCGAAGCCAATCATAAGATTGGGAACAACCTCAGACTCTTCTTCTGTTTCGCGAACTATTTTTATTGCCTTATCAATATCAAGAAGTATCTTTTTAAGACCTAAAAGAAGGTGGAGCTTTTCTTTAGCCTTTGTTAAGTCAAAATACACGCGCCTTTTAACGCACTCGGTACGGAACGCTATCCACTCCGTAAGAATTTCGGCAACGCCCATAACTCTGGGTACGCCTGCAACGAGAATATTGAAATTCGCGCCGAAGGAATCCTCCAAAGAAGTCATTTTATAAAGGCGTTTCATAAGCTTATCGGGATCTGTACCGCGTTTAAGGTCAATTGTTATCTTGAGACCCGACTTATCCGTTTCATCACGGATATCACTTATTTCCTTCAAAGAACCCGCTTTTACCTTCTCGATTATCTTTTCTATAATAACTTCGCAAGTGGTAGTTGGGGGAATTTCCGTGATATCAATGCAGTTGTTTGATTTATCATAAGAATATTTCGCTCTTATCTTAATTGAGCCTCTGCCCGTATTATAAACCTCTTCAAGAGCCGCTCTGTCATAAATTATCTGACCGCCGCCTGAAAAATCGGGAGCCTTGAGTGTTTCAAAAACATCAAAATCGGGATTTTTGATAAGCCCTATGGTGGTTTCACAAAGCTCTCTCAGGTTAAAAGAGCATATATTACTTGCCATACCTACGGCGATACCGCTGTTCATATTAACAAGAACACTTGGGAAGGATACGGGAAGGAGCGTAGGCTCTTTCATAGTGCTGTCGTAGTTATCCACAAAGTCAACGGTGTTCTTATCTATATCGCCGAAAAGCTCGGAGCATATACTTTCAAGCTTTGCCTCCGTATAACGGGCGGCGGCATACACCATATTCCTTGAATAGGCTTTACCGAAGTTACCTTTACTGTCAACATACGGATGCAGAAGAGTTTCGTTACCTCTTGAAAGACGAACCATGGTTTCATAAATAGCCGCATCACCGTGAGGATTAAGCTGCATTGTTCTGCCAACGATGTTGGCTGATTTTATTCTTCCGCCGTTTATAAGACCCATTTTATACATAGTATAAAGCAGTTTTCTGTGAGAGGGTTTGAAGCCGTCAATTTCCGGTATGGCACGGGAAACAATAACGCTCATAGCGTAGGGCATAAAGTTTGTTTCCAATGTATCGGTAATCCGCTGATTAACTACCTCGCCTGCTCCGATAATATTAGCCTTAACCTCTTCTTCGATTACTTCGGGTTTTTCTTTTTTCTTTCTCGCCATTATATATTACCTCACGAAATATCTGCAAGTTCAAGGTACAGATGACCGTTTTCTGCGATATATTCTTTTCTGTCCTGAAGATTATCACCGAGAAAAAGCTCGAACTTTTCGGCAATAAGCTCTTCAACATCACCGGGTTCAACCTTAATAAGTCGGCGTGTTTTGGGATTCATAGTGGTAAGCCACATCATATCCGCATCGTTCTCACCGAGACCCTTGGAACGCTGGATAGTATATTTTGCATTACCTATCTCTTCAAGAACGGCAGCCTTTTCCCTCTCAGTATATGCAAACCATGTCTGACCTTTAGATGTTATTTCATAAAGGGGGGATTCCGCAATAAACACCTTACCCTCATTGATAAGCGTGGGCATAAGGCGATATATCATAGTTAAAATAAGAGTTCTTATATGGAAGCCGTCAACATCGGCATCTGTACAGATAATAACCTTGCTCCAACGGAGATTATCAAGACTAAAAAGTGAAAGATCTTTATTGGATTTTGAAGAAACCTCAACACCGCAACCGAGAACCTTAATAAGATCAACAATAATATCGCTCTTGAAAATACGGTTATAATCACATTTTAAGCAGTTAAGAATTTTACCTCTGACAGGCATAACAGCCTGAAAAGCGGAGTCTCTCGCCTGCTTACAGGCACCGAGAGCCGAATCACC
>CAZCQI010000029.1:0-15565 GCA_964500795.1 uncultured Eubacteriales bacterium
AACACGGTGTAGCCGTAACTGACTACACCGTATATTTCACCTAAACTGTCCTTAGTCACATGTGGCTAAAGAACGAGGTTTTTTGGAGCTGGTGAACGGAATCGAACCATCAACCTGCTCATTACGAATGAGCTGCTCTGCCATTGAGCCACACCAGCAAATGTTAAATTGTTGCGCTCTCAAGCGCAATTAGTATTATATATAAAAGGCGCTTGTTTTTCAAGTGCTTTTTTAAATTTCTTTGAAAATCGGCAACGGAAAATGAATAACTTCGGTCCGTTTTCCGTTGCCTTTTGTATTTTGTTCCCTGCAAATTGGGCCTTATTTTCGCTGACCGTAAAAAGGGGAGCGAGTATACAGGTATTTAAGAATTGAAAAACTCTTCAGTATTAAACTTCTTTAACAACGGTGCAGTGAGTGATGCCGTAAAATGAAAAGCATTTTATAATTTCTTCATCTATAATTTCGCCCGATACCGCTATGGGTACTGCAGGCGGACAGCCTACCGTAACGGCTGAAAGAATTTTTCCGAGACATTCCGAAACGGGGAGAGTTTCAGCATTTTGTAAAACTGCCTCCCGTGGGGACATAGCCACTTTCGGTAAATGAAGCTTTGGCGCAAGTGTTTCTATTGCCGTTTTTCGCGGGAGATTTAAAAGAGCATTTTTAAGATGTAAGAGTTCTTTGTCACTTGTTTCGGGTGTGGGCATAAGCACAAGATTCTCAGGGTCGGAAAATTCAGGTGTGATACTGTTTTTCAAAAGATACTCGGCAATTTCAGTTCCCGTATAGCCGTAGCTTTCAGGTGCAACCGTAAGTTTCATAGGCTCATTACCCGTAAGCGTGTAGCCGTGAGCAATGAGGTCTGATTTTAATGCATCAAGCTTTATAACGAAAGCTTCAAGGCTTTTTGCGTATCCGTTTGCAAGGTGCTTATTAACTCTGTCGAGAGATTGTAGAATTAAATAAGATGGGCTTGTTGAGCCGAAAAGGGCAAGTGCATTTTTTGCCGAGTTTATGAAAAATTCAGGTGCATTGACTGATATATGAAGATATGCGGCACCTGTAAGCGCGTGAAGAGTTTTGTGAGCAGAATCGCAACACATACTCGCACCGCAGTCCATAGGATGCTTGGACTCAGGTAAAAACTTCAGATATGCACCGTGAGCATTGTCCACAAGTAGGAGAACATCTTTTTCCTTGCAGGCTTTCGCAATACCCTTGATATCACACATATTTCCCAAATAATCGGGTGAGGTTATGTATAGGGCGGAAGGTAAAATATCGGCAGTGTTGAGATAATCACGGATATATTTTTCGGTTATGGGGCAGCTGAGATATGAACTGCCTTCGGGAGCCAGCCAATCCACCTTGAAATCAAGGAGAGCGGCAGTGCTCACAAAGGTTTTATGAGCATTCCTTCCTGCCGCTATTATCGGTTGCCTGTTTTGGCTTTTTGCATACAGAACGGCAAGGTAAAGCATTGCCCTTATGGCAAGGGAGGAGCCTTCGGCGGAATAGAAGGTATTTGCGCCGAAAAGCTTGCTTGCATTATTTTCGCTTTCCTTAATTATGCCGGATGCCTCATAAAGGCTGTCGGCACCGTCGATTTCCGTTATATCAAAGGCTTCGCCGTAAGCGCCCCTGCCTTTGTGACCGGGCATATGAAGTCTTAAATTGTTCCTTTTTGCGTAATTCTCCGCAAAGTCACAAATGGGAGTGTCCATATTTATTTCACAGCCTCTTGAACAGCGAGCATTATTGCACATTCCATACGCTTTTTGAATAGTTCACAGCCGTTTTTGTAAACACCCGTAACAGAGCCTGTTGAGTGGTAAGCGTTTGCGGCACAACCGCCCGAGCAGTAAAGTCTTGCCCAGCAGGAACGGCATTCTTCACGGGAGTATACGTTGCAATTTGCGAATTCGTTTTGTTTTTCAAGGTTAGTAACACCGTCATAAATATTACCTAATTTGAAACTCTCATCGCCGACAAATTGGTGGCAGGGGTAAAGGTCGCCCCAAGGTGTTACAGCCAAATATTCCGTGCCCGAGCCACAGCCTGAGATTCTCTTATAAATACACGGACCGCCCTTTAAATCAAGCATATAGTGGTAGAATGTAAAAGGGTTACCTTTTTCTCTGCGCTCAAGCATAAGCTCTGCAAGTTTTTCGTACTGTTCTTTAACAATTTCAATATCTTCCGAGGTCAGCTCTGCGGGGTCACCCGAGGCACAAACAACAGGCTCCATACTAAGCTCTGTAAAGCCAAGGTCAAGCATTGTTTTAATATCTTCAAGAAAATCGGGATTTGCGTGGGTAAAAGTACCGCGCATATAATAATTTTTGCCGCCTCTTGCCTCAACGAGCTTTTGAAATTTGGGTACTATGGTATCAAAGCTTCCTTTACCGTTGTAATCCACTCTGAAACGGTCGTGAATTTCTTTTCTTCCGTCAAGGCTTAAAACCACATTACTCATTTCACGGTTCGCAAAATCAATAACATCGTCATCAATGAGCATACCGTTGGTAGTAAGCGTAAAACGGAAATTTTTGTTGCACTCTTTTTCAATGCTTCTCGCGTATGCAACGAGTTGCTTTACAACATCAAAATTAAGTAAGGGTTCACCGCCGAAAAAATCCACTTCAAGATTTCGGCGTGTGCCTGAATTTTCAACTAAGAAGTCAAGTGCGCGTTTACCCACTTCAAAGCTCATAACCGCTCTGTCACCGTGGTACTTGCCCTGACTTGCAAAGCAGTAGGAGCAGTTGAGATTGCAGGTATGGGCAATATGAAGGCAAAGAGCCTTAACAACACCTGCGGTTTTTTCCTTGAGCTTTCCTGCCATAGGTTCAAAATTATCGGGAGTAAAAAGCTTTTTTGAATCCTTGAGTGCAGTTACCTGAGCGTAACACTCTTCAATTTCCTTTTCGGTAACATCAACATATTTCTCACTGACAGCTTTAATAATTTCCTCTTTTTCTTGCTCTTCATACATACCGATTATGTCGTATGCAATTTCGTCAACAATATGAACAGAGCCTGAGCAAACATCAAGAACGATATTGTAACCGCCCGGTTTGTACCTGTGTATCATATATATTTATCCTTTCAAAAGACTTGAAAAAATGCCGCCTGCGCGGCGGCATTTTTTCAATAATCTAAATTACTTGTTGCTTTTGTTTTCGCACTGCTGGTTAGCAATACCGCAGCTTGTTTTGCAAGCAGACTGGCAGGAAGTCTGGCATTCGCCGCAACCGCCGTTTTTAGCATTTTCACAAAGATTTCTTGTTTCGATGGTTTTGATGTGTTCCATAACAATACCTCCGTATTTTGATTTCTGACATATTGTAGCACTTTTATAAAATAATATCAAGACTTAAACAGACTCTTTTTTATGTTTTTCTATAAATTCAATAAAGTGTTTCCAGCTGTGACGTGAAAGGAAGTGCTTTGAATGAATCATAAAATATCCCACGCGTCCATCTGTAAGGCTTTCTTCGGCTTTTAGAAATCGGTCGCTTCCCACTAATCCCTTGAGGCCGCTTTTTTCCCACATTTCGCTTGCGGCAAGGCAGCATAGTTGTTGAGACTGAGGGTCAGCCCAGCTGTCAAGGTCGCAGGAACCCACAGCAACAAACGCGGGTGCTATGCTTGCAACGAGATAATGCTGGTCAAAATCTTCGGGAATAGGGTTGTCAGCGTATTTATGATAATTCTTACAGAACCAATAGGGGAATCTTTCTACAATGTCTGTTATGTTTTCACCGCGGTCGGATTCTTTGCGGGTAAAGTTTTTCAATCGAATTCCCGTGCTGCCTCTTGCAATCGAATCACCCGAACAACCTGCTGCATTTGAAAAAGCAAATTTAAATCGGGTATCCGTCATTGCTGTGTAAAGTGCAGTTTTTCCGAGCCGTGAATGGCCTGCAATTGCAACATTATTTTCATCAGTTCCGGGGAGCGTAAGCCCATAGTCGAGAACACGCATTGCTCCCCATGCCCAGATACCTATTTTTCCGCAGGTATAGGGAGTGTCCTGACCGTTTGGCAGAAGGAGCCCGGCGAGACCTGTTTTAAAATCACCGTCGTCACTTGATATATCCGTATAACAGAAAACGAGGTAATCAACATCATATTCCGTTAATTCCTCTTTTGCAAAATATTGTCAGGAGTTTGCAGGATGAATGTTGTTGAGTATAATAAGCGGTCTTTTTTTATGGTCTGCATGAAGAAATCTGTCAACCCTGAAAGAGTGGCTTTTTCTGCCTACGGCAACGGTGAGAGTAATGTAAGAATGAGTAACCTCACCGCAGGAGTAACGCAATTCAACATCAGTAGGTTCAGATGCGCTAAGCGAATATGTAACACGGGGAAGGTATCCGTATACCTCCCGTTGCATAATTTCAACCATTTCTTCGCGGCTTTTGAGCGGTGGTAAATCTCTGCTTTTAAGTTCAGAGTGTAACATGATGAGCCTCCGGAGTTTTCTTTTAGTATAACATATGTTAAAAGGTTTGTAAATTAAAGATATAAGGATATTTTGATTGACTTTTTTTGAGACGGCGTTATATAATTCAGTTATGGACAAAATTCACCGGTTAGGAGATATTTTATGGTACATAAGACGCTTGAACTGAAAAGTTATTTTGAATTTTTAGGAAAGAACGATTCCAACCCCACGCTTGATATTTATTTACCTTATAATATGGTTGAAATGAGAAGAGAAAATCAGAAAAGACCTTGTATGCTCATTTGCCCCGGCGGTGGTTACGGTATGTGCTCCGAAAGAGAGTCCGAGGCGGTAGCTGTTCATTTTCTCCCCGAGGGTTTTGATGTTTTTATCCTTAAATATTCAACAGCACCTCACCGTTTTCCAACGCAAATTCGCGAAGTTGCGGCGGCTATGGAGCTTATTTATGAAAAAGCGGATGAATGGAATTGTGACACAGAAAAAATCGCCGTAATGGGCTTTTCTGCGGGGGGACATCTTGCGGCGCATTATTCTACAATGTTTGATTGCAAAGAGGTAAGAGAGGTTTTTCCCGAAAGTAAATCCGTTAACGCTTCCGTTCTTTGCTATCCCGTAATAAATGCAAATGCCGGAACTGCTCATATGGGAAGCTTTATAAATCTTTTGGGTCATGAACCTCAGAATCAAGAAGACGAAGAGTATTTCTCCTGCGACAAGCAGGTTAAACCCTCAACACCGCCTGCGTATATCTGGCATACTGCCGAGGACGATTGTGTTCCCGTCAAAAACAGTTTGCTTTATGCAGATGCGCTTGCTGAAAACGGTGTTCCCTTTGAACTTCACATTTTCCCCTTTGGCGGTCACGGACTTTCCACTTGCGACAAAGAAACAATTGACGGTATGACACCCGTTTACCAATATAATTCCGCTTGGCTTAATGATTTGAAAAAATGGCTCAGGCTCATTTTTAAGTATTAAAATGCCATTTTTCCTTTGAAAATAAACAAATTTACAAAAAAATTCTCACTTTTTGGAAAAGTGGGAATTTTTTATTGATAAGTTATTGACAAAGTGTAGTAAGCGTACTAAGTAGTAAACATTCACCGAATTTGAAGCTCGGTGGTTTTCAAACCAAACGAACTCAAACTATAAAACTGTAATTGAATTTGCATTATTTAATAAGAATACTTCAGAAACAAATAAACAAAACCACTTCATAGGATGCCGATACAAGCAACGTATGAGGTGGTTTAATGTTTTGATTAGAGTGCTTTGAAAGGTTTGACTTTCTTACACCTTCGCTTTGTTTAAAATCAGAACTCAGCGTTCATTACCGTAAAGGTCATTCTTTCCTGAATGCTTTCTCCGCCGTGGTCGGTATTGATACCGCCGTGGTCAGCGGTTATTATAATGAGCCGGTCTTCGCTGTCATAAGTTTCCCTTGCTTTGATTGCCTCGAGCATTTCAAAGCCGTAAGCGTCAGCCTTTGCAAAAGCCTCTTTATAACGGGGATTGTTAAAGCTGAAGCCTGAATTATGACCTGTTGAATCGGTAGGTTCGTAAATTACAAACAGGAAATCTGAGCAGTCCTTTTTCTCTATTTCCCTGAGAACCGCTTCGTGAGACGCGTCATTATTTTTGCATTTGTTGAAAGCAACATTAAGGTTATTTTCTTTTTCATTCCGGATTCTCCTTTTTGTGTTGAATTTCACAAAAAATTGTGTCATATATTTATGTATTTTCCAATCAAACACTGGGTATTTTGTGAAAAGTATACAAGTGAAAATCTTGAATTTTCGCTTATTATTTGATAATATAAAAGTATCAATCCAATGGGAGATATAAATATGAAGCAATTAAAATTTTATGTAATGGCTGATCCGCATTTTTTCGACACCGCACTCGGTTGCAGCGGTAAAGAATATGAAGAGTTTATGCATTATGAGCAAAAATGCTTTGCTGAAACCGAAAGCATAAATAAAAGTGTTTTTGAATTTCTTAAAAACGCCAATGAAGCAGACATTGTGCTTATTGTGGGGGATTTGTCTTTTAACGGCGAAAAAAAGAGTCACGAAGGCTTTCTTAAGCTTCTCTATGATTTGAAAAACAGCGGTAAAAAAATCTATGTTGTTACTGCTGACCACGATTTCAAACGGGAAAAAGGAGAAACATTTGCTTTTGATGAAAACGGCAGATATTCCCCTGAACACACCGAAAGAAACGAACTTTTCGATATGTACAAGGATTTCGGCTTCGGGGATGCAATAGCTGAGGACAGAGAGCATCTTTCTTATGTGGCACAGCTTTCCGAAGATGTGCGGCTTATGGCACTTAACTGTGACCTGAAAAAAGACGGCAAATATTATTTCTTCGAAGATCAGTTGGAGTGGATCAAAGAACAGGCAAAAAAAGCACAGGAAGACAATCAGACAATTGTTGCTATGTGTCACTATCCCATTCTCCCGGGGCAGCCTCTGTTCTCGCTGATTTCCGCTACACTTATCAGAGATGCACATGAATTTGCAACCTTCCTTGCCGATAACGGCATACATATTATTTTCACGGGACATATGCACAATCAGAGTATCAATGAATTAGTTACGGAAAAGGGCAACAAGCTTTATGATATAACAACGGGCTCGGTTATTGCTGACCCTGCAATTATAAGACTTGTGAGTGTCGTGGACGAAAAAACAGTTGATATCAAGAGTATTCCTACGCCTGACTTCGAATGGGATACCGATGACTGTAAAAAATACCTTTCCGATAGATTTGATGCAATGATTGTGAATCTGATTACGGATATGAGAGATGACACCGAACGCGCTATGGGCAAGCTTGGCATAAAGGACAAGGGCATTATAAAGACGGGTCTGCGTTTGGCAGGAAAGATTATATGTAAGGTTAAAGTCGGCACTATCGCAGGACTTCTCTTTATCAAGTGCGATAAGAGCATAAAAAAGATGCGTGCGCTCGATTATGCCACAGAGCTTGTGCGAGGCGTTTTTGAAGGCAACCAGAGCTTTGTTAAAGGTACACCAAAGGGTGATATATGGCTGAACCTGCTTAAGAGAATAGGCTTCATACTTAAAAAGATAGATGTCAAAGGCTGGGACGGTAAGAAAGCAGACCTTTATGACATACTGAAAAACACCGCAGGAAACTATGATATCGACGACTACAATGCAACTTTAACTATTAAATAAGCTGAAAATTGAGCTTAATTTTAATTTTCGGCAGTTTTGAATGGGTCGGATGAGGTGGCGTAAAGAAAACCGGGTAGAGTCCTCAAAAATTGGTTTGCAGTAAACAAAGAAAAAGCAGCCACGACCTAATGGTCATAACTGCTTAATTTCGCCATGGTTTTTACGGTCCCATAAAAGATATTAAATTATAGCCTTTTTCTTTGCCAACCTTCATCATATATTCCATTCTGTAGATAAACCGCTGATAGAAATCAATAATAAGTCCGACTTCAGTGTCATCCTCTGTAGGTTTGTTGGCATTATACTCTGCAACTTCATCTTCATCGAGCTTTTTCGCATACAAAAGCTGGTAAGTAGCGGTGCCTCTCTTGATTTTCAACTTCTTTGTGTACTCGGTTTCTCTCCCGGAAACTAAAGCATCGACCGTTTCTGCAATGTCCTTTAGAATATGCGCCATCTGCTCATATGTGAAAAAGTTATGCTCTAAGTACCATTCAAAGCCGGAAACGTCTTTCCTCTTCTTATTTTCTTCGAGCTCTTCGTCGAAATAGTTATAAAGAAACGGCGTGAGATATTGGGCAACATCATCTTCTTCAATTGAGATTTCCGCACTTCCCATTTCCGCAACGCTATCCAAATCAGCGGTATCTTCATAGTCGATGATTCGCACCGGCATAATCCGGAAATAAGACGAACTATCATGGCCATCAACGATGCCGATTTCTCTTTTGAAAATGTCTCTGCCGATGATTTTTAACGAAAGTTCCTTTATTTGTGTAACAACCCGGGCATTGCCATGGTGGTTTGCCACAGCGGCATCAAACAGTTTTTGAATTTCCTCAAAATACTTATGGCAAATATCCGACTCTAGCAAAAAGCAATGAATCGTATGGTAGATGGTATTATCTGACATGTAATTTGCATAGTCCTCTTTGAGTAACCCAAGCATATCTCGAATGCACAGCTGAGAAGGATTGCACAATCGCATAAAATCATTTTCGCTTTTTGGGAAAACTCCATTCATAGCATCCATGAGTTCTTCTTTGGCCACGTCATCATAATTGGCAACCGTGAGGTGGTCGTTGCCTGCGTTTCGGTGCTTTCTCCAATACTTGTACTTCGGGTTGTAGATGTAGTAGAGATACCCGTTGTGGGTTATGAAAATCATATTCTCTTGAGAAAACTTTACCGCTTCAAAAGTATCAAACAGTTTCATAATTCATCACCTTCCTTCTGGAGTTGTTTTGCTTTAATGTTCTGATAAAATGTGTTCTAGTCTCATGAATGGTACTACATTGCGCTTTGGTAAAGAAAAGTGTTGTTAAAATATTAGAAGTATGGTATAAATAGAGTATAAACAAAAAACTCCGCTTAGCGGAGTTTAACTTGTTCACACACTGTGAAGCCGATTGAACGGCGGTTTGAATAAATTTTTATTTGAACTTGTAGTGTAAATCTCATAAGGTAATTGAGATTGATTTAATTATATCATTGTTTAAAAAAATGTCAATAGATCGGAGCTGTTTTTTTATGAAAAATCAAAAATATTATATCGGTCTCGATATAGGAACTGATTCAATAGGGTGGGCTGTAACCGACACCGATTATAATATTCCGAAATTTAAGGGAAATGCACAGTGGGGTATCCGTCTTTTGGATGAAAGTAAAACTGCTGAAGAAAGACGTACTTTTAGAGGCTCGAGACGAAGAACCCAACGGAACAAATTCAGAGTGCAATGCCTTGAAATGTTATTTGACGAGGAAATTGCAAAAAAAGATATAGCGTTTTACCAAAGATTGCACGAAAGTAATTTGTGGCAAGATGATAAAACAGTTGTGGGTAGATATTCAATTTTTAATGATCCGAGTTTTACAGATAAAGACTATTATAAATTATACCCTACAATTTATCATTTAAGAAAGCACCTTGTAGAGAGTAAAGAGCCGGTGGATGTGAGATTGGTTTTTCTTGCTATAAGTCATATTGTTAAAAACAGAGGTCATTTCCTCTTTGATTCGAACTCGTTAGGAAGCAGTGCTGTGCCCTTGTTTAATGATGTTTGGAATGATTTAGTTGTATATTTAGCTGATGAGTTGGATTTGCAGTTGGAATGTAGCAATATTTCTGCAGTATGCGAGGTCTTGAAAAACAAAAAAATTTCAGTTACCGCAAAGAAAGCAGCTTTACTCAAAGAATTTTCCGTGAGCAAGAAAGACGAGCCGGCAAACTCAGTTATCACACTTTTAGCCGGCGGAACAGCTAATGCTGCGAACCTGTTTTCAAACGATGAGCTGAAAAATACAGATGCGGCAAAGATCGTATTTTCGAATGGTTATGATGAAAAATCAGCAATCTATGAGGCTGCTTTTGGAGATGATTTTGAACTTGTTGAGAGGTTGAAAGCAGTTTATGATTGGGCTGTTCTTGCAGATGTTTTAAACGATTACCAATACATATCATTTGCAAAATGCGAAATTTATGATAAACATAAAAGAGATTTGAAAACGTTAAAAACATTTGTGAAAGCCAAAATACCGGAAAAGTACAATCTCATTTTTAATGAGAATAAAAAAGGTGTTTGTAACTATCTTGCATATTCAGGGCATTCGAAGAAAAATTCAGTTGAAGATAAATGTCAGCAACAGGAGTTTCTCGATTTTTTGAAGAAACAGTTGCCAAAAGAAAACAACGATGAAAAATATACACAGATGTACTCTGAAATTGCTTTAGGCATATTTATGCCTAAAATTGTAAGCAAAGATAACGCAGTTATTCCCATGCAGGTAAATAAAGCGGAATTGAACGCTATATTAAAAAATGCAGCGACATATCTGCCGTTTCTAAATGAAAAGGATGAAACAGGTAAAACAGTAACAGAAAAAATTCTGGATGTTTTTTCTTTCAGAATACCATATTATGTAGGTCCTTTGAATAAACACAGCAAAAAATCTTGGTTAGAAAGGAAAGACGATAAAATATATCCTTGGAATTTAGAGAAGGTAGTTGATGTTGAAAAAAGTGCTGAAAATTTTATTGGAAAATTAACAAGTAAATGTACGTATATTTTGAATGCCGATGTTTTGCCTAAAAACTCGCTGTTATATAGTAAATTTGCAGTCTTGAACGAGCTTAATAACCTGAAACTTGACGGCAAAGAAATCTCTGTTGAGTTGAAACAGAAAATTTATTGCGAATTGTTCGAAAAAAATAATAAAGTAACCATTGCGAGATTAAAGAAATACCTTAAATCATATGGTATTGATGGTGTAATAACAGGAATTGACGGCGACTTTAAAAATTCGCTTAAATCATATCGTGATTTGGAATCTTTTAACTTATCGGATAAGGAAAAAGAGCGAATTATAAAAGATATAACAATTTTTGGTGATGACAAAGGCCTTCTGAAAAAAAGGTTGAATGCAGATTTCGGGGATAACCTCACAAAAGATGATATTGCAAAAATAAGTAAATTAAAATATAATGGGTGGGGCAGACTTTCAAAAGAGTTTTTATCAGGAATTGAAGCACCGTGTAATGCAACCGGTGAAGTGAATAATATTATCGGATTTATGTGGAATACCAACAACAATTCGATGAAGTTATTAAGTAAAGATTACGGTTTTCTTCAGAAAATTGATGAGGTGAACGGAGATTCGCAATTTACTTCATTGAAAAAAGAAGTGGAAGCACTTTATGTTTCACCGAAGATAAAACGCCCCATTTATCAAACGATGCAAATCGTTGAAGAGTTAGTGAAAATCAATGGTTGCGAACCGGAAAAGATTTTTGTAGAGGTTGCTCGCGGAGAGGAAGAAAAGAAACGCACGGTTTCAAGAAAAACTCGTCTTTTGGAATTATACAAAGCTTGCAAAAAAGACAACGAGGATTTGTATAATGCAATAGCAAATACCGACGAAAACGAGTTCAGAAAAGATGCATTGTATCTTTACTACACTCAATTCGGCAGATGTATGTACACAGGTAAAGCCATAACTTTAGAAGAAATTTATAATAAAAATCTTTATGATATAGACCATATTTTTCCTCGATCAAAAATCAAAGATGATAGCATTGATAACAGGGTTTTAGTTACTAAAAAATCAAATGAAGAAAAAGGGAATATCTATCCTATAGCGAAAAACATCAGAGATGACCGATTGACTTTTTGGAAAATGCTCTATGACAAGGAACTGATCAGTCAGAAAAAATTTGAAAGACTGATACGGAGCACCCCTCTTTCAGATGACGAGCTTTCTTCATTCATAAACCGTCAGCTTGTTGAAACAAGGCAATCTACAAAAGCTATAGCGCAGCTTTTAAGAAAACGTTATGATTCAGAGGTTGTTTATGTAAAAGCGGGTCTTGTATCTGATTTCAGGCAACAGTACAAATTTATAAAATGCCGCGAAGTTAATGATTTGCATCACGCTAAAGATGCATACTTGAATATTGTTGTGGGTAATGTTTATAATACTCGGTTTAATCATAACAAACTTGTATTTATATCTGATTTGCAGTCCGGTAAAGTAAGTCTTAATCAGATGTTTGCGTATCCTACAAATAATGCTTGGTCGGTCGATGGACCCAACAAATCTATCGATATAGTTAAAAATACGATGGCAAAAAATAACATCAGATTTACTCGTTATGCATTCAAGCAAAAGGGAGGGCTGTTTGACCAGAATATATTAAAAAAAGGTAATGGACAAGTATCTGTAAAATCAAACTCACCACTCAGCGACATAAATAAATACGGCGGATATAATCGCGCAACCTCAACATGCTTCTCTTTGGTTTCTTATCTTAACGAGAAAGGTCAAACAGTTAAGCAATTTGTACCCATTGATTTGCATGAGGAAACTAAGTATTTAGAAAACCCGAAAGCATTTATTGACAGTAAGCTTTCTGTGGATTCAAATATTATTATTCCGTGTGTGAAATATAATTCGCTTGTAAGTGTTGATGGATTCAGAATGCATATAAGTAGTAAAAGCGGCGGCGGTTCGAAAATAGTTTATAAGCCCGCGGTGCAACTTGTTTTAGATGCTGTATCGGAAAGTTACGCAAAGAAAATTGTAAATTACTTAAATAAATGCATTGAATACAAAAGCGAAAAGACAATAACTCAGTATGATGGAATAACACTTGAAAAAAATCTGGAATTGTACGATGTATTGGCACACAAAGTTAGCAACACGGTATTTAATGTTAAATTTTCTAACACAGCAAATGTATTGAACAAAAAAAGAACAACATTTGAAAAACTTACTTTGAAAGAACAATGTGACGTTTTAATGCAGATTTTGGGTATTTTACATGCCAATGTTCGTTCTGGTGATTTATCTTTGTTGGGAGAATCTAAACAAAGCGGAATTGTCACAACAAGCAGTAAAATTATGCCTACGAAAAACATCAAATCTTTCAAAATTATAAACCAGTCAATTACAGGTTTATTTGAACAGGAAATAGAATTATTGGATTAACAAGGTGAAAGTTATGGGATGGCGCACGGTTGTTGTTTCGAGATCTTCAAAATTGGATATGAAATTAGGTTATATGTTTATACGTGACAGCGAAGGAACTATACGGGTACATATTAGCGAAATTTCTGTTTTGATAATCGAAAATACGGCGTCATCCGTAACTACGGCTTTGCTGAATGAGTTAACAAAACAAAAAATCAAGGTGATTTTCTGCGATGAGAAAAGAAATCCGTCATCAGAGCTCGTTGCTTATTACGGTTGTCACGATACATCTTTAAAAATTCGCAGTCAGATGGAATGGAATCCTATTGCAAAACAAACTGTGTGGACCTCAATAGTAGGAGAAAAAATAAAAAAACAAAGAGATAATTTGCTTTTCTTTAAAAAATCCGAATATAGTTTACTTGATAAATATCTTGAAGAAATTGAATTTAACGATGAATCCAATCGTGAGGGTCATGCGGCGAAAGTTTATTTTAATGCTATGTTCGGAAAAGATTTTTCACGTTCTGATGATTGTCCGATAAATGCAATGCTTGATTACGGATATAGCATAATTCTCTCTTGTGTTAACAGGGAGATAGTATCTAATGGATATATTACACAAATCGGCTTGTTTCACGATAATATGTTTAACCAGTTTAACTTGGGGTGCGATATTATGGAACCGTTCAGGGCAATAATTGATCGGGAAGTCAGAGAATATATGCCACAAAAGTTTGAAAAAGAAGAGAAACACATGGTTTTGGAACTTTTGAGCAAGGATTTTATTGTTGACGGAAAGAAACAAACTTTATTGAACACTATAAAAATTTATGTAAAAAGTGTTCTTGATGCCATAGAAAATAATGATGTTTCTAACATGAAATTTTACAATTATGAGTTATAGGTTTATGAGAGTTATTGTCTTTTTTGATTTACCTGTTGAAACAACCGAAGATAAAAGAAACTACCGGAAATTCAGAAGATTTCTTGTAAAAGAAGGTTTTCTTATGATTCAGGAATCTGTCTATGCGAAGCTTGCCTTGAATTACACTCAGGTTGAGCAGATAGTCGCCGATGTAAAAAAACAAAAACCGTCAAAAGGATCTGTTCAAATTTTATCTGTAACAGAAAAACAATTTTCTAAAATGGAACATATTTCAGGTGAAATTGATACCAATATAATTAATTCGGATGAAAGGTTATTGATATTATGATGGTTTGTTTTGAGTTTCTGTCAAATCCGATTGATTTAAGTGATAATGAAATAAATGTTTTGTGTATTGAAAATCCAAAACTTTTCAGGACAATCTGCAACTCTTTTATAAACGATAAAACAGAAGAGGACAACATCGTTTTTTCAGAGAATTTCACTCCATATAAAACAAAAGGCAATGTATGTGTTATATCGGATTTTTTTAATCTGTCATATTCAAATTCTGTAATGAAAAAATTGTATGAACAAATTGAAAAATATTGCACCAATGATTTGCAAAGTGAGACAATACAATTGAAGGCACACATAGTAAATTATTTGGAGTCTATCATAAAATCTTACGATTTTGATTTCGAATTTGAATATGATATAAATTTAATTGATTTGTTTAAAATGTTGGGTTTAAACCCAATACAGAAACAACAGACACATTAAATATGTTGTTGGATTACATTTTGATTCTCCATAAGTATGCACCACCGAAATGTTTTATCCTGATAAATTTACACTTGTTTTTTACAGAGGAAGAACTTGAATCGTTTTATAAAGATATCATAAATAATCATATTAAATTAATGGCGATTGAGAATAAAATGTTTTTTCATAAAAATATGTATGAAAATGTAATTGTTTATGATGACGATTTTTGCGAAATCCTTGAAAATTGATTTTTTTAACAGTATAATAAATTTGCTTTATGAATTACCCTGCAAAAGTGTAGTGTATGCAGTTTATTCCCATTTGAGGTTTGAGGTTTGAGAGTAGTGTAAATTCATAAGGTAGTAAAACGTTATATCCGGCTGTTGCGCAAGTATCTAGTTTGAGAGTAGTGTAAATTCATAAGGTAGTAAAACCTGGCTCGGTGCTTATTGGCAGGCTAACGGGTTTGAGAGTAGTGTAAATTCATAAGGTAGTAAAACCTGGCTCGGTGCTTATTGGCAGGCTAACGGGTTTGAGAGTAGTGTAAATTCATAAGGTAGTAAAACTCCTTGGCTTTACCATAACCGGCTCTAATAGTTTGAGAGTAGTGTAAATTCATAAGGTAGTAAAACTCGGTTAAGCGATTTCCTGAGGATACATCAGTTTGAGAGTAGTGTAAATTCATAAGGTAGTAAAACCCTGCCCGCAATTGGCAAGGCATATTTCACGTTTGAGAGTAGTGTAAATTCATAAGGTAGTAAAACTGATATGTATTCTGCAGCT
>CAZCQI010000030.1:0-15460 GCA_964500795.1 uncultured Eubacteriales bacterium
GGTCTTGAGAGCCGTGATCCGCTTTATGAATTCGATGTTGTCGGTTTTACTCTTCAATATGAGCTTTCGTATACTAACGTTCTGAATATGCTGGACCTCGGAAAGATTCCTTTAAGAAGCAAAAACCGCGGTGATTCTTTAGATATTCCCATTATCGTTGCAGGCGGTCCGTGTGTTTGCAATCCCGAACCAATGGCAGATTTTATCGATGCATTTGAAATCGGTGAGGGAGAAGAAATGATGCTTGAATTTCTCGACTTGCTGGATGAATACAAAAAAGCGGGTAAATCAAGACGCGAGTTTTTGATTGCCGCCTCTAAGCTTGAAGGGATTTATGTTCCGTCACTCTATGACGTTTCTTATAATGATGACGGAACTCTTAAGAGTATTAAACCTAAAAACGGTGCACCTGCTCAGATCAATAAGCGTGTTGTATCTGATTTGGATTCCGTTTTTTATCCCGAAAAATTTGTTGTTCCTTTTGTAGAAGTAGTACACGATAGGATAGTTCATGAAATTTTCCGCGGTTGTATTAGAGGTTGCCGTTTTTGTCAGGCAGGCTTTTGGTACAGACCAATCAGAGAAAAGTCCGTTGAAACCATAAGCAAGCAAAGTCAGCATCTTGCCTGCACAACAGGCTACGACGAGCTCTCTCTTTGCTCTCTTTCGAGCAGTGATTACACGAAAATAACAGAGCTTCTTGAAGAACTGTTAGGCTGGGCTTCACCTAAAAAAATCAATATTGCATTGCCTTCTTTGCGTATAGATAATTTTTCGGACGAGCTTAAAGAAAAGCTTGCTCTTGTTCGCCGCTCGGGTCTCACCTTTGCGGCTGAGGCAGGAACCCAAAGAATGAGAGATGTTATCAATAAAAACATAACCGAAGAAGAAATACTTTCAACCTGCCGTAAAGCATTTGTTGGCGGTTGGACCGCAGTTAAGCTTTATTTTATGGTGGGACTTCCTACGGAAACTGACTCTGACGTTATCGGAATCAATGAGCTTTCGCAAA
The DNA here is from genome assembly GCA_964500795.1 of uncultured Eubacteriales bacterium. GTDB lineage: Bacteria > Bacillota > Clostridia > Oscillospirales > Acutalibacteraceae > DTU089. Next base: position 1,013 of record CAZCQI010000030.1, read on the forward strand.
AGGTAGTTAATGAATTTTATAATAACCCCGATAAGCCTAAGGGCAAAGGAGTAAGTGTAAGCGCAGGTGTTTCATCATTTGTTCCCAAGCCCTGCACCCCTTTTCAGTGGGAGCCTCAGGATACACGGGAAGAATTAAAGCGTAAGCAACAGCTTCTCCTTGAAACCTGCACCTCTAAAAAAATTACGTTCAGATTCCACAACACGGATTTAACTTTTCTTGAGGGCGTTTTTGCAAGAGGTGACAGAAAGCTTTGTGACGTTATTGAAGAGGCTTATAATAATGGCTGCACTTTTGACAGCTGGGATGATAAATTCAACTTCAATGCCTGGATGAAGGCTTTTGAAAAATGCGGCGTTTCTACTGAATTTTACGCTAACCGTCGTCGCGCTTATGATGAAATTCTACCATGGGATCATATTAACTCCGGTGTTAAAAAGTCATTCCTTATAAAAGAAAATGAAAAAGCTAAAAATGCCGAAACAACACCTCATTGCCGCCAACAGTGCGCCGCATGCGGTTCAAATTCCCTCAACGGAGGTAAGTGCCATGCGCTCAGTAAGACTGTGGTTTAATAAAAAAGATTCTGCAAAATATATTTCACATCTTGATTTAACAAGATGTCTTATTCGTGTTTTTCGGCGAACCGATATTCCTTTGTGGTACACGGAGGGCTTTAATCCTCATCCTCACCTTGTTTTCGGGCTTCCTTTACCTTTAGGTGCAGAAGGCTTAAGAGAAACTTTGGATATAAGATTAACTGACGATTCATATCCTAATGAAAGAGTACTTGAACAGTTAAATAACGCTACCGTTCCGGGTATTGAATTTTTAGAAATAGCCGAACCTAAAGAAAAGTCTTTAGCAATTACTTCTGCAAAGTATTCGGTGACGGTACCCTGTGTAGAAGATGCGGCTGAGCTTTATAAAAAAATCAAAGCAGCTGTTTCAGATGAGCATATAGTAATTGAAAAGAAAACTAAAAAAGGCGATTCAAAACAAATTGATGTAAGTGAGCATCTCAAGGATTTCGTTTGCACATTCGATAATGATACCGTTAATTTAAGTTTTGTTCTTCCTGCAGGCAACGATTTTACGGTTAATCCCGTTTCATTTTGTAAAGCACTGTTTAAAATGGTTGGCAAAGAGGATATTCTGCATAGAGTAGTCCGCCTCAAGCTTATGACAAAAACAGGTGAAGAATTCAGATAACTGAGCCTATATTTGTATGCTTCGACATATAAATATACAGGTGATGTTTTTGAAAAAACTGTTATTTTTAATAATTCCGCTTTGCCTGAGCTTTTCAATTTTAATTTATTCCTGTTTTAATCCGATTTCTCTTGTGGCTTCCGTGTCTGACAGCGTAACCTTTACCGTTCCGGTGATAATTATTGATGCAGGTCACGGCGGTTTTGACGGAGGAGCGGGCGCAAACGACGGTACAACCGAAAAAGATATAAATCTCAGCATTTCGCTTTATCTTAACGAATATCTTGCCGCTTTCGGATATAAAACTGTTATGACGCGTGAAAAGGATATTTCTCTTGAAAATGACGGTTTGGATACCATTCGTTCAAAGAAAACCTCTGATATTCATAACCGAATGGCAATTATGGAAAACACCGACAATTCAATTTTTGTGAGTATTCATCAAAATCATTATTCTGTAGAAAAATATAACGGTACTCAGGTTTTTTATTCTCCAAAAAACTCCGATGAAAGCTCTCTTTTAGCGCAAAATATACAGGAAACAGTTGTAAGTGTTATTCAACCGAATAATACCCGTTTAATAAAAGAATGCGGAACATCTGTCTATTTAATGTATAACGCGGTAAAACCGGCTGTTTTGGTCGAATGCGGCTTTTTATCCAATAACGAGGAAGCACAAAAACTCAAGACCGAGGCTTATCAGAAGAAAATGGCTTTTTGTATAGCAATAGGAATTCAAAATTATATTATTTCAAGGATTGAGAAATAAAATGGCAAAAACAAAAAAAGTATTTGTATGCAGTCAGTGTGGCTATGAATCACCTAAATGGTACGGTAAATGCCCCACATGCGGTGAATGGGATACCCTTAACGAGGAACAAATTATAACAGAAAACACTAAAACATCAAGAAACAGACTCTCTGGGAATTCAGGCGTAGCCCTGCCATTGGCAAAAATTGATTCGTCATTCGAATTTCGTTATGATACGGGAATGGGGGAGCTCAATCGTGTTTTGGGTGGCGGTCTTGTTAAGGGTTCGCTTGTTCTTTTGTGCGGCGATCCCGGAATTGGTAAATCCACAATACTTTTACAGCTATGTGAGCTGTTGACCGGAAATCTCTCTGTTTTATATGTTTCGGGTGAAGAATCCGCCTACCAAATAAAAATGCGTGCAAAAAGACTCGGTGTAACCTCAGAGCGTTTGGCGATTATGTGCGAAACCGATGCTGAAATAATTTCTGAATACATACGTACCGAAAAACCCGATGTAGTTATGATCGATTCAGTGCAGACAATGAGCATTTCCGAGGTTTCATCATCCGCAGGCAGTGTTACACAGGTCAGAGAATGTACTAATCTTTTTATGCGTACAGCAAAAAATAATGATATTTCCATCATACTTGTCGGACATGTTAATAAGGACGGCAATATTGCAGGTCCTAAGGTTTTAGAGCATATAGTTGATACTGTTCTTTATTTCGAGGGTGACCGCAATCTTTCATACAGAATTTTAAGGGCTACCAAAAACCGTTTCGGTTCAACTAACGAAATAGGCGTTTTTGATATGACAAATAAAGGATTGATTGAAATCGACAGTCCCTCTCTTGCAATGATTTCGGGGCGACCCATAAATGTTTCGGGAACATGCGTAACTTGCATTATAGAGGGTTCCAGACCCATTCTTGCAGAGGTTCAGGGACTCGCTACTGCTTCAGGCTTCGGTAATCCGCGAAGAATGGCGGCAGGATTTGATTATAACAGAATGGCAATGCTAATAGCTATTCTTGAGAAACGTGCAGGCTATTTCTTCAGCAATATGGATTGCTATGTAAATATAGTCGGCGGTCTCAGGGCGGACGAGCCCGCCTGTGATTTGGCTGTTGCTTTATCAATAGTTTCAAGTCTCAAAGATGCCGTTATCGACAGTCAAACCATTGTTTTTGGCGAAATCGGACTTGCAGGTGAAATAAGAACGGTAAATAACTGCGAGCAACGCATAAGAGAATGTGAACGGTTAGGCTTTAAAAAATGTATTATACCTCGCCAAAACATCAAAAGCTTGCCAAAGGATGCCTTCCGTGATATTGAAGTTATCGGTGTGAGAAGCATACGCGAGGCTTTTGAAGCTGCAGTGGAATAGTCTGTGTTTTTACAAACACTATATTTCTAATTGGATAATATAATAAAATGAATAATAAAATATTTTATCCCAACCTTCCTCAAAACAGGATAAATCACTGTCTGATAGGTTCAAAATATTCAGAAGAAATTAAAGAGTTAACCGAGCTTAATATTAAGTGTTTGCAGTTAAAAGAAAATCATCTCTTAGATGAAGAAATCAATTCTCACGCCGATATATTGTCATTTAATTTCGGAAACGGTAAAATCCTGCTGAATAAAGCATCAATAGGGGAAAGTGACTTGAAAAAACTCGGTTTTGAAATCATTGAAACCGATATAATCAAGTCGCCGTATCCTGATGATATTTCGTTAAATGCTGCTTTAATAAAAAATAAAATTATTTGCAATTCAATGTTTGTTGCTGAAGAAATCTTAAATTTTGCAAAGAAAAACGGTATAGAGGTTATCAATACAAAACAAGGCTACAGTCGTTGTAATCTTTGCATTGTAAAAGAAAATGCCGTAATAACGGAAGATAGCAGTCTCGCCTATTTGTTAAAAAAATGTCAATTTGATGTTTTGCAAATAAATCCGGGTCATATTTATCTGTCGGATAAGCATTATGGCTTTATCGGCGGGGCTTCTGCCAAGCTATCAAAAACTGAGATATATTTCAGCGGGGATTTAAAAAGTCATCCCGATTATTGCAGTATAATTCAATTTTTAAGTAAATATAATGTTAATCCGATATTTAGTACCGAACGCCGTTTAAGAGATTTCGGCGGAATTGTTTCATTGACTGAATCTGTTATTTAGATTAAAAAGCCAAAAATTACTTTAATCAGTTTTTTTGAAATGATGAAAGTATCATTTAAAAAATTTCCATTAAACGAGAAAGGAATGTATATCATGAAAAACCCTGAAAAAAACGCAACAGCAAAGCTCGGATATGCAGTAACAATGATTATTGTAACATCAGCTATTTTAATTTGTATGAAAAAATATAAACGTTAACAAAAGCATTTAATTTGCAGGTTATTATAGTTCGTACGTTATTTAACTAAATAATAATTGCCATTATCATATTAGCTCATACCATTAGGCACATATGATTGACATTTGATTGTATATAACATTGAGCACATAATTAATATCTATTATTTGTACAGAAGCCAAAGAACCCTAATTTTTATCCAAATCCCATACCCTTACTTATACAAAACTTTGATTTTGTATAAGTCGAAATGAAGTTTAAAAAGAGTTTAATATGAAAAAAGAAAAATATTTTGAGGTTTTCCCCTCCTTTATAATTGAATACTTGAATTATAACAGTGTAATCAAAAACCGTTCTGATTTAACGGTTTCCGAATACGCTAATGATTTGCTGACTTTTTTTCGGTTTTTAAAAGTAATACGCGGTCTTGTTTCCAAGGAAACACCTTTTGAGGAAATTGATGTTTCCGACGCTACGATTGATTTAGCATCATCAGTAAGTTTAAGTGATGCGTATATGTTTTTGGTGTATTGTAAAGACAGCCGCGGTAATAATGAGCGAACAAGAGCGCGTAAAGCGACTACTTTACGTATGTTTTATAAATACCTTACCGTTCAAAAAAGAATTTTGGATGAAAATCCTTTACAAGAGCTTGATGCGCCGAAAATCAAAAAGACCCTCCCAAAATATCTTACACTTGAAGAGAGTCTTGATTTGCTTAAATCTGTTGACGGTAAATTTAAAGAGCGCGATTACTGTATAATTACTTTATTTTTAAACTGCGGAATGCGTCTTTCAGAGCTTGTATCTTTAAATCTTTCGGATATCCGCTCTAACAACACCCTTGTAGTTACAGGCAAAGGTAACAAAGAACGAACGATTTATCTTAATGATGCCTGTATAGATGCAATCAACGCATATCTCCCCTTTCGTCCTGTTGATGGCGTTAAGGATAAGGATGCTTTATTTATCAGCCGTCAAAAAGGAAGAATTAGCCCAAAAACAGTTCAATATATTGTTAAGAACACTTTAGCTAAAGCAGGCCTTGACGGAAGAGAGCTGTCCACCCATAAGCTCAGGCATACCGCCGCAACGCTTATGTATCAATACGGGGACGTTGATGTTTTGGCAATAAAAGAGATTCTGGGTCACGAAAGCTTAAGCACAACCCAAATTTACACCCATATAATGAATGAGCAATTACAAAAAGCCGCGGCAGCAAACCCGTTAAGCGGTGTGAAAGCACCGAAACGACCTGTAATTGACTTGCCTGATGATATATCAGATGAAGCTGAATAATCCGTAGAACAGCTTAAATGCCAGGGTGTTTAGCAATGCGCCTATAATCAAAGGTATGCAAAATATCAAGTATTTTAACGCATATTCTTTTAATATTATTCCTTGTTTTTTATCGGTGGTAACACCTGCCGTAAAATTGAATAGTTTTGATGACATATTTATACTTTCACAGCAGCACTTAATAATAGTAGCTGCTGTAATTGCATATGATGGAATGTTGACAACAGCGCAATACCCGAGTCCTTCCAAACCGAAATTCGCTAAAAAGCAACATATGCTAAAACTGCAAAAAAATCCAAACAACACAGGAACCGTAAACACTAAAGGCAAGCCTACGGCACATAACCCTGCAATAAACAGAATAATTACAGATACCGCGTGAGTCGTAAATACGAAAGAAAAGTATTGAACTATGCTTGCTTGTGCTTGTGAAGAAATTAGCTTGTTTACCAATGTTTCAGTATATGGAGATAATTCCTCACTATTATTTTTAAACACTGCGATCCCTATTATTATTCCGCATATTAACAAAGTCATCATTATTATTGTTTTATAATCCGGCTTGATTTTCAATGGTTTAATTCTTCCGGCCTTAATAACAACACTTTTTTTCAACATACTTTATTTCTCCTCTTTTATCTTGTATTAACCGCAGTTATCCCGCCGAAAAAGCCGCCAAGCACACAAATTGGTATTAATAAAAGAATTTTTTCGGAAACAATAAATTTCATTGATGTAAAACAAATTATCATAATTATCAATAAATACGGTACTGAGCTTAAAATGCCGGTGATAAACCCTCTGCCTCCTACCCGCTTTTGTGTAAAAACAGCAGAAGCGAACGCGCCCAATGCAGCGAATATATAAGATATATAATATAGAGGCATAACTTCACTGTTTGTTTTCATTAACACAAATGAAAGCAGTATCATTCCCAACAAAAAAACTGCAAGACCGTACAGGGTTCCGAACAAGTATAATTTAAGTTTCGATGCACTTTTAGTTTCACCTCGTTTTGATTTTCGCTTATCCGATATTTTTACAGGCATAAAAAAACCTCCGCAAACCTTTTGGTAAAGGATATGCGGAGATTTGTTTTATTATGTTTATTCTTCGGTATTTTCAGCCTTCTGTGCTTCTTCCTCTGCCTTCATATCGTCAGCAGCCCCGATATTTTTAACTTTTTTCTTTTTCTTAGAAACCTTGCCGTTAACTGCGGCATCAATAGCATCCTGCTCGTTCTTTGCTTTTTTAGCTTCCTCAGCAGCTTTTCTCTCGGCTTCCATTCGTGCATTGGCAGTATCATTAGTCTGAATAGCCCAACGTTTAAATTTGAGCTTGTTTCTGTCTGCACCGGTTTCAATAACAATATCCTCTTCCTTAACAGTAACGACTCTGCCCATGATTCCGCCAATGGTTGTAATTTCATCACCAATCTGAATGGAATCACGCATATTCTGTTCTTCCTTTTGTCTCTTCTTCTGAGGGCGAATCATAAGGAAATACATTGCAACAAAAAGAACAACCATAAGAATAATGGATGTAATTCCGTTATTGGTACCGCCTTCAGCTGATAATGCAAGAAAATTCATAAAATTGAACATAGTTTTATCCTCCAAATTTTTCATACTAAGTATTATAACTGTTCAATGCAAATTATACAAGAGATTTTTGCAAAATTCTTAATTTATTCATTAAATTCTTGTGTCAAGCAAATCAACATACTTATTCTTAAACGCTTCAAAAGTTCCGTTAGCGAGTTCTTCACGAATGCGTTTCAATAAATTGTTGTAAAAATACAAATTATGGGTAACCGCAAGTCTCATTGCAAGCACTTCTTTAGCTTTAAAAAGATGATGAAGATACGCTCTTGAAAATTTTTGACAAGTGGGACAATTACATTGAACATCAATAGGAGTATCATCCGTAGCGTATTTAGCATTATTCATATTTATTATGCCGTTCCAGGTAAACAGATGACCGTGTCTTGCATTACGGCTGGGCATAACGCAGTCAAAAAGATCAATTCCCCTGCTGACACCCTCAATTATATTCCCCGGTGTACCAACTCCCATAAGATAACGTATCTTATCTTTCGGAGCAAAAGGCTCAACAGCAGATATAATACGGTACATATCTTCCTTGGGCTCACCGACTGCAAGACCGCCTATTGCGTATCCGTCTAAATCGAGTTCTGCTATAACTTTCATATGCTCAACGCGTAAATCATCAAAAGTTGCGCCTTGATTTATACCAAACAGAAGCTGATTTTTATTAAGTGTTTCAGGTAAATTGTTTAACCGCTGCATCTCGTTTTTACATCTTATAAGCCAGCGAGTAGTACGTTCTGTTGATGCTTTTGCGTAATTATATTCAGCAGGATTTTTTACGCACTCATCAAAAGCCATGGCAATTGTTGAACCAAGGTTGGATTGAATCTGCATACTTTCCTCAGGGCCCATAAAAATCTTTCTACCGTCAATATGAGAGTTAAATGTTACACCCTCTTCTTTAATTTTACGAAGTCCTGCAAGAGAGAAAACCTGAAAGCCACCGCTGTCGGTAAGAATGGGTCCGTCCCATCCGGTAAATTTATGCAATCCGCCCAATTCCCGTATAAGCTTATCGCCGGGTCTTACATGGAGATGGTAGGTATTACAAAGCTGAACCTGGCAGTCTATATCTTTTAAATCATAAGCAGAAAGACCGCCTTTAATTGCCCCACAAGTAGCAACGTTTTGGAACGCAGGCGTTTGTACCGTTCCGTGTACTGTTGAAAACTCACCGAGACGGGCATTACCCTCGGTTTTTATAAGCTTAAACATGTAGTTCTCCCTTCAAAATCAAACAATAAGCATACAGTCACCGAAGTTTACGGGATATGTGACGATTGGTAATTTCTTTTAACGATTGGTATAAAATCCGCTATCCCATAAACATCGGAACTCCAATGTTTACAGTATATATGAAAACGCTATAAATTTCAATAAAAAATAACGCAAGAGATTTTCTCTCCTGCGCTATCTTTCGATTTACTGCAATGCGGCAAGATTATCCCAATCAATATCCGCTTCATCAACAAAACCGCTTTCCTCGGCAGCGGCGATATGTTTTGCTTCCTCGGAGGTGACCTTTGTAAAATCAGGGTCCCACGCAAGCACGAGCTTCTTGATAAACTCATAAGCGAAGTTCTTGTCGTCCTCCGGCAACATATCCATCAGCCTTGCAGCATCCATTGCAACATTAGACATTAACTTGCCCTCCTTTTTACTTATAAATATCTCCACGGTTTCCGATATCAATGATAAAAAGAATTTCAACCTCTGCATCTGCACCGTACTTATAGATGACACGCCAAGAACCGACCCTGAGTCTTTTTCGGTTATCGGTATAACCTTGTATAAGTTTTATATCCCCGACAGGCGGTTGAAGTGTTAAACCGTTAATAGCCTCTCTCTTATTCTTATAACAGATTTCTTATCGAGCTTTGCCAAAAATTTCAAAGCATCCTTTGAATATCTAATTACCATAAATACATTCCACCATTAGTATATGTTTTCTATATTTTTATCTTAACATATTATCGGCTAAAGTCAATAAATTATATGTTAATTTTTTGAAATGCACACCTCTTGCAAATGTTGTTATTTTTCATAAACATCCCTCGAAGTTTATGGAATTTTTTCATTTTTCTTCAAATTTGTTGAACTTTTGTGCAGATACACAATTTAATGTCGTCGTAACTTAATCATTTGGGCAATATCAACAAATTAGCATCGCATCACCGAAGGAAAAGAAGCGGTACTTTTCTTCAACTGCCGTTTTATATGCATTGAGTGTTTTATTATAGCCGTAAAAAGCGCTTACAAGCATAATCAACGTACTTTCGGGTAAATGAAAATTGGTTAAAAGACCGTCTACACATTTAAATTCATAACCGGGATAAATGAAAATATCCGTAAATCTGTCGTCTTCTTTTATCTCACCGCAAAAGGTTGCAACGGATTCAAGCGTGCGACAGCTTGTAGTACCTACCGCAATTACTCTACCGCCGTTTTTCTTCGTATTGTTTATAAGGTCAACGGTCTCTTTAGGTAAGTGGTAATGCTCCGAATGCATACGGTGGTCTTCTATTTTTTCTGCTTTTACAGGTCGGAATGTACCCAAACCAACATGGAGCGTAACATATCCGATATTTACACCTTTATCCTGAATTTTCTTTAATAGTTCAGGTGTAAAATGAAGACCTGCGGTAGGCGCAGCTGCGGAACCCAATTCTTTAGAATAAACTGTTTGATAACGTTCTTTATCTTCAAGTTCTTCAGTAATATAGTGAGGAAGAGGCATTTGACCGATTTTATCAAGAATATTAAAAAAATTATCGGCACTGTTATAAGAAAATCTTACTATTCTGTTGCCGTTTTCAAGAACCTCTTCAACACGCGCATTTAAAATACCGTCACCAAAGGTGAATTCAGTGCCCTCTTTTGCACGTTTACCGGGACCTGCAAGAGTTTCCCACAAATCATTCTCTATCTGTTTTAAAAGTAAAAATTCAACATTTGCACCGGTACCGATTTTCGTTCCGTAAATTCTGGCGGGTAACACACGGGTATTATTCAAAATAAGGCAATCACCGGGTTTAAGATAATCACAAATATCATAGAAATGTTTGTGGACTATTTCACTACTTTCTTTCGAAAGAACCATCATACGCGAGCTGTCACGCGGCTCAACGGGATGCTGGGCAATAAGAGCTTCCGGCAAATCATAGAAAAAATCTGATTTATTCATAGTTATTCCTTTGCTAAATTTAAAAAAACATTGACTAATTAATGACTAATATGATATTATATATAATCGTTAAAAAGCGGAATAATTATAATACATTTATTCCGTATTTACAAGTACTTTTTGTAATCCGGAGGTGTACTTATGAAAAAGTACAAAGTTGGTATTATCGGTGCAACCGGTATGGTAGGTCAAAGATTTGCTCTTTTACTTAACGAGCATCCTTGGTTTGACGTAACAGTTCTTGCCGCAAGCTCACGCTCAGCCGGTCAGACCTATAAAGAGGCTCTCGGCTCCCGCTGGTGTATGGCTGAGCCCACACCCGAGAAATATCTCGATATGGTTGTTCTTGATGCGGAAAACGATATTGAAAAGATTGCGTCAAGTGTTGATTTTGTTTTCTGCGCCGTTAACCTCAGCAAAGCTGAAACAAAAGAACTCGAGGAGAAATATGCTAAGGCTGAATGTCCCGTTGTTTCCAATAATAGTGCTCACCGTATGACTGCCGATGTTCCTATGGTAGTTCCCGAGCTTAATCCCGAGCATATTGAGGTTATTCATTCTCAAAGAAAACGTCTTGGCACTAAAAGAGGTTTTATTGCAGTTAAATCAAACTGCTCTCTTCAGTCCTATGTTCCCGCACTCTTCCCCCTTCACGAAAAATACACTGTTAAAGATGTTGCCGTTTGCACATATCAGGCAATTTCCGGTGCAGGAAAAACCTTTGAAAGATGGCCCGAAATGGTAGATAACGTTATTCCTTTCATCGGCGGTGAAGAGGAAAAGAGCGAAAAAGAGCCGCTTAAGCTTTGGGGTAAAATCATCGGTGACGAAATCGTTCCTGCAACTGCTCCGAATTTCACTGCTCAGTGTATACGTGTTCCCGTTTCAGACGGTCATATGGGTGCTGTATTTGTTCGTTTTGAAAACAAGCCCGAAAAGGAAGATATCATCAATATATGGAAAAACTTCAAAGGCAGAGCTCAGGAGCTTGAGCTTCCCTCTGCTCCTAAGCAGTTCCTCCACTATTTTGAAGAGGATAACTGCCCCCAGACAAAGCTTCACAGAAATCTTGAAAACGGTATGGCTGTTTCTATCGGCAGACTTCGTGAAGATACTCAGTACGATTATAAGTTTGTATGCCTTGCTCACAACACTCTCAGAGGTGCTGCAGGCGGCGCAGTTCTTCTTGCCGAGCTTCTTTGTGCAGAAGGCTATATGGACTGATAATAATATTAATTTGGAGGTCATACTGTGAAAAAACCTATTTTCACGGGCGCCGGCGTGGCACTTGTTACACCTTTTACCGGCGAGGATCTTAAAATCAATTTTCCTCTTTTTGAGGAAATAATTGAAAATCAAATTGAAAACGGAACCGATGCTCTTGTTGTTTGCGGAACAACGGGCGAAAAATCCACCCTTGTTTATGATGAACATATTGAAGCCATCCGTGTTGCGGTTGAGGTTGCGGCAGGCAGAGTACCTGTTATAGCAGGTACAGGAAGCAATGACACAAAACACTCGGTTCTGATTTCAAACGATGCCGAAAAATGCGGTGTTGACGGTCTTTTAATGGTGACCCCCTATTATAATAAGGCTTCGCAAGACGGTCTTATTGAGTCGTACTCATACATTGAAAAGCGTGTTTCCACCCCTATTATTCTTTATAATGTGCCAAGCAGAACAGGTGTAAACATAAAACCCGAAACTTACCTTGAGCTTTCAAAATTACCGCTTATTAACGGTGCTAAGGAAGCGAGCGGTAACATTTCAGAGTTTGAAAAAACACTCGCACTTTGCGGTGATAACCTCAATTTCTATTCGGGAAATGATGACCAGATTGCTGTTTTCGCGACTTTAGGTGCAAAAGGTGTTATCTCTGTTCTCTCAAATATTGCACCTAAGCTTACGCATGATATTGCAATACTCGGTATTAACGGAGATATAAAGAAAAGTGTAGAATTGCAGCTTGAGTATCTTGATTTGTGCAATGCACTTTTCTGTGACGTTAACCCTATACCCGTTAAGGCGGCTATGTGTATGATGGGTATTGATGCGGGAAGATGCAGAATGCCGCTTTCCCCTCTTAACAGCAAAAATGAGGAGCTGCTCAGAGCTGTTCTCAAGAAACATAATATGATTTAAAATCTCTACGGAGGAAGTTAAATGACACGAATACTTTTAAGCGGTTGTTGCGGCAAAATGGGTCGAAATGTTGTTGCCGTTGTTAACGGGCGCAAAGATTGTGAAATAGTTGCAGGCATTGATATCGTAGATGATTCTGCAATAGGTTTTCCTGTTTTTCAGAATTACACTGAAGTTACCGTTAAAGCAGATGTAATTATTGACTTTTCAAACCCTTCGCTTCTTACTGATATGCTGAGCTTTGCAAAAGAGAATAAAATTGCAGTTGTTTTGGCAACCACAGGTTACTCCGAAGAACAGATTAAAGAAATTGAAGCCTCTTCAAAAGATATTCCGATTTTCTTTTCTTACAATATGTCTCTCGGTGTCAGCCTTCTTTGCGAGCTTTCAAAAACTGCCGCTAAGATACTTGGTAATGACTTTGATGTTGAAATAGTGGAAGCCCACCATAATCAAAAACTTGATGCTCCCAGCGGAACCGCAATTATGCTTGCAAATGCTGTCAAAGAAGAAATGCCTGATGCGTATTTTGAATATGACAGGCATTCAAAGAGGCAAAAACGCAACGGAAACGAAATAGGCATACATTCAATCAGAGGCGGCACTATCGTTGGTGAACACGAGGTCATATTTGCCGGCAATGATGAAATTGTTAAACTTTCTCACAGCGCACGCTCGAAGGCAATATTTGCACAAGGCGCTGTAAATGCCTCAGCATTTATAAACGGTAAAGCACCCGGCGTGTACAACATGAGTGACCTTGTAAACCAATAATTTTTATCATATAACAAAAGCTCTCTATCCTACCGATTGAGAGCTTTTTATTATACAAAGAGGAGCGTTTTACACCTATTATGGCATAAACCGCTCCTGATTTAATTTTAAAGGGTTCTACCGTGCTGCAACCGTTAATCACACAACAGTTACCCGGCAGGTTCTCTATTCCCCTATTCCGTCCCTTTTAGTAGTTCCGGAAATTAAAATTATTTTGTCATTTCCGTTACTGATATAACTCAAAAGATATTCACCGTTTCCTAAAAGGTCTTTAGTTTTAATTTCAGAAGCATCGGGATACATATCCCTGACTAGCTTCGCTTCAGATAATACTGTGTTCGGGTCTAAAACCTCACCAATCGTTTTTTCATCTGCTGTTTTTTGCATTAAACATTCTTGAATACGGACTAACAAATCCAAATCAAATTCATTTTTGCACGAATAAGTGATTTCAGCTTGCTCATAACCACTGTATCCGTCGTAATCATTAAAAAGCTCAATTACAAAATCAGAATTTTCATCGTAAACGGAAATTGTTCTGTCAATATTATTTTCAGCTAAAACAACATCAAAAGAAAATTTTTCCTCTTCTGCTAATGTTTTCAATTTCTGTTCGTAATAATCGAAGTTCTCTTTTGATTCCTCAGGTTCAATTAAATGCTTAACTGTATATATGGGGTAAAAAAGTTTTTCAGGTTCGCTGATTTTGGAAAATGACGAACTCAATTTATTCCGAAAAAGCAACGGTTCTATATTTTTATATACCCAGTTTCCATTTTCATCTTTAGAAAATTCACACATCGAAACACGGTCAGGTTCAGAATAGAGCACCTTCGCGCTATCCTCTAAAACGAAAAGACCTTATGATAATTATCGGATAAAATCCAACCTGTTTTTTCATACAAATCAACGGTTTCTTCATAATGTACCGATGTCATTATCTCAACATACGCATACGGCAAAACCAAAGCTACAAGAAGTATCATCCCAGTAAAAATAAATATTTTCTTTTTCATTTCGTCACCTTGCCTTTAGTAAAAATCAGGGGACGGACGGTTCTGTGATTTTGTGGTTTTTCATGGAAAACCGACCCCCTGTTTCAATTTTGAAA
>CAZCQI010000031.1:0-15076 GCA_964500795.1 uncultured Eubacteriales bacterium
TGTCAACACCTTTTTTTAAGTTTTTTGTCGAGTCTTACACGCCACCGGGCGTTTCGGAACTCCGTTCTTTTAAAAGGTATTTACCGATGTTTTTCGCCGGAGTGTTCTGCTTTTCGATTGTTTTCGAACCGCTGTTTCACAGCCGACAGTTGAGCATTATATCACTGCATTTAAAAAATGTCAATACCTAATTTTATATTTTCTCAACTTTTTTTGCAGATGTTATTTCAGCTATATTTTGATACTGTTCTAAATATGAAGTGCCGAGAATATTCATACTATTATATAGTTCTTTTAACGGCACCAAAACAAAATCCCTCTCGCCTATACGGGGGTGCGGTACTGTAACCTGAGCGGTATTACTTACATAGTTTTCAAACAGCAGTAAATCTAAATCTATAACCCGAGGGCCGTTTTTAAATTCGCGGATTCTACCCATACCTGCCTCAATACCCAAACACACACCCAAAAGCATTTCGGGTGAAAGCTCAGTTTCTATTTCAACCACGGTATTGTAAAACGCTCTTTGCTCCGTATATCCCCACGGCTCTGTTTCATAAATGCTCGCACATCTTAAAACCGTTATATCGGGAGTTAAGCCGAGAGCATCAACAGCATTTTTAATATTCTGAATTCTGTCGCCGATATTTGTTCCTACACCTATTACTGCCTTCATTATTCCCCTGCACCTACTGTCAGTTGTTCTCTTGTCACAGTATCCTCAATTGCCACATAGCTGAAATCCGCATCAATGGGAGCTTCGGGCTTTTTGAGAAGAACGGTAACGCTTTCAAGTTTCGGATAAGCTGACAATATTTCGGTGCACACCTTATTTACCACACATTCAAGAAGGTTATAGCTTTGGGCGGTAAACACCTCTTTTACGGTTTCAATAATTTCCGCATAGCTGACGGTATGCTCCAGATCATCGCTGAGCTGTGCTTTTTTTATATCTGTTTCAGCGGTGATATCCAATTCAAACATTTGCCCGTTAACCTTTTCTTCCGAAAAAACTCCGTGGAAAGCTTTCAGGCGCAAGCCTTTAATAATTATCTTTGCCATTTATAAAACCTTTCTTTATCGACTCAACCGTTTTTATTGCATCAACAGTTGCACCCACATCATGAACACGCAAAATCTGCGCACCCGAATAAGCGCAAACTGCCGCGGCTGCCACACTGCCGAATATTCTGTCTTTCGGAACAGCTTTGCCGGTGGCTTCACCTATAACTCTCTTGCGGGACACGCCTGCAAGAAGCGGTGAAAACTCCGAGAATTTTTCACAGGAGCCGAGAAGCTCCAGATCCTCCTGCCTTGTTTTTCCGAAGCCTATTCCGAAATCGTAACAAAGACCTTCCTCATTAACACCGAAATCCAATGAAAATTTTTTCATATCACGGAAAAAGTCTTTAACCGCACTTACTACTCCGTTTTCATAGTACACGGTTTCTTTTGACGTTTTACCACCTGTATGCATAAAAATCCAGCCTGCACCGAATTTCTGAACAAGCTCAGCCATATTTCGCGAAAATTCGCCGCTTTCATCATTTATAATGGAAACACCGTTTTCAAGAGCAAACTGCGCAACCTGCGGACGGAACGTATCTATGGATAAAGGAACGCTCGCCGCCTCCGCTAACTGCGGGAGAACGGCAAGGCGCGACAGCTCTTCTTCCAAAGGCGCAATCGTATTCATAGGTGCAGTTGAGCAGGCACCTATATCAATGATATCCGCCCCCTCGGCTTCCATTTGAGAAATTCTTTCCGACGCATGGGAAAGTTCGATATTTTTTCCACCGTCCGAAAAAGAATCGGGAGTAATATTAAGTATGCCCATTACAAGAGGGCGTTTTTTCTCTTCTATAAGTTTTTTAAAAGAAAACATCATCTTCCACCCGTAAGCAACGACATAACCTCAGCTCGGGTTCTTGCATCGCTTCTGGCAGCACCTCTGAGAGCCGATGTCTGAGTAACGGCACCTGCGGCTTTTGCTCCACGCATAGTCATACAAAGATGCTCCGCCTCAACTATTACCGCAACGCTCTTTGCACCCAATTCATCATAAAGAAAATCAGCAATTTGCGAAGTAAGACGCTCCTGAACCTGCGGACGCTTAGCATAAACATTAACTATACGCGCAAGCTTGGAAAGACCTATAATTCTGCTGTCGGAAGGTATATAGGCAATATGAGCCTTACCCACGAAAGGCAACAAATGATGCTCACACATTGAATAAAGAGGAATATCCCTGACAACTACCATTTCATCGTTGCCGGGTTCATTGAAAAGCTTAAGATGGGTATGAGCATCCTCGGAAATTCCGCTGAAAACCTCTTCATACATTCTTGCAACTCTCGAAGGAGTTTCTTTAAGACCCTCTCTGTCGGGATCCTCACCGATAGCCTCGAGAATATCCCGGACGGCTCTTTCTATTTTTTCTTTATCCATAATTATGATTACTCCCTTCTGTTCGCCGCAAGAAAAAGTTTGCAAGAAAATCGTTCAGAGTGCCGTTTTATGTGAGCGGTACTGTATATGGATACTGCCCCGAACACAAAGCGGTGCTATGGGCGAATTTATTCAAACTTAACTTCTTTCAAAAGAACAAGCTTATTGTATTTATTTCTTCATTCACACTGTAATAAACCATTGAACTTTCGGAATTAGCCAAAAGCCCTGTGCTGCTGTATACATTATATATTACACCGGATTCAAACAAGGACTCTTTTGCAGTAGCCAAAACTGTGGCATCGGAAAAGCGAAGTTCAACACCGTTATAGTTTCTCTGTATAGCATTATATACAGCATTTTCGACGGTCGCTTCAAAATCTTCTCCCGTACCAACCGTAAAATAACAATTCTCATAAACGAAATAGTTATATTTTTTTGAAGTGCAAAGAGGAATTGTTTGCTGAATATTACGGTGACCCACAAGAATGTCTGCTGTATTTACATTAAAATACGTATGATGAACCATAGAAGATTCGGATTTCGGGTCATCCCAGGTTAAATCAACAAAATATCCTTCTCCCTCAACAACAACGTAATTCCACATATGACCTACATAATTTATTCCGTCCTCAGCAGATTCACCTGTTACAAGGCGGTTATCTATGCCGAGAGCGCTCATAATATACTGAAAGGTTCTGGAATATCCCTCGCAGGAGGCTTTGCCTTCAACAAGGCAACCGTACATATTATTTACATTTGACGAAACCTGAGGATCCGCGTATACGCAATGCCTTATAAGATAATCGTGAACATAAAGCTCTTTTTCATATACGGAGGTAAACTGATTCGCGCCGTTTATTATAACGTCGGCAATGGCCTTCGCCTGCGAAAGCTGAGATGTGTATGCTTCGTAAGATACCGTATAAACCGGTTCAAAATATGTTTTGTTGCCCTCGGTGTAAACGGTGCAGTTTGTTCCGAGGAAAAACATATCCGGATTATCATAAGAAAGAGCGGCAAAAATATTATCAAGCACACCCTCGCCCAAAGCGGGAATCTCTATTCTTTCAGGCATAGAGTATATATTCTGAAGTATAACCGAATACACCTTTTGTTCTTCTTCGGAAAGCTCATCGTAGCAATAGCGGTAATAACCCGTGCCCTCACCGCTGGCGGGAGTAACATAGGTAAATTCCGTAGGCTGCATAGCTGTTTTTATAATTGTAAAAGCTATGGAACCGCCCACTGCAACAGCGAGCACCGCAATAATTGCCACTATTATTATAAATTTAGTTTTGCCGTTAATCTTCTTCATTGTTTAACTCCTTTGACGAAACATAAACTTTTAAGGTTTCCTTAGAGGATTTGGGAATAAGATACTCTATTTTTTCTTTTGCTTCTGTATAATCTACTATAGAAATATTGCTTTCACAATAATTTATAAGAGTTGAAAAATAACTGTCGGCAGAGGTAAAATTGGCGCCTGTAAAAAACGCCTGAAATGCCGAAACAACAATTTCGCCGTTCAGTCTTGAACACTCATAACCATCTTCGGTTTCACAAATATATTTCATATATTTATAAACCTTTTCGGGAGTAAGAGTATTTTCGCCTTTTTTCAGTTCGAGAAACATATCTTCGGTATCGTATTCAACATCAGCATCCAGCTTAACCGTAATACTGCCCATAGTTTTAAAAACAGATTTAAAGCCTGTATCGGTAAACACAGCGTATCTGTCAACATCGACACCGTAGAAGCTGTTGACACTCTGAACAAGAGCCTTAACGCCCTTTGTTGACAAAAGCTCACCGAAGGTAAGGTTCGAACCAACCGCTTTTTCGCCATCATCAACGGGTATGACCTTTATGATTTTTTCGCCCAAATCAACATTTATGAGATTTATAAAGCGAATTTCACTGCCGTCATCGGAGGTTACTGCCGTAAGAAAGAGGCATTTATCTTCATAAACTGTCAGCTCCGTCTTTTCAGTTGTTGTAATTACGGCGGTGCTACCCTCACCCTGATTAAATATATTGCTGAAATCGTAATTCAGAGAACGCCACAAAAGCAGCGTTGAAGCTGAACCGAGTATTATTGCAAAGCAAAGAAAAGCTACAATGAATATTGTTGTTTTACGCTTTTTACTTTTATATTTACGTTCTAAATCAAGCCCGTATTTAGCCAAGCCGACACCTCTTTTTCAAGTATATCTAATACATTATAATAGACACAACGCAAAAAAACAAGTGCAGTATGTTACAAAAAAGTAAAATATATGAAATAATGTATAAATTTTGAAATTGTTAAATTTTTATAACATCTTCGCCGCAACGATTGACGGTAAAGGGGTTTTATGGTACGATATTATTAAACAGATGTTTGATATCTTACCGCGATATTTACTGAAATTACCCAAAACCAAAAGCACAAAAAGGAGGATAAAATGAATTTTGAGTTTTTAAATGATTATGTTGAAGAAAAAGCTTCAGTATTAAAGCAGAACAACAGTATTGACCCGACACTTTACAAAGAATACGGTGTAAACAAGGGCTTGCGCGACCAAAACGGAAACGGTGTTCTCACCGGTCTTACGAATATATCGAAAATCATATCTTCAAAAATGATTGACGGCAAAAAGGAGCCTTGTGACGGTGAGCTTTGGTACAGAGGATACCGTGTTGAAGATCTTATCAAATCACTCGGAAAAGACGAATTCGGATTTGAGAAAATTGCTTATCTCCTTCTTGTGGGTGAAATGCCTACAAATGAGCAAAACGAGGAATTCCGTTCGATGATGAGCGAATGCAGAAAGCTCCCCAACAATTTCACCCGCGATGTTATAATGAAAGCCCCCAGCGAAGATATTATGAATTCTATGACAAGGAGCATTCTCACACTCGCCTCATACGACAAAACCGCAAACGATACAAGCATTCCCAATGCTCTCGGTCAGTGTATGCAGCTCATAAGCCAATTCCCTCTTCTGGCGGTTTACGCTTACCACGCTTTTAATTATTCGGAACGACAGGAAAGTATGATTATACACCGCCCCGATCCTGCACTTTCAACGGCGGAAAATATACTTATGATGCTAAGACCCGATAAAAAATACACAGCCACGGAAGCAAAGGTTCTTGACACCGCACTCATCCTCCATATGGAGCACGGCGGCGGTAACAACTCAACCTTCACAACAAGAGTTGTTACATCATCCGGTTCGGACACTTACTCTACCGTTGCGGCGGCAATGTCCTCTCTTAAAGGACCCAAGCACGGCGGTGCCAATATAAAGGTAACGGAAATGATTGAGGATATCAAAAAGCACGTTTCCGACTACTCTGATAAAGAAGAGCTTAGTGCATACCTTTCTAAAATCATAGACAAAGAAGCCTTTGATAAAAAAGGTCTCATTTACGGAATGGGTCACGCTGTTTACTCCCTTTCAGACCCGAGAGAAAGAGTTTTCAGAGGCTTCGTCGAAAAGCTTGCCGCTGAAAAAGGGAGAGATAAAGACCTGCTCCTTTATGAAAATATTGAAGAGCTGGCTCCCATTCTTATTGCTCAAAAGAGAAGAATTTACAAAGGTGTCAGCCCCAATGTGGACTTTTACAGCGGCTTCGTTTACGATATGCTTGGTATTCCGAAGGAGCTTTACACCGCTATGTTTGCAGTTGCAAGAATAGTGGGCTGGAGCGCTCACCGAATGGAGGAGCTTATTTGCGCCGATAAGATAATACGCCCCGCCTATCTCAGCGTTATGGAAGAAATAAAATAACAAACTTAATGACCCTGTTGAAATCGGAGAATTTCAACAGGGTGTTTTTTATAGTACCGAATTCAATTTTGAAACATCTATTTCACCGTAATTACTTATAAATTCACGGAAGAAGGTTAGCATCTCTGTAACACCGCCCGATTTTTTGCTTTCGCTGTTGAGAACCAAAAGGGGCTCGTGAAGGCTCATTCTTAACAGAAGCCAACCGTCGCCGTTTTCTTCATTGAAGCTTACTCTCACGCCCTCGTAATTCACGGGGGCAACTTTTGCATATGGGGTATTTTCACAAAGCTTTTTGAAATCCGCTATTACAGAATTGCCGTATTCCTTGAAATCGGAAAGGTTGATTGTTAAACGAATCTCCTTTTCCTCTAAAGGAGTTTTGAGTGTTGCTATAACATCCTCAATAGCCTTGCCCTCTTTGCTGAGCTTTGCGGCTTCAATAATGATTTTTGTAATAAGATATGCACCGTCATCGAGATAATAGTTTTCGCTGAACGCCGCGTGACCCGATGTTTCAATAGCGAGGGGAGCTTTTTTGCCCTCTTCACTTTCAAGGCGAACAGCTTCATCAATTACATTCTTATAACCCCTCTTAAAGCGGTGATGAACTCCGCCCAGGGTTTCTTCGATAAATTCAGCGAGACCGTCGGAGGTTACGGAATCCGTTACAATAATTCCGCCTTTACATTCCTTTAACGCAATATAAGAAGCCAAAGCAACAAGCTTATTTCTGTTAATTTCATTCGCGTTTTTATCAACGCAGGCGGCACGATCGCAATCGGTATCAAATATAACGCCCAGATCGGCACCCGACTCCGAAACAGCCTCACAGATTGCTTTCATTGCAACGGGATTTTCAGGATTGGGGATATGATTCGGAAATGTTCCGTCAGGCTCAAGATAACGGCTTCCTTCGGTATCGGCGCCCAAAACCTTCAAAACCTTTTCGGCATAAAACGCCCCTACACCGTTACCTGCATCAACAACTATTTTAAGACCCTCGAGGGGTTTACCGTAATTCTCAGCATTTACACCTTTTTTAATCATTTCGCAAAGGTCTGAGCAGTATTTATCCATATTGGGAAGTGTTTCGAAACGCTTAACCTCCCCCGTCACTTCATAAGGATTCTTTTCGGCATATTCTAAAATTTCTTTTATATCGTTACCTGAAAATCCTCCCTGACGGGTGAAGAATTTAAGACCGTTCATTTCCATCGGAAGATGGCTTGCGGTAATTTCAACCGCCGCATCAACACCGAAATTTATAATTGACATAAACATTGACGGTGTTGAAGAAAGACCGCAGTCATAAACCTTAACGCCCAAAGATGCAAGAGTTTTCAAAACCGTTGCGGAAATACGGGGTGACGAAACACGGGAATCGTAGCCTACCGTGACGGAAAGCTCATCCTTCTTCAATTTGCTTTTCAAGAAATGAGCAAACGCCGAGGTAATCGTCATAAGGCGACTTTCGGTAAGATCTGACGGTTTACCGTCTTTCTCTGTTGCAGTTCCTCTTATATCAGTTCCGCTTTTTAAATACATTAAGTTCTCCATCAATATTCCCTCCGTATTACGTAATAAACACGCTGAGTTGTTTCAGTGGGTGCGTTGAACCCGCCCTCGGCATATCTCTCCAAAACCTTAAAGCCTGCATTTTGGACGGCTTCGGTTATCTCTTCATCGGTGAAAGCGATTTCCCTGAAGCTTTCGGAAAAACGGGTGTAACCGCATTTTTCGTCTTTAACAAAAAAATCAAGATTTATTCCCACACTTACTCCGTCACCTGAAAGTGTATTTTGCCACACGCAATAAACATTCTTTTCATCGTAAACAAAAGTATTATTCCCTAAAATCTCTTTATGTTTATAAACAGTGTTTACATCAAAAATCATTATACCGCCGTTATCTGTGAAATTTCTGAGTTTATAAAAAGTTGCTCTCATTTCATCGGCATTTGAAAGGTGATTTATGCTGTCAAGCGAGCAGACTATTGCACGCACTGTGCCGTAAAGATCGGTATCCTGCATTTTCTGGCAAAGAAAAAGTATATTTTCCCCTGCTTCAAAGGCTTTATTCTGAGCCACCATGAGCATATCGGGTGAAGCATCCGTTCCGATAACCTCAAAACCGTTTTTGGAAAACTCAAGGGACAGTGAGCCTGTTCCGCAGGCGAGATCAAGAAGAAGTCCATCCGAAATACCGTTATCTGCAAGAATTTTCATAATATACGCGGCGCGCTCTTTATAATCCACATTCTGTGTCAATTCATCATACACCGCGGCAAAAGAAGAATAAGCCATAATAGCCTCCCTGATAAGCATATATTTTATTTTAGCACATCAATCGGAATATGTAAACTCTCATAAAAAGGTATTTATAAATTTATAACTTTTGACAGTTTAAAAGAGTTATTTAATGTGTTAATATATTGTTAACAGATTAAAGGAGGAAAATTTATGAAAAAATTTCTTTCATTGGTTATTGTAACAGTAATAATGCTTTGCTCAGTACTTCCCTGCTTTGCGGCAGAAAGTGTGTGTCCCTGCGGTCAGTCTCCTATTATTTACGTAGCGGCTCTCGGCAGCGGCACTGTTTACCTTGACCAAGGCACTGAAAACGAAAAGGCTCTTTTCAGACCCGAAGCATCTGATATTCTGAACGATTTTGCTCCGCTTGTTCCCGCTGTAGCAGAGCTCATCGTCACTAAGGACTATAATAAATTCGGTGATGTTCTTATTGAATGTGTTAATTCTTCTTTCGGTATGCTCGCTCTTGACGGTGAAGGTAAATCGCATGAGCGTGTAACAAGCGAGGAATTCCACCCTGAAAACGCCGAACACGGTGACGACTACAGCTACTATTTCGGCTACGATTTCCGTCTTGACCCCGTTGAAAATGCAGAAAAGCTCTATACATATATTCAGGAAGTCAAGGAAATCACCGGACACGATACCGTGCGTTTTCGTTCTTCAAGTATGGGCGGCGTTGTTACCCTCGCTTATTTAAAGCTTTACGGCTCCGCTGATATTGAAAATATCATTTTCCAGAACTGCCCCTTAAAGGGTACTGCCGTTGCAGGAGACCTTTACAACGGCAATGTTGAAATAAACAAGGATGCCCTTATCAGGTATGCCGAGGGTGCGCTCCCCTCCTTGGAAAACGATTTCTTCGGTGCGGTTCTTTATATTCTTATTGAAATGCTTGACGAAGCCGGTCATTGGGATGCTCTTCTTAATATTGCAGACGACCTTATTCTGAATCTTAAGGACAGGGTTTTTGAAGAATCACTTATCCCCATATTCGGCACTCTTCCCGGTATATGGAGCTTTGTTCCCGATGAGTATTACGAGGGTGCAAAAGAATTTATGCAGCTCGATGAAGAAACTCAGAGTGTGCTTATAGAAAAGCTCGATTACTACCACTACGAGGTTCAGTCAAAAGCCGAAGAGCTTCTTACAGGTGCAAAGGCAGACGGAACAAACCTTTATATAGTTGTGGGCTACAATATGCAGAGAACTCCTCTTGTGCCCACTTACATGAACACGTCAGACGGAACTGTTGACACCGTTTACGCATCTGTCGGCGCAACCTGTGCACCCTTGGGTGAAGCTCTCCCCGAAGATTATACTCAAGCACTTTACACGGATAAAAACTTTATGTCACCTGACGGAATGATAGATGCTTCAACCTGCGTTCTTCCCGAATACACCTGGTTTATCAAGGATATGCTTCATTGCACAACCCACGACGGACACGGTGAAATGTACAGACTTTTCCATACAAGTGAAGAGCAAATCACCGTATTCGACTGTGAAGAATACCCCCAATTCCTGCAAAACGATACAGTAAACCAAACCTTCCGTCCCGTAACTGCAAGTGAAGGCGATGTTCAGGATGCAACAAATAATTTAACTAATTCATTCACACTTATGAACATTGTTAAATTACTCTCGGCAATTTTTGACGTATTGAGAGCTTATATTCTCAACATATTTTAAGCAATTTCAACAGTATTTTTACACAGATTTTGGAATAGGCGCACATTGAAAAATGCAATATATTGTGGTATTCTAAAATGTAAAGTTAAATATAAAGTTTTTTCACTATCAGAGAGGAAATGATAAAATGCCGAAATATCTTATTGTTAATGCCGACGATTACGGAATGTGCAAAGCCGCGAACACTGCAGTTGCAGAGTTGTTTGAGGGCGGTTGGCTTAAATCCTCAACTATTATGATGCCTTGCCCTGCGGCAGAAGAGGCTGTTGAGTTTTCCAAAGCTCACCCCGAATGTGCCATAGGTATTCACACCACACTTACAAGCGAATGGGGTAAATACCGTTGGAAGCCTCTTACAGACGGTAAAACCCTTGTTGATGAAGAAGGCTTTATGTGGCACGAAAGCGACCAGGTAGAGAAAAATGCTTCATCGGAGGATATCGAAAGAGAAGTTCGCGCTCAGATCGACCTTGCTCACAGTATGGGTATGAAGCCCTCACATATTGATAACCATATGGGCTCTCTTTACGGTCACTATACCGGAAGACTCACTCTTTCAAAGCTGGCTCTTAAAATTTGCGGTGACTACGGCTACGCTTACCGACTTTACACAAAATCCGATAAACGCATCTGCCCCAAAGGAGTACCTTATTTCCTTTTCAGTGCCGTTACCCTTCTTTCAAAGCATTGGGGTAAAAAATATAATGTTATTATACCCGACTATCTTCTTTTCCCGGATTGGAATGACGATATGCGCGTAAGCTATGAGGTTTACCGCGATACGATTCTTAGAATCTGGACGGATATCCCCGAGGACGGTGTGACTGAAACCTTTGTTCATCCTTCCGTTGAAACCGATGAGCTTAAAGGCATCACCTCCAGATGGAGAGACAGAGTCTGGGAATATGAGCTTATGAAAGACCCTTATGTACATAACTATCTTAAGGAGCACGATGTTGAACTCATCAGCTACCGCGAACTCATAAAAATGAAGGGCGGAAAAGTTAAGGGTTAAAATTAAAATGGGCGGTCGGTTACAAGGTTTTTCTTGCAACCGACCGTTATGTTTTTTACTTATTGCTTACTGTTTAAAGAACTCTGAGAAGGCTCTGAACGCCATATACAAATCGAGTTTAGAAATAACCTCGTAGGGTGCGTGCATTGAGAGTACGGGAACGCCCAGGTCAACTACATCAACATCAAGATCTGCAATATATTTTGCAACGGTTCCGCCGCCGCCTGCATCCACCTTACCGAGCTCACCTATCTGCCAGACAACACCGGCTTTATCGAGCATTGAGCGAATCTTCCCCATATATTCTGCGGAAGCATCACTTGTGCCGCTCTTGCCTCTTGCACCTGTATATTTCGTTATGACAACGCCCTTATTGAGATAAGAGGTGTTGTTTTTTTCAAAAACGGTATTAAAGGTGGGGTCGTAAGCAGAATTAACATCTGCCGAAAGACATTCACTCTTTGAAAGAACCTCAAAAGCATCAAGTCCGTTTGCTTTTGCAAGGTATGCTATGAAGTTTGCCATATAAGATGATTGAAGACCTGTATTACCCTCTGAGCCTGTTTCTTCCTTATCGGTAAGAACGGTAATTACAGTGTAATCGGGCTCAACGGTTTCAAAAGCCGCCATAGCTGCAGGATATGCGCAAACTCTGTCATCATGACCGTAGGAGCCGATAAGACCTCTGTCAAAGCCGATATCATCAGCCTTGAATGCAGGTACGACTTCCAATTCAGCACTTAAGAAATCGCTTTCAACAATACCGTATTTTTCATTGAGAAGCTTAAGTATATTGAGCTTAACGAGCTCACTGCCCTCGTCACTCTTAAACGGTCTGCTTCCGACTATAACGTTAAGCTCTTCACCTGCAATACCCTCGGAAAGAGTACGCTTGCCCTGTTCTGCACCGAGATGGGGAAGGATATCGGAAATAACGAACTTAGGCTCGCCCTCTTCCTCGCCTACTTTAACATTTACCTTTGTGCCGTCCTTTTTAACAACAACTCCGTGAAGTGCAAGCGGAATTGCAACCCACTGATATTTTTTGATTCCGCCGTAATAGTGGGTTTTGAAAAGTGCCAATTCATCACTTTCATAAAGCGGATTTGGCTTTAAATCAAGGCGGGGTGAATCAATATGAGCAGCAGCGATTTTAACGCCCTCTTTAAGGCTCTTTTTACCTATTACCGCAAGTATTATTGATTTTTCACGGTTAACATAATAGATTTTTTCACCGGGCATATACTGCTTGTACGGCTGAAATTCCTCAAAACCGCGTTTTTTTGCTTCTTCTAAAACCGCCTCAACTGCCTCACGCTCTGTTTTGGCATTATCGAGAAATTTTTTATAATCCTCTGCGAATGTGTCTGCCGCTTGAAGCTGAGCCTCGTCGATTACTGCACTCGCGTGCTGAGGTTTATAAAATAACTCTTTTTTGAGTTCGTCGGCTGTTGCCATATTCATCATTCCTTTCGGGTTATTTAAAATTATAAATACTGCGATATTTTTCGCAGTTTTTCATTACCTTTTTCACATAAGCTGATGTGTCATCATACGGTATTCTGTCAAGAGTTTCACCGTCTGAAGAATAGCGCGGATCACTGAGCCATTCATTAACCTTACTGCGTCCTGCGTGGTATGCGGCGAGAGCTGTTTCGGTATTCCCGAATTCTTCTATGAGAATATCTAAAAAATATGCGCCGTAATAAACTGAAATTTCAGGGTCAAAGAGGTCATCCTCCGCTCGGCTCTCCCCTGTTTTTGTCTGAAGCCATTGAAATGTTTCGGGAGTTATCTGAGTAAGTCCCTTTGCGCCTACGGAAGAAACTGCGTTACTGTCAAATCCGCTTTCTGTTTTAATAACGGCATACAGAAGAGGTTTATCTAAGCCGAAATCCTCAGCGGTAGTTTCAATAAGCTCAGTATACTGCCGCGGATAAACCGACTGAACGGCTATTGAAACACTGCCGTAAATTATTGTCCCTAAAACTATCAGTAACAGTACCGTATATAAGGACAGCTTTAAAATATTATTTTTACGGTTATCTGCCAATTAAAATAACTCCTTTTCAATAGAAGCTAACTGCTTTTTGAAATCGTAAGGATGGAAATTTGATATTACATACCTTGCTTTCTTTATATAGAAAGCATCGTCCTTCTGAGCGTTTATTCTCACAAGTGCATCCTCTTCGGTCATATTATCCCTTTTCATTATACGCTCTTTTCTTACGCTTTCGGGGGCGTGAACCACCAAAAGCATATCACATTCATCCGCAAAGCCCGATTCAATTATAGCCGCCGCATCTACTATTACGGTATTATGTTTTTGAAATGCTTTTTCTGCCTGTTTTCGGATTTCCGTATTTATTGCAGGGTGCATAACGGAATTGAGAATAGCTGTTTTTTCGGGAGCTTCAAAGGCTTTTTTTGCAAGAGCTTTTCTGTTAAGAGTTCTGCCGTCCTCATTGAGTATATCCCACCCGAAGGCTTCGCAAAGCTTAGGAAGCAGAGATTTATCCGTTTCGAGAATTTCTCTTGCAACAATATCCCCGTCTATAATATATGCACCTTTTTCACGAAGATAATCGGAAACGGTGGATTTTCCCGCACCCGTTTTTCCCGTAAGTCCCACAAGCTTTTTCATACATCTATCACCTTGAAGCCTGCCGCTCTTAAAAGTCTGTTAAGAACGGCAAGATTATCGTCGTTTTCTTCATCGGGGTATCTTACAAAGCAACGCTTTGCACCTTTTTTATCAAGCTCCCTGAGAGAATCAAAAAGCTTGTGAGAAAGCTTTTTATAATCCTCGGCGCCGTAACGAATAAGTGGAACGTCAAGTCCTTCGCCCTCATCATCAAAAATCATAGCGTATGTTTCCTCAGAGGTAAACTGATTGACAAATTTACAAAAAGCGGAATACTCACCGCGGACGAGCACTACTTGCGCATCCGGTGCATAATGCTTATATTTCATACCCGGTGATGCGGCTTTAGCACCGTTTTCAAGAGGCTTTAAAACAGCTTTATCTACTTCGACCTCACCCAGAACACTTTTAAGCTCTTTAAGAGTAACGTTTCCCGGTCTCAAAAGCCGAGGCTTTTCTCCTGCAAGGGTAATAACGGTTGATTCAACGCCCTCTTCCGAGTCACCGCCGTCTATTATCATCGGTATTCTGCCGTTTAAATCCTCAAAAACATGCTCTGCCTTCGTGGGACTCGGCTTTCCCGAAAGATTGGCAGAAGGTGCCGCAAGCGGCAGACCCGAGATTTTTATAAGCTTTCGTGCAACGGTGTGAGCGGGGCAACGCACCGCAACTGTTTCAAGATTTCCCGTTGTACAATAAGGAACCTTCTCGCTTTTCGGGAGAATTATTGTAAGGGGTCCGGGCCAGAATTTTTCTGCAAGCTTTTTTGCGTTTTCGGGGACTTCTTTTACTAAGCCGTAAATTTCCGAAAACTCGGAAATATGAACTATAAGAGGATTATCGGCAGGTCTTCCCTTCGCCTCAAAAATCCTGCTTACGGCTGAGGGTGAAAAGGCATTTCCCGCAAGACCGTAAACGGTTTCCGTAGGCATACCGACAACTTCACCGTTTTTAAGAAGCTCTGCCGCTTCTGTATATTTTTCGTCACCGTCCTCAGGGCTTATGGTTACAACTTTTGTGTTCAAGGTTTCACTCCTTTGAAGCTTTTAGTTTTTCCGCCGTATCGGCAGTAATAAGGGAATCTATAATTTCGTCAAGGTCGCCGTTCATAATGGCTTCTATTCTGTAAAGAGTAAGACCTATTCTGTGGTCGGTAACTCTGCCCTGAGGGAAATTATAGGTTCTT
>CAZCQI010000032.1:0-15026 GCA_964500795.1 uncultured Eubacteriales bacterium
GATGAAGGCGGCCGTCACACACCTTTCTTCAACAACTACCGTCCTCAGTTCTTCTTCAGAACAACTGACGTTACAGGTACCATCAATCTTCCCGAAGGCACTGAAATGTGCATGCCCGGTGATAACGTTGAGATGAGTGTTGAGCTTATCACTCCTATCGCTATTGAAAAGGGTCTTCGTTTTGCTATCCGTGAAGGCGGCAGAACTGTTGGTTCAGGTGCTGTTACAGATATCATCGAATAATTTCTTATTCACCAAATATGAAAGGGTAACTTTGGTTGCCCTTTCTTTTTGTTTTCTGTTGACTTTTGCTTGTTTAAAGTGTACAATGTAAGCAAAACTAAACATTCCGGAGGTTATTATGGAAGCTTTAAGAAATATTTTCCTAAGCGACTTCATTATCAATTTTGATGTTGCCGTTTATCGATTCTTCGAGAGTATCGCAAATCCCGTTCTTGATGTTATTATGAAAATAATTACATATCTGGGTGACGACGGTATTTTTTGGATCGCTCTTTCGCTGATACTTTTAATTCCCAAGAAAACCAGAAAATTGGGTGTTTATGTTTTAGGCGGACTCGCAATTACATCTGTTATCAATAATCTGGGATTGAAGGAGCTTTTTGGCCGAGTAAGACCCTTTAACTTTGAAAATTGGCCTGAAACATATGAGTATATTTATCCCAATCTTATTGATAAGCCCGGCAGTCTTTCCTTCCCCTCAGGCCACGCAAGCACTTCTATCGGTGCCGCCCTTCCCTTCCTTATGAAAGCAAACAAGAAAGCGGGTATCCCCGTATTTATTGTTGCGATACTTATAGGTCTTTCAAGAATTTATGTTCATGTTCACTATCCCACCGATGTTTTTGCGGGTATGATAGTCGGCATAATTGCAGGTCTTCTTGCAGTTCTTCTTCTTGATAAGCTGTTCTTCGGAAAGCTGGTTCCCGCAGTTGAGAAAAAACTCAATAAGAAAATTTTCTGATTTATACGATGTCGCATTAAGCTTTTTAAGCTTAATGCGACAGAAATTTTTAAATAAAAAATTTGAGGAATATTCATATGGACTTTACAACTAAAACAACAGCAAAATTTATAAGCGGAAAAAACTGCATTGAGAATAACAGCAATTTGTTTTCTCAGTTCGGGAAAAAAGGTCTTATAGTAACGGGTAAATCAAGTGCATTTAAAAGCGGTGCGCTTTCCGATGTAGAAAACGCATTGGTTAAATGCGGTATTGAATTCGATG
Source organism: uncultured Eubacteriales bacterium (assembly GCA_964500795.1). GTDB lineage: Bacteria > Bacillota > Clostridia > Oscillospirales > Acutalibacteraceae > DTU089. Next base: position 1,250 of record CAZCQI010000032.1, read on the forward strand.
TGTTTGACGAAATATCCGAAAATCCGCTTGTGAGTACGGTTATAAAAGCAGGCGATAAAGCAAGAACAATCGGTGCAGAGTTTATAGTGGGTATCGGTGGGGGTTCGCCTCTTGATGCGGCAAAAGCAGTAGCAATATGCGCTCGAAATCCCGAATTCGATATTAAAGGCTTGTACACAAGAAATATTCCTGCAAAGGCTTTGCCTGTTATTCTTGTAGGTACAACAAGCGGCACGGGCAGTGAGGTTACAGGTGTAAGTGTTTTGACTAATGACGAGGATATGACAAAGAAAAGTATTTCAGGTATAGATTGCTATGCTCAGCTTTCTTTTCTTGATCCTAAATATACATATTCTATGAATTATGATACAACGGTTTCAACCGCTCTTGATGCTTTTGCCCACGCTGTCGAGGGGTGGTTTTCAAAAAATTGTGATGAAACAGCAGAGAGCTATGCAAAAAAGGCTTTGCCGCTTATTTACAAGGGTCTTAAGTATCTTAATGAAACAAGGTCTTTGCCCGATGAAAGCATCAGGGATGAGCTTTATTACGGCTCTGTTTACGCAGGTCTTGAATTAAATATTTGCGGTGCGGCATTTCCGCACACTGTAGGATATATACTTACAGAGAATTTTAACATACCTCACGGAAAGGCATGTACAGCTTTTATGCCACATTTTCTTAACAGGGCAAAAAAACAAAATGCTGAGAGATTTCTCGAGCTTCTCAGACTTTTGGGAGAGAATGAAATAAAGGTTATTGATACTGTGAAAAGTCTTACGGGAGTAGAAAATTTACGTGCTGCTCCTGAGCAAATAAAGCAGTGGTGTTCCCGTTGGGGTGAAGTGAAGAATTTCAATAACACCCCCGGAGGTTTTTCTGCTTCTGAAGCTGAAATTGCCATAAAGGAGCTTTGCTGATTTTTTATTTTTAAATATGCTGATTTTTTATTTTTAAATAATTGTGGAAATATTCAGAGATATATAGTATAATGATATATTATAATACCTTTATTATTAAAGAGGCGAAAAATGAGTAAAAAAATCAAAGTGGGAATTTTTGTTGATTCATTTTATCCCATAATAGACGGTGTGTCGCAGGTTGTTAATAACTATTGCTACTATCTTAATAAATACGATGATGTTGATGTAACTCTTGTTACACCGAAATACCCGAAAGCTCAATATGATAAGTATGAATTTAAAGTATACCCTTATACATCCTTCGGCTCAAACAAAAGAGTAAGCTACCGTGTTGGCTGGCCGTTTGTTCCGAAAACAATCAAGGATGTTAAGGATATGGATTTTGATATTATTCATATTCACGCGCCTTTGTGTTCTTCCGAGCTTGTGCGCCTTATAAATAAGGAGCGCAAAGCAAAGGTAGTGCTTACATACCATACAAAATATGATGTTGATTTCGAGGCAAGGCTTAAATTTCCCCCTATAAAAAAAGTTGCATATGCTTTTCTTAAAGCAAATGTTAACTATCCCGATGAGGTGTGGCTCGTAAGCGCAGGCTCTGAAAGCGCTCTTCGCGGTGTTGGCTTTAACGGTGATTGCCGCGTTATGGAAAACGGTGTGGATTTTGTTAAGGGTGCGGCAGACCCGGAAAAGTGTGAGGCTCTCAAAAAGAAATTTAATATCCCCGAAAACTGCTTGGTGTTCTCCTTTGTGGGCAGAATGCAGTGGTATAAAAATATCCGACTTATACTTGATGCTCTTAAGCTTGTAAAGGCAAGGGGACTTGACTATAGGTTTTTGCTGGTAGGCGATGGATACGACCTTAAAGATATGATGGAATACGCCAAGGAATTAGGAATTGACGATAAGGTTATTTCCACAGGTTCAGTGGCAGACAGAGATGAACTCAGGGTTTATTATTCCATTACTGATTTATTTCTTTTCCTTTCAACCTTTGATACAGCGGCAATTGTTGTAAAAGAGGCGGCGGCTTGCGATCGTCCTTCAATTTTTGCTGACGGCAGTGATTCTGCCTACGGTGTCATTGACGGGGTTAACGGCTGGTTCAGCGAAGAAAAACCCGAAAAATTGGCTGAAAAGATTATAACTGTGTGCAGTGACAGAGAAAAGCTGAAGGCGGTGGGAATAAAAGCCGGCGAAACTCTGTATGTTCCGTGGAGCATTTCTGTGGATAATGCGCTTAAGAGATATAAAGAAATATTGGGTGAGTAGTATGTATGATTATCTCATAGTCGGCGCAGGACTTTTTGGTGCGGTTTTTGCTCAGAGGGCTATTGAAAATGGTAAAACCTGTCTCGTTATTGACAAAAGAAATAATATCGGTGGTAATATTTATACAGAAAATACAGAGGGTATAAATATCCATAAATACGGGGCTCATATTTTCCATACATCTTATGAAGAGGTATGGGCGTATATAAACCGATTTGCAGAATTCAACGATTTTGTAAATTCACCGAAGGCTAATTATAACGGCGAGATATATAGTATGCCCTTTAATATGCATACGTTCAATGAGCTTTGGGGAGTTGAAACGCCTGAGGAGGCAAAAGCAAAAATCGAGGCTTCTATTCAAAGCGAGTACAAGGAAAATCCCGAAAATCTTGAAGAACAAGCCATAAATCTTGTGGGTAGAGAGGTTTATGAAAAACTTGTTAAAGGATATACCGAAAAACAATGGGGGCGCGGTTGTAAGGATTTACCCGCATTTATAATTAAACGCTTACCCTTGAGATTTACCTACGACAATAATTATTTTAACGATAAATATCAAGGTATCCCCGTGGGTGGCTATACGGATATGGTTGAAAAAATGCTTGATGGTGTCGATATTCGCCTCGGAGTTGATTATTTTAAAGAAAATTTCACGGGTGTTGCGAAAAAGACGGTTTTTACAGGAAGAATAGATGAATTCTACGGTTTTAAATACGGCAGGCTTGATTACAGATCTTTGAATTTTGAAACTGAAATTTTGGAAATTGAGGATTTTCAAGGGAATGCGGTTATAAATTATACCGACCGCGAAACACCCTTTACCAGAATAATCGAGCATAAGCATTTCGAAGAAGTAAAAGCCCCAAAAACCGTTATAACACGCGAATATCCTGCAACCTTTAACGGTGAAAACGAACCGTATTACCCTGTAAACGACGATAAAAACAATGCACTTTATATGAAGTATAAAGTTTTATCTGAAAAAGAAGAAAACGTGATTTTCGGGGGAAGGTTGGGTACATACAGTTACCTCGATATGGACGATGTTATAAAAAGTGCCCTTGAGTGTGCGCAGCATATTTAAAAAAATAATCCCTTACGGAAATTTTTCCGTAAGGGATTAATTAGTTATTATCGGTTTTCTGCGTTTTACTTTCTCTTGTTTTCTTTTCAATTATAACTGCAACTGCCAAGGCGGTAACACCTGCCGTTAATTTTCCTGCAATGACCGCACCGAGATGCTCCGCGTTGTAAGAAAGAGTGAAAGCAAGGTGGTCACCGAAAACGAATGCGGCGGAGACTGCAAAGGCAAGGTTCATAATTCTTCCCTTGCGATTCATTTTATCCGCATTTTCCATAGTAGCAATACTGTTGGCAAGAGTTGCTATAAGACCCACAACGGATGCTTCATCAAGTCCAAGCCTGTTGCCCAAAGCTCCGAGAGGCTTTTTCAGTATCTTTGAAATAACAGCAATAAGAGGGAATGTACCGGCAAGGGTTATGCATATAGTGAAAACTGTTAACGCACTCTCGGAAAGTGGAGCAGTGTTTTCTAAAATAACTATACCCGTAAGCTGTTGGAAAATACCCAAAGCAAGACCTGCGGTTATGAGTATTGATATGAATTTTCCGAAAGCGGAAAACACCTTGATGCACAGCTTCGGTAGCTTCAACAGTCCTATAATAATTATTACGGCTATAAGAAGGATGGGAACAAGATTTAAAATCAGTGTAAGAATGTTTATGCCCATAATAATACCTGACACAAAGCAACCTACGGGAATAGTGCTTATACCGCAAAGAAGACCTAAAAGAATGTCATTGTGATGCTCTTTTTTTGAAGAACGAAGAGCTACGGGAACGGTAAAAGAAATTGTTGCCCCCAGCATAGAGGCTACGCAAAGCCCGTGGAAAGCTCCCAACAGAGGGTCAGCGGCTATTGAATCAGCAAGAGCCGCTCCACCCATATCATTTGCTATTACGATGCCCGCAAGAGCCGAAGGGTCAAAGCCGAAAACCTTTGCAACGGGGGTGATAATCGGCAGAAGTATATTGGCGAGAACGGGTGCAATTGTCATCATTCCCAGCATTGAAAGGGAAAGCGGGCCGAGGGTCATAATGCCCTTTTCAAATTCATCTCCCAATTTCAGGTGATTGCCCGTTATTTTATCAAGTGCGCCTACTACCGCGAAGCACGCCATAACTGTTGCCAATATTTCTGCCAAATTTACCACATCCGTGAGATTTATTTAGATTTCTTTTTCACCTTATTAAGAAGCGTGTTGATTTCGAGTGTTTGCTCTTTGGTGAATTTGCCGCCCATCATTGAAAGTGCGCGTTTAACGGTGAAGCCTTTTGCCATACCGTAAACATTTTTAAGCATACCCATATTCACTTGGAAGCCGGCAACTTCGAGACCGCCGCCCTTCTTTTCATCTTTTTTGTTGGTGTCTTTCTTCTTGTCACCGTCTGAAGAAAGGGCGCTCTTCATCTTAAGGATTATTCTTAATGCGGCAATTTTTCCGCCGAAGGTGGACATAATATCACCGATGGTATCGTTAATTGAGTAATAACCGTCGGGCATATTTATCTCAAACCAGTTGATAACGTCTCCTTCATCTTTCATTATATATGCTTCATTGGGAGTATCAACCTTGTTGATTGTTGCGGTATCTGTAAGCTCACCTGCTTTGACCTCAAGTGTTGTTTTGCCTTCATTTTTAACCTCGAAGCAGAAGAAGGGGTATTTACCTTTAGTCTGTTTTCCGAGGCTTACGCCGTTTGCAAAAAGCTCAACCTCGGGGCAGTTTGAATAAACGGTTACCTTTGTTATATCCTCAACTCTGTCAACATAACGCTTGCCGCAAATGTGAACCATAGGTTCTGCGGAAAGCCAAGCCTGATATGCATAGAAAGCATCTTTTTTATATTGACGGTCAAAGGTTACAAGACCTTTATGGTTCATACCGTTTTCGCCGCCTTCTGCACGGGCGTCTGCGGCAAAATCAAACATATTCCAAACGTGAGTTGCCCAAAGATAGGGTCTGTCAGCAATCTGTTTAATAAGCTCTTCGTGGTAATATGCCTGATATTCTTCTGTATAATCTCCCTGAGTGGGATTTGAAGTATGCCAATTAAGTGCTTCACAGCCGTATTCGCTGATACCGATAGCCTTGTTTGGGTGTTTTTTGTGGAAATTATCGAACCAAGGACCGTTCATATCGGTAGTACCGCCATACCAACCGAAATAGTGGTTGTATGAAAGAATATCACGTATCTGCACAATTTCTGAATCGGGGTCGCACATTGTAACGGCTGCCATAGTGGTCGGGCGTGTGCTATCCATTTTATGGCAGAGATCGTTAAGTATTTTGTGGTTTTCTATAAGGTCGGGATCTGCCGCACCGGAAATGGTTATCTCATTTGAAAGACCCCAGGTCACAATGGAAGCGTGGTTGTAGTTCTGAGAGATAAGCTCGGTCATTTGTGAAACGGTGTTATTTCTGCCACCGGGCATATGCTTAGAAATATAAGGGATTTCTGCCCAGATAACAAGACCCGTTTCATCGCAAAGGTCGTAAAATTCCTGAGCATGCTGATAGTGAGCGAGACGTATTGTAGTTGCTCCTACCTCAAGAATAAGCTCTATATCTCGTTTGTGGTCTTCAAATGAAAGTGCGTTGCCCTTCTTAGGATAGTCCTGATGGCGGGATACACCGCGAAGAGGATATTCCTCGCCGTTGAGGATAAAGCCCTTTTGGGGGTCTACCTTGAATGTACGGCAACCGAAGCGTGTTTTTACCGTATCAAGAGCTTCACCGTCTTTAACAAGCTTTGCTTCAACAGAATAAAGGTGCGGGTCTTTTCTGCCGTTCCAGAGATGAACGTTTTCAATGGTAACGGTTTTTTCTGTGTTTTCACCGTCAGCCGATACTTCTGCAACAATGTTTTCGCCATCGAATATCTTATACTCAACGGTAGTGCCTGCGGCATTTGTTGTATATGCTTTTACAGTGACATCAGCATTTCCGTTTTTTACAACGGGTGTAACCGTTATGCCGGGAGCACCGAAGTATTCAAGGTCAAAGTGAGCCGAGGGAACATTTATTATTTTTACCGAACGGTAAATACCGCCGTAGAAGGTGAAGTCTGCATTCTGAGGGTAAACGGTTTCGTTACGGGAATTATCAGCCGTAACCGTAAGAAGGTTTGTTTCTTTAATATCGTTTTTGGGGATTTTCACTCTGAAGCGTGAGTAACCGCCATGATGAACTAAGAGTGATTTACCGTTCCAGAAAATCTCAGCGGTGGAGTTTACGGCATCAAATTCAACGAAGTTTTCTTCGCCTGAAAGCTCGTTTGCGGAAATTTCCTTGCAATAGTAGCCTTTTGTTCGCTTGTAGTCGTTACCGCCGTCCTGACCGTCTTCACCGTTCCAGGTGTGGGGGAGGTCAAGAGCCTGCCAATCAGCGGGAAGAGTGGCGGGAACCGCGCTTGCTTCTAAGGAAAAAAGCCAGTCCTTGTTGATGATTTTTGTTTCTCTCATTGGGGTAGTTCCTTTCTGTTAATTATAGTTTTTTTGAGGTAAAATGTTTTCTGCGTGATGAAGGTGTGAGAAGATATATTATGGGGAATATCTCCAGCCTTCCAATAAGCATATCAAAAATGAAAACTATTTTTGTAAGTGCACTGAAATTCCCGTAGTTGCCCGTAGGACCCAGTTCACCTAATCCCAAACCTATGTTGTTGAGTGTTGCAATAACGCCCGAAACACTTGTTGTTATATCCGCATCATCAACTGAAACAGCAATTACGGAAATGCAGAATATCATTATATAAACAATCAAATATGCGAGAGTACCGTGTATGGTTTCTTCGCTTATACGCCTACCGTCGAAGGTAATAATATTAACACTTCTCGGGTGAGACAGCCTGCGAAGCTCTTTTTGTGCATATTTAAAAAGGAGTATTATTCTTGAAATTTTGAAGCCGCCGCCCGTGCTTCCGGCGCAGGCACCTATAAACATAACAAAAAGAATAAGCATTTTGCTTAGCTCAGGCCATTGGTTGTAGTCCGCAGTGCTGTAACCTGTTGAGGTCATAAAGGCGCTTATCTGAAAAGCAGAATGACGGAAGGCCTCAAGGAAGGTATCATAGTAATTTCTGATGTTTAATGTAACAACGGCGGTAACACCTGCCATTATACCGAAATATACCCATAATTCGGTAGATTTGAAAGCATCTTTGAATTTTTTGCAAAGAATCAAGAAGTAAATATTAAAGTTAACTCCGAAAAGTGCCATAAAAACGGTTATAACGGTTTGACAGTAAGGGGTGTAGTCTGCAATGCTGCTGTTGGTAATGCTGAAGCCGCCTGTACCTGCAGTACCGAAAGAAAGGGTAAGGCTTTCGAATAAAGACATATCGCCCAAAAGAAGTAATACGACTTCAATTGCTGTCATACCGAAATAGATTCCGTAAAGAATACGGGCGGTTTTGTTGGAACGGGGAACAAGCTTGCCTACGGAGGGTCCAGGACTTTCCGCACGCATAAGATGTATATTACCGCCTCCGCCCGCCAAGGGAAGAACAGCCATAACAAATACAAGAACACCCATACCGCCTATCCAATTGCTGAAGCTGCGCCAGAAGAGAAGCGATTTGGGCAGTGCCTCTACATCGGAAATAATACTTGCACCCGTTGTTGTGAAGCCTGCAACAGCTTCAAATACCGCGTCAAGATAGTTGGGTATTTCCCCGCTTAAAAAGAAGGGGAGAGCTCCGAAAAGACTCATTAAAATCCACCCTAAGGAAACAATCAAAAGTCCGTCGCGTGAATAAATGGTCTTATCGGTAGGCTTGCAGCTGATAAGAATAAGCCCTGCCGTTATGAGAATTGCTATTGATAAAAGGAATGCAGTAAGTACCGTTTCGCCGTATATTAGCGCAACGGCGGTAGGTAACAGTAAAAGTCCTGCTTCACACAAAAGCAGCAAGCCGAGTATATAGGCTATCATTCGTCTGTTCATATAAATTAACCTTTATCTAAAATATCGTCAAGCTGTTTGAGGCGCTCTGTGTTGGTAACAACAACCACGGAGTCTCCGGGTCTGAGAATATCCGAGCCGCGAGGGATAATAACATCGCCGTTTTCCTTTGTTATTGAGCCAAGAAGAATATTTTTCCTTATGTGAAGCTCCTGTATCGAACGGTTTGCAAGCTTACTGTGAGCAGAAACCTGAAATTCAATAGCTTCTACTTTATTGTTGATTATTCTTGTAAGCTTTTGAACGTCCTCTTCGTTGCCGAGAACTTCTTTGGAACGAACATATTTTAAGATTGTGTTGGCAGTGGTGAATTTAGGGTAAACAACGCTGTCAATATCGAGAGTACGTATGACTTCACGGAAAAGTGTGTGGTTAACCTTTGTTATGGTTTTAATTTCAGGAGAAACGCTCTTTGCAAAAAGAGAGAGAACAATATTCTCTTCGTCTATACCTGTAAGGCAACAAAAGGCATCAGCCTGCTTGAGTCCTTCTTCAAGAAGAAGGGAGCGGTTAGTTCCGTCACCGTGAACAACATTTATATTCGGAAGGACATAGCTTAAATTCAGGGCGGTATCGAGTTCCTTTTCTATTATGGTAGTGTTGATGTTCAGGTTGTTGAGCATCTTTGCGAGATAAAGGGCAATTTTACCGCCGCCGATTATCATAATATTGCGTACATCATTTGTACGGAAACCTACCTGCTTAAAAAAGTCAGGTGCGGTTTTTGCAGGTGTGAGAACTGCCACGGTGTCATTTTCTTTTATAACAAAGTCACCTGTGGGGATGAATATATCGTTACCGCGTTCAACCGCGCATACAAGGGCTTTTGTTTTGACTTTTGAAAAAGAATCTTTTATGGCTTTTTCGCACAGTATGCATTTTTTATTTGCAACGAAGCTTAAAAGATCCACCTTATCGTGACCGAAGAAATCAACATTTCTTGCAGTAGGGAATTTTAAAATCCGCTGGATTTCCGCTGCGGCTTCTCGCTCGGGATTAACTGCCACGGCAAGACCCAAGCTGTCTTTGATAATATGAAGATCGTCGCTGTATTCAGGGTCGCGAACTCTTGCGATGGTGCTTTTTGCACCCATTTTTTTTGCCAGAAGGCAGCTGAGCAGGTTAAGCTCGTCGCTTCCCGTAAGAGCAATAAGCAGGTCACATTCCTCAATACCTGCTTTTAAAAGAGTTTTTGCGGCGGCACCGTTGCCTATAATTCCGATAACGTCAATATCCTGAAGCGTATCGTTTATGACATCTTCATCAGTATCTATAACGGTAACATCGTGCATTTCCTGAGAGAGCTGTTCTGCTACGGTGTAGCCTACCTTGCCGATTCCAACAACAATTATATTCAAGAGTTTTACCCCTTTCGACAATTTTATTTGTTACAGTTATTATAGTCCAATAATACTTATAAAGCAATAAATATTTACATATTAATGGTATTCTTTTACGGATTTTGAGAAGCTTTTTGTAATGCTTCAACAGAAAAAGAGGGGATACGCCCCAAACCGTCAGGACCGATATTTAAAAGATAGTTTATTCCTAAGCTGTTTAGTTGTTTCCTTCTTGAAACTATCTCTTCGGGAGTTATCCAATTTTGATCATAATATTTATATCCCCAAGAGGAGTTAAGTGTTCCTGCGGTTTCATATAATCCGTAAGGTGAGTATTTAAAGCCGTCAAGACTGTTGGGATCACTGCTTTCTTTTTGGTCGAATTCCGAAGGGTATTCATTATCACCTAAGGAAACGTAATCGTAAGCACCGTTTCCGATTCGTGAGTTTATAAGGCAGTCGGGCTGATATTCTTTAACGAGTAGGTTTAAGTCAAGGCTTTGTTCTTTTGTTATGGTATGAGGAACATCAAACCACATAAGGCACAGGTCACCGTAACCGGTAAGCAGTTCTTTTACCTGTGGCTTAATCTTCTCTTGAAAGCAAATTGAAAAATCTTTTTTCTCTCTGTCAGGGTAGTCCCAGCTGTTATCCCAGGAAACACCCGAACAGCCTGAAAATCGGTCATAACCGCCACCGTGGGGATGGTGCCAATCAAGCTCCTGAGAATAATAAAGACCGAATTTTAAACCGTACTTATAACAGCTTTCGGCAAGCTCGCCTACAACATCCCTTCCGAAAGGTGTGGAATCCACTATGTTAAACTTATCTGCATAGGATTTAAACATTGCAAAGCCATCGTGATGCTTTGAAGTGAAAACAAAATATTTCATTCCGCAGTCTTTTGCAAGTTTGATCCATTCATCTGCATTGAAATATATGGGATTAAAAATATCCGCAAGGCGAGAGTATTCATTGTTGGGAATTGGCATAAAGCTCTGTATCCATTCGGCATAATCGCGGACTCTTCGCCCCTTCCATTCGCCGCCCAAAAGGGAATAAAGCCCCCAATGAGCCATCATTCCGTATTCGGCTGATTTAAACCATTGCTTATTGTCCATAAATATTCTCCTTGCAGAGCGGTTTTTTAAAATAATTACAAATCCAAAGAATTTTCATTTAACAAAAATTCGTATAAACCAAGATGAAGAATACCGTTATCATCATTCCAAGGTTTCATAGAAGTTTTGCTGATTATAATCTTTTTGAAAAAATCATTTGTGTTTTTTAATGATCTAAGCTCTGTTTCCATTTTATTAGGGTCATTAACATTAAGTGCGGACTGAACATAATATCTTTTCGAACCCGCATTAACTACAAAATCAATCTCGCATTGTTTTTTTGTGCGTTTTCTATCCATCTGCTCGAAAATCTCAACAACACCCACATCAACTGAATATCCCCTGCAAAGAAGTTCGTTATAAATAATATTCTCCATAATATGAGTTTCTTCTTGCTGCCTGAAATTAAGTCTTGCATTTCGAAGTCCAATATCCGTACAATAATATTTTGACGGATATTCAAAGTATTTTTTTCCTTTAACATCGTATCTTTTTGCATTACTAAATAAAAATGACTCAATTAAATAATTTAAATAATTCGCAATAGTAGTGCTTGATACTTTTATGTTTTTAACAGATTGCAAGGTATTTGCTATTTTGCTTGCATTAGTCAGCGAACCAACAGACGAGCACAAATCATCGGTAAGCTCTTTAAGGACTTCCGGCAGCTCAATATCGTAGCGTTCAACAATATCTTTAAAATAAAGTTCAGAAAACAAGCTTCTCAGATAGTTGAGCTTTTCGGCATCCGTGTTTTTAGAAATTACTAATGGCATACCACCGTATAGTGCGTAATTTTCATAAGCTTCGGATTTATCTCCACCTGTAAAATCATAATACTCTTTAAAAGATAACGGATAAACTCTTAACTCATCACCTCTGCCTCTAAACGCAGTAAGAACATCCTTGGTGAGCATTTTCGAATTGCTGCCTGTGACATATATATCCACATTACGAAGTCGCATAAGTCCGTTAAGAACATTGTAGAGTTTTATATCATCAGGGTTTTTGAGCTCTTCTTTTGTGATAGCGTATTGCACCTCATCAATGAGAATGTAATACATATCCTTGTTTACAATTTTTGAACGGATATATCGGGACAATTCGTGCGGGTCACGATATTCGAGATAAATATCATCATCTAAAGCTATAGTAATAATCTGCTCTTCTTTAACTCCGTTTTCAATAAGATAATCGTAAAACAAGTTAAAGAGAAGATAGCTTTTTCCGCAACGTCTGATACCTGTAATTACCTTTATTAAACCATTTTCTTTTTTATCAATAAGTCTTTCAAGATATGCATTACGCTTAATAATCTTTTTCATAATTTTACCTTTCACTTTAAAGTTGGTTGCAATTGCACCCAAGTTTAAAGTGTAGTATACCACTATTTTTTCGAAAAATCAACTTTTGATTTGAAATTAAGGTGCATAATCACCCAACTTTCAAGTCAACTCTACAACAAATAACACAAAATCCGATATTCAGGCAGAAAAGGAAAGGTTGAAAACGGAGCAAGTATGTGAGAAACAAAAGTATAACCCGCCACGAACTTGTGACGGGTTTTGTTCTATAAATTGGAATTTGTGGAGTAGAAGAACAAGTTTGTCAAACCCATTATAACATACATTCCGCCACATTTCCACAGCTGCATTTATGTTCAAAAACTTTGCCGCATAAACTAAAGAAAAGGCCATAAAAACAAAATCACTTTTTGCATAAAAAGGACGACCGGTTTCCGCCTGTCGTCCTTTAATATATGTAATTAAAAAATCGGAATAATTTCATTTATTAAATATATCAACATTCCTGCTACACCTAATATCAAAACAGCCCATAACAAGAATTCTAAGACTGAACGAATAGAACTTTTCTTTTTCTTAGTTTCTCTGTATGTCTGTTCATGATAGTAGTTGTTTTTTAATTCAGACTTTTTCGTTGCAGTATTTGATTTTTTATAGCCTAACCAATCTTTTTCAAGATGGACAGCTTTTGCGACATATGTTGGAAGATGCATAAGGTCGCCAAGAGAACTACCTTGTTCTCGGAAGATTGAAAGTTCAGTGGCAGTAAAGCAGGAAACATAATATTTACTTCCGCCACCGGAGGGTGTAATTCCGCTACCGAAATGCTGAACAACTATGGGCTCATACACAATGAGGAATTCCATTGCACTTTTTATGGTGCCGTTTTCCGATGTCGGATATAATGTAATCTTATCCCCGTTAATGTCGGTTTTTCCTTCCCATTCCGAACCTTTCTTGGTATAACCGTCAATGGTAAAGCTTTTATCTGCGAATAAACGGAGAACATCAGCTTTACTTGTTCCGCCGGCGATACTTTGAAGTAATTTTTTCAATGTTTCTTTTTGCCCAAAATAATCCTTTACATCTGAAAGTGTACTGGAGTTTCCATCAATAGGAACTTCGGGAGCAGATTCATCATAAAGTGTAATAAAATCATTATAGGTTGCAAATTCAACCGAAGCATTTTCTATTTCAGAATTTTCACTTAAGTAATCTATTTTACTCATATTTCCGAAACACGCAGATTTACCCAACGAAAGACCATCTTTATCGTTATAAATAATTATTTCTTTTCCGTCACTTATATTATACCAATCTGAAATTTTGGAATTAGTAACGGTAGTGGTATCTTTTTTCGCAATGTAAACCGATACTTTCCACATACTTTCGTCTTTTCGATATGTTGCATTCCATTTTCCACCCGAACCACCGGTAGCAATACCACCGACATTATCAGCGGCTCCTACAGAAACCACCGAAGCAGGTATGGTGCCTAACACTATAATCAGTGCAAGGAATAGAGAAAGTATTTTTTTGAACTTAGAATTTTTCATATAAATTCCTCCTTAAAGAATAGAGAAAAAAGAGAAGTATATAGAAGTTTCTGACTCAACCGTGAAATTCATACTTCTTCATTTCTTTTGTCTCTGAATTTTTTCTTAAAAATTATGACAGAAAACGAAGGAAAATATGAAAAGAGGAAAGCCCTACCAAAATAGGTAGGACTGAAAAGAGGAAGGAAGAGAGGAAAAAAGAAAACTCTCC
>CAZCQI010000033.1:0-14683 GCA_964500795.1 uncultured Eubacteriales bacterium
TTCCCTATCTGGAATTTACCTCTCAAGCACCCTGTTAACCTTGCTTATGAGGCAGCAACAGCCGACCTTAACGATGTTAATATGATAGACCCCTATCACCTTGAAGCCTACGGCAAAACCACCGTTAACTACAACCGCGATGTTGAGGTTTTCCCTGTTCTTAATGCTATTTTTGAGAAAATTGAAGGTGTAAGCCCGTACAAATCACCCACGGATATGGGCGTAAATATGGCGGGTTACTGCATAACGGACGATTATATTTGCAGAAAAGCCTCTCACGATGAAATTGTAAGACGTTATTTCAGTGCTCTTTGCGACAAAAAAGCCGGTCAAAAAAACGATTCGGCAATTGCCAAAATCGAAAGCCTTATGAATCAGGCAGGTATTTCCGTTGAAAGCCAACGCCCCGCAGTAAAAGCCGCACTCGTTAAAAGCGAAACAACCGGCGGCAGACCTGCAGTTGCCATTGAGCTTCCCGACGGCACTATTGTTACAGGCAAAACAAGTGACCTTTTAGGCTCTGCTTCGGCGGCTCTCCTCAACGCCTTAAAGGCGGTTGCGGAAATAGATGACAGCACCCTCCTTATTGAAAGAAAGGTTATCGAGCCTATTCAGTCGCTTAAAACAAGTATTCTCGGCAATCACAATCCCAGACTTCATACCGACGAGGTTCTTATTGCTCTCACCATGAGCGCTGTTGAAAGCGAAGCCGCAAAAAAAGCCTTTGACGCCCTTAAAGCGCTTAACGGAAGCGAGGCTCACGCAACGGTTATCCTCTCGCAGGTAGACCGTGACACATTCAGGAAATTAGGTATAAACCTGACATGCGAGCCCCATCACGAAAGCAAAAAGCTTTATCATAAATAATAAGCTTCCCCGTAAGAATTTAATGATTCTTGCGGGGATTTTTTAGCTTCGGCGAGGGCGGGCTCAAGCGCTTGCTTGTTTAATTGCGAAGCACTTCATTATGCAATACTTCATTTGTGCAAAGCATAACTTCATTTTTGTGTTCACAAAATTTAATGAAGCTGTGTTCCCTGTAACACAAAACAAAAAAGACATCCAATCGGATGCCTTTTTGGTGCGGGAAAAGGGACTTGAACCCTCAAGAACTTACGTTCATATGAACCTGAATCATACGCGTCTGCCAGTTCCGCCATCCCCGCATATTAAGTTGAGAAGCAATAAGAATCTTCTCAACAGTGGTAGTATTTTAACATATATATTTTTTAGTGTCAACCGAAACAGATTTAATTTTTCATGAATCCCAATAAAACTTATCCCATAAGCTCATCCTCATATTCGGGCAACATATACTGAATTACCATATAAAAGGCTAACACTGTATTTGTTTTTGAATGTTCTGTTTTTTCCTCATCAAGACTTGCGCAAATAATGCTCATATCCGAATCGTCAACAGAATAAATCCCGATGAGAGTATTTTTTGTGCGTATAAGCTTTCCGTTTTCGTCTTTTGTGCCGTCAAACTCCAAAACAGTATTGGCGTTGCTTGAGGTGTCCGTATAAATCGCCGCAAGATTTTCGGCTTTCACTCCGTATTTTTTTACAACTGCCTTAATATATTTGTTGTCCGGACTGTCCGAAAAAAGCATGTTTGCCTGCACATCGGTTGTTCCCTCTAAGCTGTTACCTGTTGTTCCGGCATTTGTTACAGATGCTGTTGTTCCGGCATTTGTTACAGATGCTGTTATGTCGGAAGATGAGCGCGTTGACGAATCTTTTTCCGGAGTTTTATCTGCAGAGGAGACCTCACTCTCTTCGGCGGAAACAATCGCGGATTGCAGAACGTTACCACTGTAAGCAGAATCATCCGTAGATGCTTCTTGAGTAGTTTGATTGGATATCTCATACTTTGTTTCTTCATTGTCGCCGTTTCTGCCGCAAGAGCATAAAAGCATAACTGCTAAAAAAAGACTCATTATTTTAATAACATATTTCTTCATAAGTTTTTCTCCCAAACCTTACAGTACTTATATGTAAATATATCATACTAAATCGAATTTTGCAACTGTCCTTAAACACACCGTTTCGGTCAAATATATTAAACAGATGTTTAATGTTTCAAAAACGAGAAATTTATATACAAATTCACTTGACTTTGTCGGAAAAAAACTATATCATCACTTACAGTTATCCTAAATATTATAGTTAAACCCCAAAACCTGCCTTTTCAGGCTGAACGGAGGTCCTTAATGGGCATAGCTTGTAAAAATTTATCAGAAATCAGCGCAATTACCCTTTCAGAAATTCCCGAAAATAAAAAACCCTGGTTGCAACACTACGGCAATATGTCGGAGCATCTTATTTATCACAGCGGCTCCATCTACGATATGTTTGAGGAAGCCGCAATAAGATACCCTGATTATATTGCAATGGAATATTTCAATGTAAACATCACCTACAAAGAGCTTAATGCGCGAATTAACGCCGTTGCAAAAGCACTTAAAAGAATGGGTGTTGTTGAAAACGAGTGTATAACTATCTGTATGCCCAATATTCCCGAAGCAATATTCCTTGTTTATGCCATTAACAAGATAGGTGCAGTATGCAATGTTATCCACCCGCTTAACGATACCGAAGAAATCGAGCAAGCACTTAAAACAACTGACTCTTCAACAATTTTCACTACCGATGCATCTTACGCCAAGGTTAAACACACAAGTGCAGAGGAAATTATTGTTTGTGAAGTCAGCAACAGTATGAACCTTCTTCTCAAAACTGCTTATAATCTTAAAAGCAGAAAGCAGCTCCGATATGAGCCGTCAGCCATCAAATGGAAAGATTTTTTAGGCTCGGCTACAGGCACGACGCCTACCGTTAAAAGAACAAAAAATGACCCTGCCGTTATCATTTACAGCGGAGGAACCACGGGTAAATCCAAAGCCATTGTTCTTTCAAACCTTTGCTTTAACGCTCTTGCCACTCAATGCTATGCTGTTTGCCGGGAAGCAAGACCGGGTAATTCAATTTTATCGGCACTTCCCATTTTCCACGGCTTCGGTCTTTGCGTTTCGGTGCATGTTCCGTTGACTTTAGGCTTAAAATGCATCGTTATTCCAAAGATTGATGTTAAAAAGCTCAACGAAACTGTCAAAAAGAAAAAACCGAATCTTCTCCCCGCAATACCCACAATGCTTAAGGCCATGACCAATAACAAAAGTCTCGGTCCCAACAGTCTTGAAAGCGTCAAGGTTATACTCAGCGGCGGCGATTATTTAAGCGATGATTTGCGCGAAAAGGTTCTCAACTATTTTAAGTCGTGCGGTTCGGATGCTCATATTCAGGTAGGCTACGGTCTTTCTGAAGCTACGGCATTTTTCACCGCAACAAGTGATAATATCAAGGATACCGCTAATATAGGAATACCAAATCCCGATACACTTCTTAAAATTTGCAACCCCGAAACAAACGAAGAGCTGTCAGACGGTGAAATCGGTGAAATTTGCGTAAACGGTCCCACAGTAATGCTGGGTTATCTTAATGAAAAGGAAGAAACCGAAAACGCCATCCGCACTCACGACGACGGTATTCAGTGGCTTCATACAGGAGACTTGGGCTATGTTGAAAACGGAATTCTCCATTTCACCTCCCGTCTCAAACGAATGATTATTTCAAACGGATATAACATCTACCCCACAGAGCTTGAAAACATAATAAACAAATGCAAATATGTTGCTTCAAGCGTTGTTGTGGGCATTAAGGACAAGGTTCGTCAAGAGGCTCCCAAGGCGGTTATCGTTCTTAAAAACGGAATACAGCGTACTGCCGAGATTGAAAAAGAAATTGCGGATTTTTGCAAAAAAAATATTGCAAAAAATGCCCAGCCTAAGGAATATGAATTTACCGATGCTTTGCCAACCACAAAAATCGGAAAAGTAAACTACCGTAAATTTGAGCGCAAAAAAGAAACAGGGTCTTCAACAAAAAACGAATAATCAAAAAGCAGATGTGATTTTACGAATTGCATCTGCTTTTTATTTTCTGTGATTGACCGTTCATAAAAAATATAATATAATCATTTTAAAAGATAACGGAGAGAAAAAATGTATAAAGTAACAGTTGGAGATTGCGTCTTAACGGCGCAGGACAGTGAAATTCTCGGTGATGTTTTAAAAGCCGCGGGCATCACTCATAATCATCCTTGCGGCGGCAAAGGAATATGCAAAAAATGCACCGTTAAGGTAAACGGTGAAGCCGTTCTTTCCTGCCGATATGAAATCCGCTCAGACATAACAGTAACCCTTTCTGAAAAAGAAAATATTTTATCCGAGTCGGGAGCTGAGGAAAATACCGATTTTTCCGATAATATGTGCTTTGCTCTCGATATCGGTACAACTACTCTTGCTTTGGCTCTTGTCTCTCTTGACCGAAACGAAATAATAAGGGTAATAACGCGCCCCAATCCTCAGCGCAGCTTCGGCGCAGATATTATGGCGCGAATTGATTATTGCAGTAAAAACTCCTCTGAGTTGCTGAACAAGGTTTTGATAAATGAGATTAACGGTATGATAGCAGAAACAGGTGTGCAAAAAGCTTTAAGCTTATATGCTGCAGGCAACACTACAATGCTCCATCTGTTCCGGAACATTGACTGTTCGGGAATGGGTACAGCCCCCTACACACCTGCTTTTCTTAAAGCAATAAGCAGCAACGAAGAGGCTCTCGGCTTAGCAGGCGTTTGTGAAATTCATTCTCTCCCCAATATTTCCGCCTTTATAGGCGCCGATATTGTGGCGGGATTAAATCTTACGGGCTTACCCTCTGAAAACAAATATAATTTACTGATTGATTTAGGAACGAATGCGGAAATAGTTCTTTATTCCGAAAACTCTTTGATATGCACTTCAGCGGCGGCAGGTCCCTGCTTTGAGGGAACGAATATCTCCTGCGGAATGAGTGCTTCCGACGGTGCGATATATATTTTTTCCTTTGATAAAAACCAAAAGCCTGTGTTTGAAACTATCGGCGCAATACCTGCAAAGGGCGTTTGCGGAACAGGTCTTATTGATATTATAGCTTCGCTTGTTGAAAACGGTATAATCGACAAAACGGGATATATGGAATGTGAATGTTACCGAATTACCGATACGGTTTACGTTACTCAAAAAGATATCCGTCAATATCAGCTTGCAAAATCAGCAGTTTATTCCGCAATTCTTACCCTTATTAAAACAAAAGATATATCATTTGATAACATTGATAAAATTTACGTGTCGGGCGGCTTTTCTGCAAAAATCAGTATAGAAAACGCAGTTAAAACAGGCCTTTTACCTAACATAAGCAAGGAAAAATACACAGCACTTAATAACAGCAGTCTTTTGGGAACCGTGAAATACGCTTTGGAAAAAAATGACCTTACACCGTATATTCAAAATTCGGAGTATGTTGATTTATCCTCGGACAGTATTTTTTCAGAGCTTTTTATAAGCAATATGGAATTCGAGAATTACACGGAGGTTCAATAAAATGAACGACTCTAACACTTTTTTTGATGTATATTATCAGCCCGGAGAAAATCCGGTTTTTTGCTACAGGAGCGCAAACGCTGTTTATGAGGAGACTCTATATAACGGCGCCCTTGTTTCTTCGGGATATAACGATGCCGGATATCCTTTAAATGTTCTTTCCAACTTTCCTGCAAGGCTTGATGAGAGAGATTTTGCGGAGCCTTTTGCCTTTAATATTGAAATTGACGGTCAAAGTGTAGATTTCGGCAACAAATTCGTTGATTTTATCACTGAGCGAACAGAAAAATATATTAAAGCCACGCTTGTTCTTGAAAACACCTTCAAACCTGTTCGCATAAAGGTGCATACTCTTCTTGACGGTACTCAAACCTTTATCCGTTTTCTTGAAATAGAAAATCTTTCAGAAGAGTGTCTGGCTCTCAGCCGTCTCACCGTATTGGGCGGAGGACTTGAGGAAATAAACCTTCAAAAATATATTAAAAAGGTTCCTTTTGAGAATATTTACTCCTTAGGATATTTGGACAGCGATCAGTGGGGAAATGAGGGTGAGTTTAATTGGCACCCCATAAATTGCGCTACCACAAGCATTGATACCCGCTTCAACAGAGACCGTTTCCGTCAACCCCTTATATTTATCCGCAATAATCTTACCGGCAAAATGTGGTTTTCTCAAATAGGCTGGAGCGGCGGTTGCCGTTTCAGCGTGGATTGTAACGCACAAAGCGTTAAAGATGATGTTTATCTTTCCTTTAAGGCGGAAATTATCGGGCATAATCCCATGTATATTCTGCGACCTAAGGAAATATTTATTTCTCCCGAGGTTCATCAATGCGTCATCCACGGTGATTTGGACGATGCGGTCAATGATATGAATGCCCACATAAGAAAATCCGTTTTAAATTTACCCGAAGCAGACCCGAAAACTGCACTTGTGGGGTGCGGAATGGGTGCAGAGCACGATATGAGCGTTGAAACAAGCAAAGCTTTCATCCGTCAGTTTAAGGAATTGGGCGGTGAAATATTTATTGTCGATGCAGGCTGGGAATGTCCTCCGAGTCGCGAAGCAGAGTGGGGTGACTTCAACGGTATTAACATTCCTCATTCCGAAAGATATCCTGAAGGCATAACAGAAATTGTTGATTACTGCCATCATCAGGGATTGAAATTCGGCTTATGGGTCGATATAGAAAGTCTCGGAAAATATAGCGAAGTGTATAACAATCATCCGGATTGGAGAGCATGTAATGTTTTCGGAAAAAAGACAGAACGGTTTCTTGATTTCACTGTTCGGGAAGCCGCTGAATGGGCAGAAAATGAGCTTGCGCGAATAATAACCGAATACAAGCTCGATTTATTAAGGGTTGACTATAACACTTCCTTCAGAGATTATTTTAATATCCGCAATACGGGAAGCGGTATACCGGAATGTGTGACTTTACGTCATTTTAATGCAGTGCAAAAAATGTATTTGAATCTCAAAAAACGTTTTCCCGATGTTATTTTTGAAAACTGCGCCGGCGGTGGCGGAAGATGTGACCTTTACCAAATGAAAGCCTTTAACCACACCTGGGTTTCCGACTGTCAATGTGCGCCGCGCTCTGTTCTTATCACAAATTCACTTACAATGTCTCTCCCTCCGGAGAGAGTTGACCGCCTTTTTGCAGGAATGAACTGCCATATTTTCGGTGATCTCTCAGCTCAAATGCGCAACTGTATGTTAGGGCATATGTCAATCAATGTTACCTCCCCTGCCTCAGCTGAATTAAATACCGTGCAGGCTGATTTTGTAAAGCACAGTATTTCGGTTTATAAAGAATTTATAAGACCGTTTCTTTCGGAATCAAAAATTTATCATCATACTGCCGAAACGAAAAAGTGCATTGAAGACGGTTTTTGCGCTCTGGAAATCGCCTCGCCCGATAAATCGAAGGGGGCGGCAACGGTATTTTCTCTTGCCGCACCTGAAATTAAGAGCTACACCCTTAAAATCAAGGGTGCAGCTTTAGGAAAAGAATATAAAGTTACTCTGGATAACAGCGGTGAATCCTTCAAAATTTCGGGCAGAGACCTGAGCTTACATGGAATAAATATCTTCATTCCCTCCCCAATGTCATCAGAGCTTGTGCTTTACGAAGAAATTTAATTATCCTTATTTATTTGTTCATTCTGCACATTTTCCCTAACCCATTAAAAAGAGTCTGTAAAAAACTTTCGTTTTTTACAGACTCTTACTGTTTATTTGTTCAATTGTCCGCGCTGTGCCAAAACCTGATTATGATAATCTTCTTTTGTTTTGCCCGTCAGCTTATAGAAGAAGAAGGGAACACCTGCAAGGAACATCATAATTCCGTGGAATATTGTGTAGAAGAACAGCATCATTACCTTTGTATGGAAGCTCTGTTCAGGATCGGGAACTGCATCCGTAGGCTGAACATACTGAATAATAGAGTTTTCGCCGTAAAGAATCTTGGGTGAAAGACCCGAAGCAATAGTTCCGCTTATCATTGTACCGATACCGATAACAAAGGGAAGAGCGGCATCAAGACGTTTGCCCTTAGTCTGAACCTCAAGAGTTTCAAGAACATCCGCCTGGAACATTGAGGGAAGCAGGTTTGAAGCACCAAACTGCAAGCCTATAAGGAAAAGGCAGGCAATAAACGCAATCTGCAAAACGGATGAAGGATTCTTGAAATATATATATCCGATTATAAATGCAACTGTATTTGCAATAATTGAGTAAATACCCGAAGCAATATAAAGCTGTTTTGCATTGAATTTTTTGAGAAGGAAATTTATAACCAGCATACCTACCGCAGTGCCGATACCCGTAGGAAGGCCGAAAAGAAGGAATTTACTTGAGCTTCCCAAAAGAGCTGCAGCAAGGAAAACGCCCATATAGTTTGCAATTCCGCGGAAACTCTTAAGCGTTTCGCTGATGATTATTACCCACGCATATTTATTTTTAATAACATCAACGAAGCCTGCAAGGGGATTTTTCTTCTCCTCTTTATATGTAATTCTCTCCTTGACATAGCGCATACCCATAAGGGTAATAAATGTACCTACAACGCTTATGAGAGCAGCAGAAACAATATAAAGAAGCTCATTGTTATCTTTAATAAAAAGACCTATAACAAGAACTACAACAAGGGGCGCAGAGTTACCCACAGCACTTGATATACTCTTAAAGGAGATAATCTTATCTCTCTCCTTGCTGTTAGGTGACATTACAAAGGAAACAAGATTGATTGCGTTACCGAAGTTTGTGCATGCACCGTGAAGAAGTCCTATGGTAAGAAGATATATCATAAGAAGAGTGCTTGAAAGTCCCTTGGGAGAAACAAACATAAGCACGGTTACAATACCGATGGGAATTGCAACAGCATTTATGATGGGAACAAACTTTCCTTTTTTACCCACCTTACGGTTATCAATAACCATAGCGTAAACAAAGCTGAGAAGAAATCCCGCAATACTCAGGAAAGAATTGTAAAAAGAAACCTGGTTATCCGTTAAACGCAGAATGTTAACAAGATAATCCTGACGGTATGAGCCTACAATTCCCGTCATCATGGTATAGAAGAATACTGCCGCAAGATAGAAGCCAAACTCCTTATTTTTTACATGGTTTTGCTCAGACACGTTATTAAGAGTTTTTTCCAAAACATCACAACCTTTTTATTTTTTCTTTAATATTGTCATTATACTCCTTTTAAAAAGATTTGTATATATGCCATAATTCACAATAAATCAAGCTGAATTTTTACATTACTGCCTTAGCGATATCCGCGCTCATTTTGGCATCCTTTGCATAGTAGTCCGCACCGATTTTTTCGGCGTATTCGGGAGTGAGCACCGCACCGCCTACCATAATTTTACAATCTGCGCCTGCATCCCTCAAGGCTTTTACTGTTTCCTCCATTGCAGGAAGAGTCGTTGTCATTAAAGCTGAAAGACCCACAAGCTTTATATTATTCTTTTTCTGCGCTTCAACTACCGCCTCGGGGGCAACATCCTTACCTAAATCTATTACTTCATATCCGTAGTTTTCGAGAACGGTTTTTACGATATTTTTACCGATATCGTGAACATCGCCTTTTACGGTAGCGAGAATGATTTTACCTTTACTTTCGGCAGAGGAATTTTTCTTTTTCATTTCTGCTTTAATAACCTCAAAGCAAGCACCTGCCGCATCTGCGGCGCGTATGAGCTGAGGAAGAAAAAGCCTTCCGCTTTCAAAGCCTTCTCCGACTTTATCGAGAGCAGGAATAAGAACGCCGTTTATAAGCTCCTGAGAGTCGGTTGTAAGAAGTGCTTTTTCCGTAAGCTCTGCCGCCTGATTTTTAAGTCCCTTTTCAATAACCTCTCCTAAAGTAATTTCTTTCCTCTCTTCACGGACATCTTTTTTATCAGAAAATGCGTTAATATAATCAATTGAACCTTTATCTATTGATTTTAAAACCTTGAAGGCTCTTACCGCACCCATCATTGAAGGGGTATTAGGATTCATTATAGGTAAATCAAGACCGTTTTCAAGTGCAAGTGTAACAAATGCGGTGTTTACCGTCTCCCTTGAGGGAAGTCCGAAAGAAATATTAGAAACACCCAAAGTAGTTTTTACCCCGAATTTTTCTTTTACCGTGCGCATAGCGGAAAGTGTTGTTTTTGCTGAGGATTGCTTTGCACTTACGGTCATAGTAAGGCAGTCAATTATAATATCCTCTTTGGGGATACCGCATTCAGTTGCCCTTTTTATAATTTTTTCTGCAATTGCGACCCTTTCATCTGCTGTTTCGGGAATTCCGTTTTCATCAAGAGTCAGACCAACAATTGCCGCACCGTACTTTTTAGCAAGAGGAAGAACCGTATTCAACGATTTCTCTTCACCGTTTACGGAATTTATAATTGCTTTACCCGTATAAACTCTCAGTGCTTCTTCAAGCACTTCGGGAGATGTTGAATCAAGCTGTAGAGGCAAGCCCAATGACCCTTGTAAAGAGGTCACAACACTTTTCATCATAGCTTTTTCGTCTATTTCGCTGTGACCCACGTTAACGTCAAGAATATCGGCACCTGCTTCAACCTGAGAAATCCCCTCATTTAAAATGTAATCTAAATCGTTGTTTTCAAGAGCGGCTTTAAATTTCTTTTTACCGGTGGGATTTATCCTTTCTCCTATAACACGCGGTTCGCTGAGAGTTACAGCGCCGGCAGCTCCGCAGACAACACCCTTTATTACTTTGATATTTTCCTTTTTCTCTGTTTTAAGAAGTTCCTTTTTCAGTGCGGCTATATATTCGGGGCTTGTTCCGCAGCAACCGCCCAGAAGAACAGCACCTTTTTCATAAAATTCTGCCATAAGGGAGGCAAATTCCTCTGAGCCCATTGAATAACTTCCCGTTTCAACATCGGGAAGACCTGCGTTGGGCTTAACAAGAACAGGAACAGAAGAATATTTTAAAAATTCTTCAACTACTCCGCCTAATTTGTCGGGTCCCAAGGAGCAGTTGAGACCTACTGCATCTGCACCTGCGGCAACAAGAGTTACCGCAACTGCCGCAGGAGTACTGCCGTTCATGGTTTGGCCCTTTTCATCAAAAGAAAGGGAAACGGTAACGGGTAAATCCGTATTTTCTTTGGCGGCTAAAAGGGCGATTCTCGCCTCTCTTAAATCTGTAAACGTTTCAAGACAAATAAGGTCAGCTCCCGCTTTCTCACCGCAAACTGCCGCCTCTTTAAAGGCTTCGTAAGCACTTTCGAAGGTCAGCTCCCCTGCAGGCGCAAGGAGCTTTCCCGTAGTACTCATATCGAGAGCAACAAGAGTATCGCTCCCCTTTGCCGCCTCTTTTGCAAGGTGTATTGCCTTATTGAGCGTTTCTTCAACGGTGTGACGCGAACCTTTCATTTTAAAGGCGTTTGCGCCGAAGGTATCGGCAAAAATAATATTACTGCCTGCCTCAATATATGAACGGTGAATATCCTTTACCCACTCGGGATGATCGAACACGGCAGAAGCTGTATCCTCATCCGGGCGAAGTCCTTTTTTTATAAGCTCCGTCCCAAAGCCACCGTCAAGTAAAATAAATTTATCATTTAATATATCCTTAAATGTCATAAAACCACTTCTTTAAAAAATCTATCAAGAACACCGTTCGCCAAAGCAAAACGGTGTTCTTTGTTTTATACGTTATTATTCTTTACCCTCTCCATAAAATCGGAGCATGCGGGAACAACAAAGGTTATGCCTTTTTCTACAATTTCAAAGGTGCTTTCCGTAACATATTCACATTCGCCGTCAACATTTACAGCCGCAGGCTTTGCGCTTTTTACGGTCATTTTTTTACCGCGCTTGAATACTGTTCTTTCCCAATCAAGGTGCTGACCGTTTTTATAAGGCTTTATAAGACTTAAAAGCTTTAATCTTGTGCAATCCTTTTTAACTACAACGAAATCAAGCAGCCCGTCGTATGTAAGTGCTTTGGGTCCTGCCATATATCCTCCGCCGTACCAACGTGAATTACCGCAAAAAGCAAAAAGAACATCGCTTGTAAAAGGCTCTTCATCATCTATTGTAACCGTAAATCTGCTTTTCATTTTGCCGATAAAGCAATAGAGAAGTGATAGGGTATATGCCGCCTCGCCCGAAAGGAGCGGGAGCTTTTTAAAGTATGCCTGTCTTGCGCAAACCTCGGCATCAAGACCCATTGAGCATTGATTTATGGCATACTGCTCACCGCATTTGATAAGGTCAAACTCCATGGGTGTTCCGTTAACATGGTCTGCAACGTTTCTTAAACTCTTTTTATCACCGAAAATCCTTATGAAGTCATTTCCGCTTCCTAAAGGGTACGCCGCAACCTGAGCGTTTTTCTTACAGGCGCAGGCGTTTACAACCTCGTAAAGAGTACCGTCGCCGCCGCAAGCATAAACTCTTATGGGCTCGCCCTTGTCAACCTCCTTTTTTGTATATTCATAACCGTCTCTCGGACCGGTAGTTATATGAATTTCATAATCGGTTATATCTGCCGCTTTCATTGCCTCAATAATACCGTCTGAGCAACGCTCAACAGAAATTCCTTTCCCGCATACGGGGTTAACAATAAAAAGATGTTTCATACTTTCTCCTTTATTTAAAATACATATTTAATCTGCATTTGATCATACCGTTGTAGAGCTTTCGCGATTTATCGGCTTTTCTTCCGAAGCATTGCTCAAACTCTTCATCAGGCGTGATTATATAATAACTCCAACCGTGAGTTCTGTCAAATACTTTGCCCATTTGCCTGTAAATTTCCTGAGCATCCTTTATATCCAGAAGCCTTTCGCCGTATGGCGGGTTACAAATAACCGTTCCCCTCTCGCTGTATTTTTTAAAATCCTTGATATCCCGTTTTTCAAAGTTAAGCTTTTTGCCGATTGGCAATCTTGATGCATTTTCCGTTGCAATTTTTATAGCCTCTGCATCTATATCCGAGCCGTAGCCTACAAAATCCGTATCTACCTTTTCAAGGCTTATTGCCCGTTCTTTTTCTTCTTTCCATATATTTTTCGGTAGAACATCGAATCTTTCAGCCGCGAAATGGCGGTTGAGACCCGGAGCGATATTATGAGCGTAGAGAGCTCCCTCAATAAGAAGCGTTCCGCTACCGCACATAGGGTCATAAAGTGTGTGATAATGGCGAAGCTTTGCAAGAGCGCAAATTGATGCCGCAAGCGTTTCCTTTATGGGAGCGCCGTTCTGCTGTAAACGGTAGCCTCTCTTATGAAGCCCCGCACCCGTAGTATCAATAAGAAGGGTTACCTTATCGTTCATAATTGAAAACTGTATCTGATGAACGGGACCCGTTTCATTAAACCACGAAATGCCGTATTTTGATTTAAGCCTTTCAACAACCGCTTTTTTTATAATGGACTGGCAATCGCTGACACTGAAAAGTGTTGATTTAAGCGAATAACCCTTTACGGGGAATGCATCCTCCTTACCTATCCATTCCTCCCACGGGAGAGCTTTGACACCCTGAAAAAGCTCCTCAAAGGTTTTAGCCGTGAAGGAGCCCATAAGAATCTGCACTCTTTCCGCAAAATGGGAGCAAATATTAACTCGCGCCAGCATATTTTCATCACCCGAAAAAAGCACTCTGCCGTTTTCGGCATTTACATTTTCAGCACCTAAAAAGCGAAGCTCATCAGCAATAAGTCCCTCAACACCCAAAAGGCAGGGAATAACAAAATTAATTTTCATTTAAAAGTCCTTCCGTTGTTTTCTTTGACGGCATTGTAAACCAGAAGGTTATCCCGTCTTCTTTGTTTTCAAAACCGCATTTGCAGTTGTGATTATCTGTTATTGATTTTACTATGGCAAGTCCCAGACCGAATCTGCCCTCCGCCCTGGAATGAGCCTTATCTGCCCTGTAAAAAGCAGTAAAAATTCCTTCCTTATCTTTATCGTCAACGCGGCTTCCCGTGTTAAATACACTTATTTTTATTTCGCTGTCATTCTTTTCGGCAGTTATTTTTATAAGCTTTTCACCCGATGCATGGCTGCAAGCGTTAAGAACAATATTTGAAAGCACCGTTGTCATTTGACTTTCATCTGCAAAAGCCTGTAAATCCTCGGCTTTTTCATAAACCGCATTGACACCTTTTTCCTCAAAAATAGGAGCGGCAGTCTTTAAAAAAGCTTCTATAAACCTGTTGACGGAAAACTCCTTCATATCGGGACTTTTTGCTCCCGATGAATATAGGGACTGCTCAAGCATATTGAGTACAAGCACGTTCATTCTGTCCGCTTCGTGCATAATAATATCGCAATATTCTGCCGCGCTGTCGTTTTCCCTGTCGATATTCATTTTAAGACCCTCTGCATAGCCTCTTATAACGGCAATTGGGGTTTTCAGCTCGTGAGAAGCGGAGGAAATAAAGTCAGAACGCATTTTCTCGATTCTGCGCTCTTTTTCGATATCCTCCATAAGCTGAGTATTCTTTTCACGAAGCTCCGAAAGAGCGTTATTCAGTGAATCGGAAACGGAGTTTATATTATCTGCAAGCGCACCTATTTCATCATTGCGGGTTACATTACATTTTTCGGAAAAATCAAGATTTGCAAGTCGGGCCGTAACCCTGCTCATTTCAATAAGAGGCTTTGTGAACCTTTTTGAATAACCGGATATAAACACAAGACCCAAAAGCAAAGC
>CAZCQI010000034.1:0-14525 GCA_964500795.1 uncultured Eubacteriales bacterium
ATAACAAAATAGTTAAGTTTCGTATTGACCGAATGAAAAACCTTACGGTCACAGACCATGTCGCAATGAGAAAACCTAAAGATTTTAATATTGAAGATTACTTCAAACAAATATTTTCAATGTATGACGGAGAAGAATGTGAAGTTGAGCTTTTGTGTGCTAATGAACTTATGAAGCACATTGTTGATAGGTTAGGAGAAAAGGTTCAGACTACGCAGATTGATAACAAACACTTCTCTGCAACGGTAACTGTTAGCTTGAGTCCTACTTTTTATGGTTGGGTGTTTTCTTTTGGGGGCAAAATGAGTCTTGTAAGTCCCAAAGCGGCAGTTGACGGTTTTGAAAGAATGCTCATATTCAGAGCGGCTACTGTTGCAGCAATAGGAATCTTACTTTCTTTTATAATATCATCCTTAATTATGTATATTTTATTCGGTGAAATAAGTGAAGCATTTAGGTACATTGATATGGTAGAAGTGATTCTTCCTATAATAATTTTATTCTTAACCATTATTTTTTCCCCGTTATTGTCAATAAGACAACTTAATAAAAAAACCGTTATTCAACTGATAAATGATTAAAAAACTGATACTAAGTCATTTCATCAAAATCCGTTGAACGATTGGTGTATTGTGACCGTAATAATAGGGTTGAAACACAGCAAAAAAACACAAATTCAGGAGCTTTTTTCTTTTTTTTAGCATTTTACACCTTCTTTGGGGAAATCTTTTTGTGTAAAAAAAGAGAAAGGAATATTATTATGAAAAAACATTTTAGTACCGATAATGAGAAAAAGGCGGAAAACAGTGCTGTAAACGATAATGAAAAGCGTGCAAATTTCAGTGTTCCTCTTGAAATTCCCGCTACACCCTTTCGGTCGTGCCCCGAAACCTGTGAGGAAATGGTAAACACCTACGGCACCTATAACATTCAGCCCACATCAAATACCGCAAATGATTTTCCTGCTATTGCTCAAGGTACACCGCCGTATATGGAAGACCGTCCGCTTGAATTCTTTCGGGACGGTGATGACCCCAACCCTGCCCGGGATACCTCTGATGAACACTCAATTTAATGATTTTTGTTAAATATTCAGAAATCATAATCTTGCAACAATTTATAAACTGTGATATCTTGTTAAGGTGGTGTGAATAAATCGCATCACCTTAACAGCTTCTAAAAAGGTGGTTTAAATCATTATGAAAAATCATTCGGAAAAAGCCGCTGAGCTCTTTTCATCAGGCTGCAATTGCTCTCAGGCGATTGTCGGCGCATTCTCTGAAGATTGCGGATTAAACAGCGAAACCGCTCTCAAGCTCTCATCTTCTTTCGGCGGAGGTATGGGAAGGCTTCGTGAGGTTTGCGGTGCAGTTACGGGTATGTTTATGGTAGCAGGGCTTCTCGCAGGCTATACCGATACAGACGACAAAGCAAAGAAAGATGCTCACTATAAGCTCATTCAGGAGCTTGCCGAAGAGTTTAAACAAGCTCATTCAACATACATATGCCGCGAGCTTTTGGGAACAATCGGGAAATCCTCCCCTGTTTCCCAAGCAAGAACCCCCGAGTATTACAAAACCCGACCTTGCGTGAGATTTGTTATTACAGCAGCAGAAATTTTGGATAAGCACTTTTTCAATAACTGAAAAAACCGCCTTTCGTCATATGATGAAAGGCGGTTTATATTAGTGTTTACTTTTATCGTCACGCTCACGAATAACAAATCTTACAGGGGTACCTTCAAGTCCGTAAACCTCTCTGATCTGATTTTCCAAATAGCGTTGATAGCTGTAATGAAACAACTCTGCGTTGTTTACAAAACACACGAACGTCGGCGGTCTTGTGGATGCCTGAGTCATATAATAAATTTTAAGGCGTTTGCCCTTATCGGTAGGCGGCTGAACCCTGAGAGTTGCCGCGGCAAGAATCTCATTGAGCTGACCTGTTTTTATACGCATTGCATTTTGAGTGTCAACGAATTTTATAAGCTCATAAAGTCTGTCAAGTCGCTGACCTGTTTTTGCGGAAATAAAGATGATTGGCGCAAAGGACATAAATGAAAAATCCTTCATAAGCTGTTTGCGGTATGAATCCATTGTTTTGCCGTCTTTTTCATAGGCATCCCATTTATTTACCGCGATAATGCAGCCTTTTCCCTGCTCCAGGGCTCTGCCTGCAACCTTACTGTCCTGCTCGGTGAAGCCTTCAAGAGCATCTATCATAATAACGCATACATCGGCTCTTTCAACCGCCATATCCGTTCTGAGAACGCTGTATTTTTCAACGGCATCTTCAACCTTTGATTTGCGGCGAAGTCCTGCGGTATCAATAAACATAAACTTACCGTAATTATTTTCAACAAAGCTATCGGTTGCATCACGTGTGGTGCCTGCAATATTGGAAACTATCATTCTGTCTTCACCGATAATTTTATTAACCAGCGAGGATTTACCTACATTAGGCTTGCCGATAACGGCAACCTTTATATAATCATCTTCATCCTCTGCTTCCGCTAAATATTCCTCGGGCAGATGCTTGAGAACCTCATCAAGAAGATCACCCGTACCGTGACCGTGAACGGAGGAAACGGGAATGGGGTCACCGAGACCGAGATTATAAAACTCATAAAGCTCCGGTGGCGGTGCGCCTAAGGAATCGCATTTATTAACAGCAAGAACGATTGGTTTGCCGCTTTTTTGAAGCATTGAAGCAACCTCTTCATCTGTTGCAACAACACCGTCGCGAACGTCGGTTACAAGGATTATAACATTGGCGCTGTCAATGGCAAGCTGAGCCTGACGGCGCATCTGAGAAAGGATTATATCGTTTGAATACGGCTCGATACCGCCTGTATCAACAAGCATCATATTATGACCGAGCCATTCGCAATCACCGAAAAGACGGTCACGGGTAACACCCGGAGTATTATCAACAATTGCAAGTCTTGTGCCTGTAAGCTTATTAAAAAGCGTTGACTTGCCCACGTTGGGTCTGCCTACAATAGCAACAACAGGTCTTGCCATATTAAGCACCTCCTAAAAATCTGTTTAAAAGCTCCCTGCCGTCGTTTGGCACGGGAACAACGGGTTTGCCGAGAAAAAGAGAAAGCTCTTCGAGAGTAACATCATCAAGAAATTTGTCCCCTTCACTCCTGAGAGAAACACGGGGAATGAGAACCTCATCACCGAGCTCCGCCGATTTCAATCGGTTCATAATATCCGCTCCGGTCAAAAGCCCCGCCACGGTAACAGTATCACCGAAAAAGTCATTTTTTATTTTTATAACGTTAATTTTAAGACCACTGAATTTTTCTTCTGCCGCCTGAGCAAGGGAGGATATAAGAGAATACGCCGCAACACCCGTTACAACCGTAAGCGTTCGACTGACATCTTGTGCATTTTCCGTTTCAAGTGCTTCAAAAAACTCTTCTTTTAAAAGAGCGCACATACCGACTCCGTTATCAAGCTGAGAAAACTCACCGTAATACTCGGCACCGGGAAGCGGCCTCTCAGCTATAAGGTAAAATTCATCTGAAGCATACGCTAAAATTTTACCGCCGTTATAATAAGAAAAATGCGCGTTAAACTCATCTATAATATCTATAACCTCCGAGGCTTCTTTTTTTGTATAGGTTCTTAAAGGATAAAGACCGTCTCGAAATTTTGTAATGCCCACAGGCACGGCGGCTATACTTTTAACACTCGGTGAAAGCTTTGAAAGCTCCTCAAGGGAAAAACGGAGCTCGTCACCGTCGTTAATTCCGGGGCAAAGCACAAGCTGAGTATTCATTTCTATTCCGTTTTCCGAGAACCTGTCCAGAATTTTAAGGCTCTCACCTGCGTGGGGATTTTTCATCATCTCAACACGGAGCTTCGGGTTCATTGTGTGAACGGAAATATTTACGGGAGAAATATGCATATTTATAATGCGTTCCGCTTCTCTTTCGCAAAGCCCCGTTAACGTTATATAGTTGCCGAATAAAAAAGAAAGCCTTGAATCATCATCCTTAAAATAAAGTGTATCACGCATACCTTTCGGCATCTGGTCCACAAAACAAAAAATGCATTTGTTTTTGCAGGAATGCTGCTTATCCATAAGATACGTGGGAAATTCAAGCCCTATATCGGCAAACTTATCACTTTTGCGGATATTGGCAGTGAGCTCTTCCCCTGCCCTTGAAAGGGTGAGAGACAGCTTTTTGCCTTGAATAAAAAAGCGGTAATCAAGAACATCAAATATCTCGCGGGAATTGATTTTTAAAAGCTCATCTCCTGCTTTTACGCCTGCTTTTTCGGCATAAGAGCCTTCAAGCACGCTTTGAATTTTAACGCTCAAAAAAACACCGCCTTTATCACCTATAAATTATAGTCCAATAGGGCGGGGAGATTTTTATTCTCACCGCCCAAATAAAGAACTCAAACTATTTCGGATTATTCCTCAACAACTACAACCTGTTTGCCGTTGTAGTAGCCGCAAGCTGTGCAAACTCTGTGGGGTCTTTTGTATTCACCGCACTTAGGGCACTTTACAAGTGCAGCTGCATCCATTTTCCAAACATTGGATCTTCTCTTGTCACGTCTTGCTTTGGAAACTCTTCTCTTAGGTACTGCCATGAGTACTACCTCCTATATGAATTTTAATTTTTCACTCGTCTTCCAACAACTGCAAAAGAACCGCCATTCGAGGATCGATAGGCGCTTTACAGTCACATTGGGCTTCGTTAAGGTTCTTACCGCATGTGGGGCAAAGACCCTTACACTCACTGTTACAAAGGTACTTGCCGGGAAGAGCGAGAATGACATCCTCCTCAACAAGCTCGTCAAGATTAAGCCTCATATTGGGCACCTCGAGGAAATCGTCACTGTTGCCGCTTTCAAGGGCAACAACGAGAGTGTGCTCAATAGGGAATGCGAATTGCGAAATTACATTCTCGGCGCAACGGTCACAAGGAGCCTCGTAAACCAGCTCGGCGGTTGCTTTAAGATTAACGATACCTGCTTTATTCTCAACTGAGCCACTGACCTTAACGGGCGTTGTAATTGGTGTACAACCCGAAAACTCCAGCTCTGCAAGTGAAAGCTCATAAGAAAAAGGAACCTTAAGCCCCTCCGTATTAAAAACGGATTCAAGTTCGATAATCATATACAATACCTCTCAACATACCCGAATATTATATTATCTAAAAACTGTTTTGTCAATACAAAAACAAAAAAATCCTCCCTGTTTTTGACAAGGAGGAAATTTGAAATTCAGATTTTCTGAGCGACTTCAAAGAGTGCTTCGGGGAGCTTATCCTCATCTTCGGATACGGTGAAGACAATGTCGATTTCGTTCTCCTCGGAAACCTTGCTGATTTTCTTTATAAGAGCTGCAAATTCATCATAATCTCTGCCTACGATTTTGAAGGTTGCGTCAACGAAAATCTCAGTGATGTCGTGATCCTGAGCAATGACGCCGCAAATCATACCGTAGAAAGCGTCGCAGCCTTCAACACCGAAACGCTCTGTTTCGATAAGTCTTGCTTTGTGGGTTACCTCATAAGTAAGTAACGGGGATTTTTCAATGCAAACGACTGTTCCGTTTGATTTTTCAACAGCCTCGTTGATAAGAGCGATAAGCTTTTTTGTTTTGCCGGAACCTTTGTTGCCAATAATAAGTGATACCATAAGTGTTTACCTCCGTTGTTTATTTCTCACCCCGAATGGGGCGAATTTTCCTGAATTTTAAGTACGCGAGTTACCTCGCATTGCCTTAAAGCCTTGCCTCAAGGGCTTTTTTATGCTCCTCATAACCGGGCTTTCCGAGAAGAGCGAACATATTTTTCTTGTAGCTTTCAACACCCGGCTGATCGAAGGGGTTTATTCCGAGAATATAACCCGATACGGCACAAGCCTTTTCGAGGAAGTATACAAGATAGCCGAAATCGTACTCATTCATTTCGCCGACTTCAAGAATCATATTCGGAACCTTACCGTCGGTATGGGCAAGAATCGTGCCGAGGAAAGCTTTTTTGTTGACATAGTCAACACTCTTTCCCGCTACGAAGTTAAAGCCGTCACCGTTTTCGGGATCGAGACCGATTATAAGCTCTTTTTTAGGTTTATCGAAAGTGACTACTGTTTCAAACATCACCCTCTCACCCTCTTGCACATACTGACCGAGAGAATGGAGATCGGTTGAGAAAACAGCGGATGAGGGATAAAGACCCTTACCGTTTTTACCTTCGCTTTCACCGTAAAGCTGCTTGAACCACTCATTCATCATAGTGTAGTCAGGCTCGTAGGAAATCATCATTTCTACGGATTTACCTTTACGGTAAAGAATGTTTCTCATAGCGGCGTATTTATAACAGTCGTTTGTATAAACATCGCCGTCTTTTAAAGCTTCGCGGGCATCAGCCGCGCCTTTCATCATAGTGTCAATATCAATACCTGCAACAGCAATAGGAAGAAGACCGACTGCCGTGAGAACCGAATACCTGCCGCCCACATCATCGGGAATAACAAAGGTTTCGTAACCTTCGCGATCGGAAAGCTCCTTAAGTGTTCCGCGCGCCTTATCGGTGGTAGCATAAATTCTCTTTGCCGCATCTTCTTTTCCGTATTTGTTTTCAAGAAGCTCTTTAAAAACACGGAATGCAATTGTAGGCTCGGTAGTGGTACCTGATTTTGAAATAACGTTTACCGAAAAATCCTTGCCCTCACAAAGAGCAACCGCTTCTGCAAGAGCAGAAGAAGAAAGTGTATTACCCGCAAAAATAATCTGAGGCTTTTCAAGCAAATTTCTGTTTTGAGATTTACAAAATTCAATAGCCGCTCTCGCGCCCAAGTATGAACCGCCGATACCGATAACAACGAGAACATCACTGTCAGACCGAATCTTCTGAGCGGCTTTTTTTATGCGTGCGAATTCTTCTTTGTCGTAGTCAACAGGTAAGTCAAGCCAACCGAGAAAATCGTTGCCTGCACCCGTACGGGAATTGAGAAGTTCAACAGCCGCCGTTACCTCGGGAGCAATACCTTGGACATCTGTTTCATTAACAAAGCCCTCAAGATAGCGTGTGTTAAGTTTTACCAATAGTTTCATCTCCTGAATACAACTACCGCTTAGTGTGTCGCACGGTAGTTTTATTTGGTTTTATTCTACAATAAGCCGAACCTTTTTTCAATAGAATTTTAAGAATTTTACAAAAATTTAGCCTTTTTCATAATTTGGTAACACAAATTTCGGTAATCTCTACCTGTTTTTTGCCTGAAGTTGCCGAAAATATATTACTGTCCCCTCTGTTTATGACAGTAATGCTCGCCGCAACAACTGTGGTAATAAGCATAACCACCACCGCCGCAACAGTAAAAGTATTAAAAAGCTTATTAAATTCGTTCAAAAAAGCACCACCTTTTTTCAGCTTGCTATCAGCACCAACTCGCATCTCTTAACCTTTATCCAACATCGCGCCCAGTGCCGTTCCCACAAGAGTTCCGGAATATACCGCTTCCTCTAAAGTATTGGCATCCGTACCGAATTCAAGAAGAAGCGAACAGGGCGTAACATCCATATTATATTTTCTGTGGCAAAAAAACACGGGGCGCATCAGACCCTCGAACCGTTCCTCAACAGCATTTTGCAGGTGAACCGCAAAAATAAAGTTTTCTTGCCAATCGGGGAAATTCTCTATTCCCGACCCTTCACAGCCTGTTATAATCATAACCTGAGCGGCTTTTTTGCCGTTTATAACGGCGGTAGGCTTGCCTTTAACATTGCCGTCGTAATGAATTGCATCTCTGTGAACATCAAGGGTAAGTACAATTGAAGGGTATTCTTCAAGATATTTTTCCACAGCCTTTCTTGAGCGGTCATAAGCTCCCGTGTATGCAGTATCGTAAACGGTTGTATCGTGAATTACATTATACCCTGCCGCCTCCAGCGCCTCTGCAAGGGCGTCGCCCACTCTGACCATATTTTTCGCGCTTTCTTTTGTTCGGGAGTTATAATCATCGGAATACCAGCCTTTATCGAGAAGCTCGTACCCTTCCGTGGTGTGGGTATGGTAAATAAGAATATACGGCTCATCCTTTGTTATTTCGCCGTAAGAGGGAGCTGTGTTGAGCATTTTTTTAATATCAAAGGTTCCCCCTGCTTTATTGTTTACATCTACAATTCCGTAGGTGTTCCCTGTGGTAGAGGTACAGTATTGTTCTTCTTTTATCGTTCCCGTTTCAGTAAAGCCTGCATACATTTTCTCCGCCTCAGTCATCAATTTAAGAATATCGTCGGGTGTATCCGTTAAAGAAACGGTTTTATATCCCCCACCGAAGCCTACGGGAGAAAACTGCTCGCTTTCCGCAACGGAATAACTGCTTGCCTGAGTTATTTCACCTGTAAGCTCATTTTTAATTGCAAAATATCCTTCCCACATATTCATAAAAGCCGAACTGAAAAAACCGCTTCCGAACACCGCACCCGTAACAAGGCAACCGCAAAGAAGAAGGCAGAGGGTATTCGGCAAAAAATTTGACTTTCTTTTCATCTTAACATCACCGCCTCTTATTTATACTATGTGTTTTTTTAATCGGGTAGACCTTAAAATCACATCAACGCATAAAGCTCCTTCGCCGTAAGAGTTGGTTGCAGGGCGCAGTTTATTGCAAGTGCTAAGAGATATGAAGCATTTTTTATCAAAAGGTCGATATCCTTCGGGGCAACTATCAGTCCCGCCCCTTTGCCTGTTTCAGCTCCCGGCATTTCTTCCGCTCTTACTCCGGAAAGCTCCGCCGCCAAAGCGGTTGCATCCACAACCGTTGGTACGCCTATGGCAATAACGGGAATACCGATAAAGCTTTCATCAATACGTTTTCTTGTATTTCCTATTCCCGAACCGGGGGCGATACCCGTATCCGACATCTGCACGGTAGTTCCGAGCCGCGCAATACTTCCTGCCGCAAGGGCATCCACGGTTATAACGCATTCCGGATTTATTGCTTCGCAAATGCTCTTTATATATTCAGAGGATTCTATGCCTGTTTTCCCCAAAACTCCTGTTGAAACTGCGGCAACAGGTCGCAATTTCTCGTTAAAGCCTGCCGCCTTTTGCAAGCTGTCATCAATGTGACGGGTAGCAAATACATATGATGCCGTCATAGGTCCCAAAGCATCGGAGGTTATATCCTCGTTTCCAACCCCCGCTACAAGCACCGTTCCATCACCTTTCGGCAAAAGCTCCTTTATGCTTTTAACGAGAGAATTTAATCTGCCGTCGGAAACGGCGGCTTCATCGGAAAAAGCGTTCATTTCAAGAGTGATATATTTACCTATCGCCTTTCCCAACTGCTTTGCCGCAGATTCCTCGGTTATTTTTATTACCGTAGTTTTACATTCGTCATTCTCGCTTTTCTTGATATCCACACCGGGGATTTCTTTTTTTATCATTTCCTTGCGCTCAAGAGCAAGATCGGTTCTGAATTCCAAACTATCACCTCAAAATTATTATCCCTTGGAAAAATCAGCCTATACAAAGGAATATTTATGTTTATAAATATTGAAATACATTTTATATTGTGTTAAAATGTTTAAATGAAATTCAGATAAAAGGAAGTTAATATATGAAACTCGGTATAGTCGGATTACCAAATGTAGGCAAAAGCACGCTTTTCAACGCACTTACAAACGCCGGTGCTCAGGCGGCAAACTACGCGTTCTGCACGATTGAACCCAATATCGGCGTTGTTGCCGTTCCCGATAAACGCCTTGATGCTCTCTGTGAAATGTATAACCCTGTTAAGGTTACACCTGCAACTATTGAATTTGTTGATATAGCAGGTCTTGTTAAAGGCGCATCAAAGGGCGAAGGATTGGGCAACAAGTTCCTTTCTCACATCCGTGAGGTAGATGCAATTATCCACGTTGTCCGTTGCTTTGATAATGACGATATTATGCACGTTGACGGCTCCGTTGACCCTCAGAGAGATATCGAAACAATCAACCTTGAGCTTATTCTTTCAGATGCCGAAATACTCCAAAGACGAATTGACAGAACAACAAAGGCAATGAAGGGTGATAAATCCCTCGCCGCTGAGCTTGCAGTTCTCGAAAAAGTCAGAGAAGCCCTCGACAACGGAATTTGTGCAAGAGCAGTTGAGCTTACAGACGATGAAAAAGAAGTTTTGGATACCGTTGACCTTCTCACATCAAAGCCTGTTATCTACGCCTGCAATATGAGCGAAGAAGATTTTTCATCAAACATTGACACAAACGAACGTTACAACGCCGTTAAGGCATTAGCGGCAGAAGAAGGCAGTCAGGTGCTTCCCATTTGCGCCGAGCTTGAAGCGCAGATTGCAGAGCTTGACAAGGAAGAAAAGGAAATGTTCCTTTCCGAGCTCGGTATCGAAACAGGCGGTCTTGACCTTCTTATTGAAAGAAGCTATGACCTTTTGGGTCTTATGAGCTACCTCACCGCAGGTCAGCCCGAGGTAAGAGCCTGGACTATAAAAAAAGGAACAAAAGCACCGCAAGCGGCAGGTAAAATCCACTCCGACTTTGAAAGAGGCTTCATTCGTGCCGAGGTCGTTTCCTTCGATGTTCTTATGGACTGCGGCTCAATGCAGGTCGCAAAGGAAAAAGGCCTCGTCCGCTCCGAAGGCAAGGAATACGTAATGCAGGACGGAGATATAGTTTTATTCAGATTTAACGTTTAATTTTCGATAACATCAAAAGCCAAAAAAACTTCTTGAACCAATCGCGGTTCAAGAAGTTTTTTGTTGGTTGAAATTCACACTACAGCATTCAAATTTATTTTTTCGATAATGTTACGTATTCCCATCCATACGGACAAATCAGTAAATATTTCAACAACACTACCTTTATCTGTAAATGGTGATTCTTGCAAAACTGAAAGGTCTTTCATCAAGCCGTTGTGAACTATATAAGCTATCTATTTTATTTTTAAGTTCACCTGTAATCATTATTCTTTCTCCCTATTCCAAATATAAGAGGTGTAGCGTCCGCCGCCGATTTTTATAATTTCACCGTTTTTTAGTAAGTCGTTGAGAGTTCTTTGAACTGTTACCTGACTTATAGTCGGGCATTTTTCCATAATTTCTGTTTTCGTAATCTTACCGAGAGACTCTTTGATTACTTCTCTAATTTTTTCGGGTTTAGATAAGTTATTGGAAGTTAAAACTTTCACTCGTGCAGAAAAATCCCGATATGCAGAAAGTATAATTCCTAACATATATTTAACGAAGTGCGAATAATCATTTTCGCCTTCGTGCCAACCTTGTGAACTGTTTTGAAGTGCTTCATAATATGTTTCTTTTGTATTTTCAATTAGTTTTTCAATGCTTATATATTTACCAACCATATATCCCGAACGATAAAGGAGAAGTAATGTCAGCAATCTGCTCATTCTTCCGTTGCCGTCATTAAAGGGATGTATGCAAAGGAAGTCAAGAATAAACATAGGAATTATAAGAAGAGGATTAGCATTTTCCCGATTAACCGCTTCATCAAAGGCTGAACAAATCGCTTCGATCGATTGCGGTGTTTCCCAAGCAGAAACAGGCTGAAACCTGACGAATTTATTACCTGATTCATCTTCCTCTGCTATGACGTTATCAGAGTTCTTGTAATTACCTCCGATAGATTTGCCGCTGAATTTATATAAATCACGATGCAGTTGCAATATTATTGAAGGCTTTACGGGAATATACTCATAACTATCATGAATAATTGCCAACACATCACGGTAACCGGCTATTTCTTGCTCATTACGTGATTTAGGAGTTGTCTTGTTGAATACGAGTATTTTAAGTCGTTCATCTGATGTGAAGACACCTTCAATTTTATTGGATGCTTCTGTACTTTGAATCTTTGCAACCTCAACCAATTGGGTGAGTGTATTGCTTTCGGCTTCAACAAATAAGTTTTGCTCACCTTTAAACTCATGAATCGCAGAAAGCATAGCAACTGTTTCAGGAGTGAGAAGTTGCTCCCATTTTTTATTGTAACTGTATTCTCTCATAGAGATTCACCTAATTTAATTTCATCATAATTATTATTATTTTGATACAGTTACATTATATCCTTTATATTTATCTTTATCAACCTTTAATTTAATCATTTTCCGCAAAATGATTAAATTAACAATAATATTTATGCAATAACATCCTCAACAACGCAAAATCACAAAACAAACGAAAAGCGGATTCAGAACATTTTTTGCTCTGAATCCGCTGATTTAATATTTCTATTTACACACTTTTAAAACTTATTGTGTCAATCTTCAACTATTTTATAGTGTCTTATATAAACGCCGACTGTTTTATCATAGTCGAGAACGTGGACAAAAGAGCCGTCTGCCATGGGGTAAACTGTTAATCCTTCTGCTTCGTTACCTGCAAGAGAAGGAAGTGAGCGCGTGCAAAGGGTATCAACCTCTCCCGTTGAAAGATCAACGGTGTAAACAACATCATCATTGCTGTTTTCGACATCGGAAGAGAGATAAATTATACCGTCATAAACCTCGCCGCCCTGAATGCGGACAAGGGGTGTTGATAAAGTAACCTTATGGGAAAGCTCCATCGTTTCAAGGTCAAATGCAAGGAGCTCCTCAACCTCGTTAAACTGAGAGCAGTAAAGATAGCCGTTTTCACCGTCCACTGCAAGCCACGGAATACCGTCGGGAAGGGGTTCTGCAGGAAGGAAATATGTATCAACGGCTTCCAGAGTTTCTAAATCGTAGGTGATAACAAGAGGAACATCCTCCGCCTCATTTTCAACTGCTGCATAAATAAGACCGTTACAGTAGCTGATGCCGCCGATATGGTCTGAGCCGTAAGTACTCTTATAATCCTGAGGAATGGCATCGTAATTTCTTGCAACGAGCTCCATAGTTTCGGCATCAAATTTAGAAAGACCGGCTATACCCAAAGCGGTAAGAGAGCCTGAGGTGTAATAGTATTCACCATCGGTTGTAATACCTTGACCGGCAAATATCGCGGCATCCACTACCATTTTATCTTCTTTAATAAGCTCAACCTCGGGGGTAGCGGTAGCGGTACCGAAATCCATCAAAGAAGTAAAAAGCATACATACGGCAACAAGAATGTTCATAACCGATGAAGGTATAATTTGAAAAATAATATGCATAAAATCAACTCCTATAAAAGAGATTTTATACCATTTTATCCATTTTTTCAAGAGAAAACAAACAAATTGTTAAAACGAACAAAACAATTGATAATTTGATGGTTATATTGTATAATGGTATTCGTTTGGATGGTGAGATTATGGAATACAAATACGAAACACATTGCCACACTAAAAACGTAAGCCGTTGCGGTGGCTACGACATAAAGGAGCTTATAGGGAAATACAAGGCGGCAGGTTATTCGGGGCTTGTTCTGACTGACCACTACTCCCCAATGACCTTTGATTTTGCTGATTTCTTTAACAAAAAGAAAGCCATAGACCATTATTTAAGAGCATACCGCGAAGCTAAAAAATATGAGGATGAAAGCTTCACCGTGCTTTTGGGAATGGAATTGAGATTCTACGCAACTGTCAACGATTACCTTGTTTACGGCATAACGGAAGAAATGCTTTACGAACTGCCGTTCCTACTCCCCCTGCACATAAAAAGAGCGAGTAAAATGTTGAGAGAGCGCGGTTGCCTTTTCATTCAGGCGCACCCTTTCAGAGAGTTTATAAGAAGAGCAAATCCTGAATATCTTGACGGAGCAGAAGTCTACAACGGTAAGACATCGAAGGAATTAAACGACAAAGCCGAAGCATGGGCAAATTCCTTTAATGCGGCTGTTAAGCTGGGCGGCAGTGACTGCCACAGAGATTCAAGCTTCGGGAAAAGCGGAATAATCACAAAGGAACCAATTAAATCAAATGATGATTTAATAAGAATTCTTAAAAGCGGAGAATTTGAAATAATTAAAAATGCATATTAAGTTAAATCCGACACACTTCTGCGGTGTGGCGGATTTTATTCTCCCATTGATATATAAATTTCTTCAGTTTCGATTTGTGCGTTTTTTTAAATCACATCAGATTCTGCCTTCGTTTGGCTCCGAATTGCATCGATTACAGCGTTAAACAAATGTGATAGTACATCTTTTTATAAAGCTCCTCTTCGCTGAGAAGCTCTCCTTTAGGTACTAATTTCAAATCAGGCTTCGGCTTCATTTTACTACTCCTAAAATATTATCTGAAAATAAAAAATGCGCAGCCGAAGCCACGCACTAAAACGCAGCTCCAACTGATGCGACTCAGAATATTTCAACGAACCAAAAAGTATGCCGAAACGGAGCATGC
Source organism: uncultured Eubacteriales bacterium (assembly GCA_964500795.1). GTDB lineage: Bacteria > Bacillota > Clostridia > Oscillospirales > Acutalibacteraceae > DTU089. The sequence continues at coordinate 14,323 of CAZCQI010000034.1, forward strand.
ATTTTTACAATAGTAAAATGCGTACTTTTTGATTCTTTATTCAATTCTGAGTCGCAAGATTATTATAACACAGTACCGATAAAAAGTAAAGAAAAACTAAAAAACAACCGCACCCTTTTTAAGATGCGGTTGATAACAGAAGTGAAGTCTGATTATTTAATCATTGATTCTTCCCATGATGCATAGGGTTCAATACCAAAGAT
>CAZCQI010000035.1:0-14459 GCA_964500795.1 uncultured Eubacteriales bacterium
AGGGTGCGGTATCGGTGTCGTTCAAAAATTCCCATATAGTCTGTGCGGCGGCGGGTGCCATTGCCGCGCCCATATTATTTGTGTCAGTTATGCCGAGATCACGCACCGCGCCTATTGTTACCGCGGCAATATGAGGGGTGTCTCTTTTATGCGGTGCGAGGACTGCTGCGCCTGCACCCGTCACGGTCCATTGGCTGGCAGGTGAACGCTGACCGCCGTATTCAAGTGGCATTCGGTATTGCCTTTCCGCCGAGCAAAAGTGAGATGAGGCGGCGGCGAGGGCATTTTTTACCGTGTTGGAATCAACGAAAATTCCCCCTAACGCGAGAGAAAGAGCCATTGTTGAACAGGCTCCGTAAAGTCCTGCAAAGGGAAAGCCCAGATCACGCATACCGAAGGAGGAGCCGATACACTGATTTAAAAGGTCACCTGCGAAAGCGCACTGAATATCACTTTTTTGAAGTCCCGATTTTTTCACGGCGGTTTCTATTGCATCCTTTTGCATATGAGTTTCGGCTTTTTCAAAGGTTTTCTCACCGCAGAATTCATCGGTATAGCATTTGTCAAAATATTTATTATACGGTCCTTCGGACTCTCTTTTACCGACAACTGCCGCGTAGCCTATAACCGACGGCGCAGAGTTTAAAATAACGGTTTTAGTTCCGATTCTTTCAGGCATAAAATTCCCCCTGATAATCAATCTTTGGTAGTATTGTTTGCAAACCCGAATAAAATATACCCCGGGCAGGAAGAAAACCCCGTGAAGCAATCAGGCTGTTCCCTGCTTTTAATATAACCCGAAAATATAGATTATAAGCCCGTACAGAGATGCCGAACTGCAACCGTATACGATTACGGGACCTGCAAGGTTAAACATTTTGGCACCCGTGCCTAAAATTCTGCCCTCTGCGCTGAATTCAACTGCAGGGGAAACTACGGAGTTTGCAAAGCCCGTTATGGGAACGGCGGTGCCTGCACCTGCGTATTTTGCGATATTATCAAAAACGCCTATACCCGTGAGAATTGCGGTAATACCGATAAGTGTTGCGGAGACCGCGAGCTTAACTGCATCCTCGCTCATATCGGTCATTCCGTAAAGTGTTTTTAAAATTTCACCGAAGCAGCAAATGCCGCCGCCGAAAAGAAACGCAAAAAGGCAATCCTTCGGGAGGGGGGATTGGGGTGTTGTTTTGCTTACTAATTTTGAATATTGGCTATTGTTCAAAATATCATCTCCGATTATTAGTCGGAAATAGTTTCAGCAATTTTTTAAATAATATACCTTCTTGAATTTGTCGTATTAAATGATATAATGTAAAAAAAGGAGGCGGTAAAATGAAGCTTATTATTTGCATAGACGATAAAAACGGAATGATGTTCAATAACCGCAGGCAAAGTCAGGACAGGGTTCTGAGAGAGAGGATTTCAGAGCTTACGAAGAATTCCAAGCTTTGGATGAGCGCATATTCCGCAAAGCAGTTTACCGAGGGCGGTGATTTTACCGTTGATGATGGATATGCACTGAAAGCAGGTGCGGAGGATTATTGCTTTGTTGAAGACGGTGATTTACCTGTTGACGAAGCGAGAGAAATCATTATTTACAAATGGAACCGTAAATATCAGGCGGACAGAAATTTTGATTTCGATTTAAAAGCCAACGGGTTTAAAAGAGTTTCAAAAACGGATTTTATCGGTAGCTCACACAAAAAAATTACCGAGGAAATATATATTAAAGGGTGAGGGGAAATAATATGAAAAAAGGTTTATCGGTTGTGAGATGGATAGCAGTCGCAGGGTTAGCGATGTTTGCGATTTCGGCATTAAGTACCGGAGCCTTCTTCGGGGCGGTGTGCTTTGTGATTTCGGGTGTTTTGATTATGCCCGTTAAGCCGATACAGAAATTAAGAAGCAAATTCAAGCTTAAGAAAACCGTTTCAATAATTCTTGCGGTTTTGCTGGCATTTGCGGGTGCTGTTTCTGTGGGTATGTCCGTTGAAAATGAAACGGCAGATGATGTTGTTTTAGGCGAAGAAACTGATATTTCAGGACTTCCGGATGAATCGGATTGGTTTGATGACGGTATAGACTCTGAAGAATCAACCACCGAAAACAAAACAACAACCGATACTGCAAATACTCAGGATAATAGCGAAAGTAGTGGACGTAATACCGAAGCTTCGGGAAAAGCTCCCGTGGGAACGGGAAGCGCAAGTGCGGTTAAAATTTCAAATATACCTGCGTATTCGGGGAAAGCGTATGTTGTGATAAATAATAATCAGCCGAATTTCAGTTCTTCGGAGCTGACAACGGTAGGTTATGAAAAATACAGCAGTCTTGACAGTCTCGGAAGATGCGGCGTAGCTCTTGCCTCCTGCGGTGAAGAAATTATGCCCGCGGACGGTGAGGAACGGGGAAGTATAAGCAGTATCAAGCCCTCAGGCTGGGTACAGGCAAAATACAGCAATGTTTCGGGCAGTTATTTATATAACAGATGCCATCTTATCGGCTGGCAGTTATCCGCGGAAAATGCCAATAATAAGAATTTGATTACAGGCACACGGTATATGAATACCGAGGGTATGCTTCCCTTTGAAAATATGGTTGCCGACTACATAAACGAAACGGGCAACCACGTTGCATACAGAATCACTCCCGTTTACGACGGTAACAACCTTGTTGCAAGCGGTGTGCAGATGGAGGCATATTCCGTTGAGGATGACGGCGAAGGCATTTGCTTCAATGTTTATTGCTACAACGTTCAGCCCGGTGTTAAGATTAACTACGCAACAGGCGCAAGCAGTGCAGACGGAAGCTCCGCGGCTGAAACAACCAAAGCAGCTTCCAAAGCTTCAACCACTACAACAAAAGCATCTTCAGGAACAACTAAGTCGTCAACTGTGACAACCACGAAAAAACAAGCTTCAACCACTACAACAAAAAGTCAGTCAAGCGTATCAAGCAACGATTATATTTTAAATACCAGCAGTAAAAAATTTCATTATTCGTGGTGCGGATCGGTAAAACAAATGTCTGATAAGAATAAGTCTGAATATAGCGGATCAAGAGATGACTTAATATCAATGGGTTATACACCTTGCGGAAATTGCGACCCGTAAAAAAGAAAATGTATTCAGAACGGGGCTTCTCGTTCTGAATACTTTTTTATATGTTATATTAAAATAAATCTTCGGGGGTATTTAAGATATACGTTGCGCCGGCTTTTCTCAGCTCTTCTTGCGTTCCGAAGCCGTAAACTGCACCCGCACTGTCAATTCCCACTGCATTTGCGCCGTCGATGTCGTAGAAGCGGTCACCTATCATTATAACCTCGCTTTTATCGGGATTTCCGAAAAAGTCAAGGCAGGCGTTTATAAGCTCTTTTTTGCTTGAGTGGTTATTTTTAAAATCCTCGGCGGATACAAAATCATAGTAGAAGTTTATACCGAGATGCTTCGAAATTTCTTCAACAAAAACTATAGGCTTTGACGAGGCAACGGCTACCTTCTTGCTGCTGTCTTTTAATTTTTTGAGCATTTCGGGGATGCCGTCGTAAACGGTGGATTCCTCGGCGGCTTTTAATTTATATCGTTCGCGGTATTTTTCTATGAGCCACAGTGCCTCCTCATCGGAAACGCCGTAAACTGTTTTGTAGGATTCAAAAAGAGGAGGACCTACAAAATAATGAAGCTTTTCAATATTCGTTTCCTCAATTCCGAAGCATTCGAGGGAATAGAGTATAGAATTAAAAATTCCCGGTGTGGTATCGCAAAGCGTGCCGTCAAAATCGAATAAATAATAGTTGTATTCCTTCATAAAATCACCGCATATATTTTATAATGTTTATAACAGAAAGTAAATAGCAACAATAATAATTTAATATCCGATTTGTTTCAATGTTTTAGCGGAATTTACTATTGCAAGAAAGCTTAATATATTGTAAAATTTATTATTATTATTTGTTATTTGTGAAAGAATTTACGAAAGAAGGCGAAAGCTGTGGCAGTTATCACATATTCCGATATTGATGCCATTTTAGCTAAATACACAAATCCCGAAGAAAGCCTTATTGCCGTTTTGCAGGATGTTCAGGCTGTTGACGGTTATATTTCACGTGAATCCGTGGAGTACATAACCGAAAAAACAGGTATAGCCTCAAGCCGGATTATGGGTGTTGCTTCTTTTTATGCAGGCTTCAGACTTAAGCCTGTGGGTAAATACCAAATTATGGTTTGCATGGGTACTGCCTGCCATGTTAACGGCTCCGAGCGAATAGGTGATACCGTTAAGCGTGAATTAGGTATTGAGGCAGGGGACGTTACCGATGACGGTCTCTTTTCCTGGGAAGAGGTTGCTTGCCTGGGCTGTTGCAGTATTGCTCCCGCTATGATGATAAACGGTACTGCTTACGGAAAGCTTACTCCCGATAAGGTCGTTTCAATTATAAATTCCTTAAGAGAGGGGGAGGCAAAATGAGATTTCTTTTAGGCTATGGCTCCTGCGGTATAGCATCAGGTGCAAATTCGGTGCTTGAAGGTCTTAACGAGGCTTTTGCAGGTACTGATTTTAAGGTTGAAAAGGTCGGTTGCAACGGTCTTTGCTTTGCCGAGCCCATTGTTGAGGTTATTACGGATAAAAACGAAAGTATTCTTTACGGAAGACTCGATAAGAAAAGTGCAGTTGCTTTGGGCGAGAGTGCGAAAAACGGCATTCTTTCCGAGGAAAACAGACTTTCTGAAGAAGAGCTTGCATTCCTTAACGGTCAGAAAAGGATCGTTCTGTCGGGTTGCGGTAAGGTTAATCCCGAAAGTATTGAATCTTACATAGAAAACGGCGGCTACAAGGCTCTTAAAAAAGCTCTTGAATTGGGAAGCGACGGCATAATTGACGAAATTAAAAAGTCGGGCTTACGCGGCAGAGGCGGCGCAGGCTTCCCCACTCATATAAAATGGCAGTCCGCGAAAAATTCCGTATCGGATGAAAAATATATTGTTTGTAATGCGGATGAGGGCGACCCCGGTGCATTTATGGACAGAGCCGTTCTTGAAGGCGACCCCCACAGAGTTCTTGAGGGTATGATGATCGCAGGTATCGCAGTAGGTGCCCAAACGGGTATTATTTATGTAAGAGCGGAATATCCTCTTGCAGTTAAACGCCTGGAAAAAGCAATAGGCGAAATGCGCGAAAAAGGAATTTTAGGCAAAAATATTTTCGGTAGCGGATTTGACTTCGATTTCCGTATTATGATGGGTGCAGGTGCGTTCGTTTGCGGTGAGGAGACCGCACTTCTTGCTTCCTTAGGCGGAAACAGAGGTATGCCTGTTACAAAACCGCCTTTCCCCGCTCAGAAAGGCTTCAGAAAACAGCCTACGAATATCAATAATGTTGAGACCTTTGCAAATGTTTCCTGGATAATCGAAAACGGCGGCGACGCTTTTGCCGCTATGGGAACAGAGGGCAGTAAGGGTACAAAGGTATTTGCCCTTGCAGGCAGGGTTAAACGCGGAGGACTCGTTGAAGTTCCCATGGGACTTTCAATTAACGATATCGTATTCGGTATTTGCGGCGGTATTAAGGACGATGCAGATATAAAAGCCGTTCAGATGGGCGGACCCTCAGGCGGATGTATTCCCAAGGATATGCTTGATACTCCCATTGACTATGAAAGCATCGCGAAAACGGGTGCCATTATGGGCTCGGGCGGTATGATAGTTATGGATGAGAAAACCTGTATGGTTGATATGGCTGAATTCTTTATGGATTTCACCAGCAAGGAAAGCTGCGGAAAATGTGTTCCATGCCGTATCGGTACTACCCGTATGCTTGAAATACTCAAAAGAATTTCAGACGGCGAGGGTGCTCCCGAGGATATAGATACTCTTATTGAATTGGGCGAAAGCATTAAAACGGGTGCTCTTTGCGGTCTCGGTAATTCCGCTCCCAACCCCGTTCTGACTACCATAAAATATTTCAGAAACGAATATGAAGCGCATATTAACGAAAAGAAGTGCCCTGCAAAGAAATGCACTTCACTTATACGCTTCAAAATTGATGAAAACAAGTGTAAAGGTTGTTCCCTTTGCAGTAAAAAATGTCCCGTGGGTGCAATTTCGGGTCAGTTGAAATCACCCTATGTTATCAACAGCGAAAAATGCATTCGTTGCTCTCAATGCCTTGATAACTGCAAATTCGGTGCAATAAAAGTTTTAAGCGGGGAGGAAGAATAATGAGTAAAGTAACGATTTTTATAAACGGCAAGGAATATTCTGCCGACACTCAGAAAACCCTCCTTGACAATATTCTTGAAAGCGGAGTTTATCTTCCGCACCTTTGCCACAATAAAGAGCTGGAAGGCTACGGCGGTTGCGGACTTTGCCTTGTTGAGATAGAAGGAATGAGAAGACCCTTGCGCGCATGCTCAACATCTGTCAGCGAGGGTATGAAGGTAACAACAAGCACACCCGCTCTCGAAAAAAGCAGAAAGGCAACGCTTTCTCTTATAATGTCCGACCACAGCGGTGACTGTAAAGCACCTTGTTATATGGCTTGCCCCACTCATCAGGATATCCAGGGTTATGTTGGACTTATAGCGAACGGCGAAGAGAAAAAGGCTCTTGAGCTTATTAAGCAGGATAATCCTCTTCCTGCATCTATCGGCAGAGTTTGCCCTCACCCCTGTGAGGAAAAATGCCGCAGAGCCCACCTTGAGGGCGCAGTTTCCATTTGCGCTCTCAAACGCTTTGCCGCAGATTCATATATGGATTATATTCCCGAATGTGAAGAGAGCAACGGTAAGACGGTTGCAGTCGTAGGCGCAGGCCCTGCAGGTCTTTCCTGTGCATACTTCCTTGCGCTCAAGGGCTATACCGTTAATGTTTTTGAAGCAGAAGAAAAGGGCGGCGGTATGCTCAGATACGGCATCCCTGCATACAGACTTCCCAAGGATATTCTTGATAAAGAAATCGAAAATATAGAAAAAATGGGCGTCAAGTTTAATTACTCAAAACGCCTCGGAAGAGATTTTACGTTAGAAGCTCTTAAAAATACCTATGACGCCGTGTTCGTTGCAATAGGCGCATGGAGCGCTACTAAATTGGGTTGCCCGGGTGACGGTGCAGAAGGCGTTGAGGGCGGTATTGATGTTCTTTACCGAGTTGCAAAGGGCGAAAAAGTTGATTTGGGCAAACGCGTTTGCGTTGTAGGCGGCGGTAACACTGCTATTGATGCTGTCAGAACCGCGGTGCGCCTCGGTGCAGATGAGGTAACTCTTATTTATCGCCGTACTGAAAATGAAATGCCCGCAGAGCCCGATGAAATTCGCGATGCTAAAGACGAGGGCGTTAAATTCAAGTTCCTTGCAGCACCCTTGGAGGTTATAACCGAAAACGGTAAGGCAACTGCAATCAAGCTTCAGAATATGAAGCTCGGAGAGCCTGATGCAAGTGGCAGAAGAAGTCCCGTTGCAATCGAAGGCAGTACGGAGATTATCGAGTGCGATACAATTATTTCCGCTATCGGTCAGCGAGTTAACGGTAACGAGCTCCAAGAGCTTGAGCTTACCCGTAAAGCTACCGTTGCGGCTGATGAAAATACGTTTATGACGTCTGTTCCGGGTGTTTTTGCCGCAGGTGATGTTATAAATAAGGGTCCCGATATTGCAATAAAAGCAATTGCAGGCGGTAAAAACGCCGCTCGCTCAATTGATTGCCGGCTTAAGGGCGTTGAGCTCTCTCCTGAGCTTCCTTCTTATTCAGTCAATAAGCACTTTGATGCAAGCGTTCTTGAGGGAACTCCCGAAATTTGCAGGACGGAAACCAATCTCGTTGAAGCGGAAATTCGCAACAAGAACTTTGACGAAGCGGCGTTTACATTTACAAAAGAGCAAGCAATAAAAGAGGCTTCTCGTTGCCTTGAATGCGGTTGCTCGGCTGTTTATTCCTGTGAGCTTTTGCCCCTGATGAGGGATTACGATGCCCTCAGTATGAAGCTTTCAGGCAAAACAAGGCAGTATCCCAAGGATAAAAGCCATCCGTTTATTGTGCGTGACAATAATAAGTGTATTCTTTGCGGTCAGTGCGTGAGAGCTTGTAAAGAAATTTCGGGTACAGAAAATCTCGGTCTTTTCGGCAGGGGCTTCGGAACACTTCCCGTAAGTGCTTTCGATTTACCTCTTAATGAAAGCAAATGTGTTTCCTGCGGTGCCTGCGTTAATGCTTGCCCGACGGGTGCGCTCACGTCAAAAACTCCCGCTTTGAAGAATCCGCCGCTTCCTTTTAAGGATGAAAAGTATATTTGCCCCGCTTGCGAGCGAGGATGCGGTTTTACAAGGCGTACTATAAACGGCAAAACCGTTAAAATGATTCCCGAAAAGCTCAGCGAGAGCTGTTCGGTAGGCGTGTTTGCTCTTCCTGCCGTCGAGAATTTAAAGGCTGATATAAGCGAAAGCGAAGCAGGAGAAATTCTTGAAAGAATAAAGGGCTCGGTTGAGCTTTTCAAGGGTACGGAGGAATCCCTTTCTACTGTTGAGAATCTGCGAAAACTGTTTATAAAAGAGAATTGAGATGAAATTTCTGTCGTTCTTCCGTCAGGAAAATTATGCCTGATAAAAAAGTGAACGGAAATCAAAATATCTATTGACATTGTCGCAGGTTTGTATTATAATTTGAGTAAATTATGGGTGTTCCTGTAGCCATAGGTATACATACATCCGCTAAAGCCTTTTTAAAATACTTTGTAAAGGAAGATTTTAATGAAGAAAACACTTGCGATTTTTCTCTCTGTATTGCTTATCTGCATCAGTATCGCGCCGATGAGCTTTGCGGTAAATGAGCCCGGTATCACAACAAGAGTTATGGACGGTTCTTATCTCAGCACCAATGCCGGTGATGAAGAAATTACAGCCTCCACTTTTACTCTTGCAATCAAGATGCCCGCAGTTGAAAAACTTGTCGGCGTAACCCTCCACCTTACTTTTGATCCCAATGTTCTCGCCGTTGCTGAGGCGGGCTTGGCAGGCAGCACAGACGCAGCCGGTAATTTCAATGAGTTTTTCAGCGGTGTCGGCGTTTGCGGTCTTCAGGGTAATACAAATAACAGCTACGGCTTCGGCTGGATTCACAGCACAGGTCTCAGTAAGAGCGGTGCAAGAGATATTTTCTATATAACCTTCAATGTTATTGATACAACAAAAACAGAAACATCTCTCAACCTCTATATTGATGAATTCATCACAGAGGACGGGGACGATACAAACGACGTTAAAGCAAGCCTTCTTGCAGAGAACAAAATCGTTAACTTTAATTTCGGTGATGATGTAGAAATTGTCGTTCCCGATACAACAGTCTCCGATTCAGATAACGGCGGCAATTCAGGTGTTTCTGACGTTAACGGACTTCTTCAGATTATCAGAGATATCCTTTCAGGCAACGGCGCAACCTTCGGTGATTTTGCCGATGCAATGGCAAACCTTCTCGGTAATGCGGAAATCGCTGATATGATTGAAATGCTTGTTGATGGTGATTTTAACCTCTCACTTGATTTCAATGAGATACTCGGCGGTTTTGGACTTGATTTCGGTTCTCTTGAGGATCTTCTGAATAAAATCATTGAGTTCTTTGCCAATCTGTTTGGTGCCGCCGGCGGCGATTCTACAACAAACTCCTCTTCAATGACAACTGCGGCAGGTGGCAGTGACCTTGATACAACTTCAGCAGGCTCAAGCACAGGCTCTGAGCAGACAGGTGATGTTGGTATTGCTCTTGCAGCTACTGTATGCGTAGCAGCAACTGTTGGCTTTGTTCTCACAAGAAAAAAGAAAGAGAACTCCTGATAATCGCAAGTTCATAAAACATTATAAGATATAAAACAACCTCTGTATTCACTGAATACAGAGGTTGTTTGGGTTTTACCCCGTTGTTTTAAAATTTAAGAAGCTGTAAAAAACGAACGTTTTTTACAGCTTCTTTGGTGTTACTGACCGAGCATCGATGCAAATACGCCTTTACTCTTTTTCTTTTTGGGCTTGTAAACGGGGGGGTTTTTGAGACGCGCTCTTGCGCCTTTGCTTTTTGAAAGGTACTTTACAATTTCAAGTACGGGCTCGCGCATTGTATCGCTGAAGTGAGGCTCGGCGATTTCAAGAAGCTCAGGGTTTTCTGCGAGTGTTGAGCCGAGAACAGTTACGGCAACAAGGCTCTGCGTGTCATTTGTGCCGTCCTCATAAATATCGTTAAGAAGATTGAAAAGCTTGCGCATTTTAATCTTGTTGTTTTCGCGTATGGTTTCAATAACAAGCTTGTTACCGTGGTTCACGAAAAAGTCTTCTGCAAGGAATTCGCCGTAGAGTGCTATATTGTTTTTGTATTCATCACGAAGCTCGGGATAAATGGTTACGAAGCGGTTGCCGAATGTGTTGGCATCGTAGGAAAGTGCACCGCTTTTTGCCTGCGTTCTTGAAACGGTTTTGGGAATCTTAACGTTTGAATTTGCTGTTTTGGAAGCGAAATTCTTTTCAAAGGTTTCAAGATATTCTCCGCAAATGTATTTAATATCCTTTTCGTTAAAGGTCTCTAAATCAAGAAGCGAAAGTGATGCCCTGGGCATATCGTCATCGGGGGCGTCACTGTCCGCCTTGGCGCAGTAGAGGGCAAGCTTGCTGTTTTCGAGCTCAATTTTTATTCGTCCCTTTTCACCGCGGTACATAATAGAGGATTTGTTCCCGTTTACCGAAACGGGGAGCTCAGGAGGTCTGACACCTTCGGGATAATCAACCGTGAATTCATATTCTTTGAGGGTGGGTTCAATGCCTTTTATAATAAGGCTGAGTGCATAGTTAAGTTCAAGCAATGTATAGTACCTCGCATTTCGTTTAAATCCTGTAAATTATATCATAATAAAATATATTTGTCACTATAATTCACAAATTTTTAAAATTATAAAGAAAATGTTATTGAATTCCTTTCATTGTGAGAGAAATTCTCTTTTTCTGAGGTTCTACGGAAAGGACCTTGACTTTAACAACCTCGCCGACCTTGAGAACCTCCGATGGGTGCTTTATGAACTTGTCACAGATTTGCGAAATGTGAACAAGTCCGTCCTGATGAACACCGATATCAACAAATACACCGAAGTCGATAACGTTTCTTACAGTACCTGTAAGCTCCATACCTTCTCTGAGGTCGTTCATATCCATAATATCGGTTCTCAGCATCGGCTTGGGAAGCTCGTCACGGATATCTCTGCCGGGTTTTTCAAGCTCGGAGGTTATATCGGTAAGAGTCGGTATACCTACACCACATTCCTCCGCCGCCTTTGTAAGACCGTATTCCTTGACTTTACCGCCGATTCCTTCTGCGCCGTGGGTGGCAACATCATTGACGGAGTATCCGAATATTTTCAGGAGCTTTTTTGCCGCATCGTAGCTTTCGGGGTGAACTCCCGTGTTGTCGAGGGGCGTTTTGCCCTCGGGAATTCTTAAGAAGCCTGCGCACTGCTGAAATGCTTTCGGTCCGAGACCTTTGACTTTTTTTAGGTCGGTTCTTGAATTGAAGCCGCCGTTTTCTTCGCGGTAGGAAACAATGTTTTTTGCGGTTGCCGAGGTTATTCCTGCAATGTATTTGAGAAGTGATACGGAGGCGGTATTAAGGTCAACGCCTACGGAGTTAACGCAATCCTCCACAACACCCGAAAGTGATTCTTCAAGTCTTGCGGGAGGAACATCGTGCTGATACTGACCGACACCGATGCTCTTGGGTTCTATTTTAACAAGCTCCGAAAGAGGGTCTTGAAGCCTTCTTGCAATTGACACAGCCGAACGTACGGAAACATCAAAATCGGGGAATTCTTCTGCACCAAGCTTTGATGCGGAGTAAACAGACGCACCTGCCTCGTTTACTACCATATATGAAACCGGACGGGTGGATTTTTTTATGGTATTTGCAATGAAAATCTCGCTTTCCTTGCTTGCGGTGCCGTTACCGATTGAAATGCAATCTACACCGTATTTTTTAATAAGCGTAAGAACCTTTTCTTCGGATTCGGCTATTTTAGATTGGGGCGGTGTGGGATAAATTACGCCTGTGTAAAGAACTCTGCTGTTACCGTCAACAACTGCCAGCTTGCAGCCTGTTCTGTAAGCGGGGTCAACTGCAAGCACGGTTTTGTTTTTAACAGGCGGTTGCATAAGAAGCGGTTTCAGATTACTGCCGAACATTTTAATTGCCTGCTCATCGGCTTTTTCAGTGAGAGTGCTTCTTGTTTCTCTTTCGAGAGAGGGGAATATAAGTCTTGAGTAGCTGTCAGCGGCGGCTGCTTTGCAAAAATCCGTGGACGAGCTGCCCTCTTTTATAAATAAATGAGTTATAAGCGAAAGGGCGGTTTCCTCTTCGACCTCAACAGATACCTTTAAAAAGCCTTCCTTTTCTCCGCGGTTGATTGCTAAAATTCTGTGAGAGGGTATTTTGGAAACAGGCTCCGAGTAGTCGTAATACATAGAGTAAACGCTGTCTTCCTCTGTTTTTGCCGAGGATTTTATAAGTCCGCGTTTTGCGATAAGGTCTTTTAATACCTTTCTTGCTTCGGGAGAATCGGAAATCTGCTCAGCTATGATATCGGATGCGCCCTGTAAAGCCTCTTCTGCACTTAAAACGCCCTTTTCTTCGTTGATATATTCAGACGCTATTTCGCTGAGGTCAGCACCTTTTAAGGTAAAGGAGAATAAAAGCTCAGCTAAAGGATCTAAGCCTTTTTCTTTAGCTACCGATGCACGGGTTTTGCGTTTTTGCTTATAGGGGCGGTAAATATCTTCAACCTCTGCCAAAGTGACTGCACCTGCAACTGCCGCGGTAATTGCTTCGGTGAGCTTACCTTGTTCCTCAATTGAGGATAAAACCTCTTCCTTGCGCTTTTCAAGGTTTCGAAGGTAGGTGAGGCGGTCATTTATATCTCTTAATTTCTGGTCGTCGCAGGAGCCGGTCATTTCCTTTCTGTATCGGGCAATGAAAGGGATGGTGTTGCCGTCGTCTATTAGCTCAACTATGTTTTTGATGTGGAGCTCACTGACTGAAAACTCCTCCTGTAGGGCTTTTAAAATATCCATATAATCTTCCTTTGTAGAATAATGTAATAATCATAACATATATTAGAGGAAAAGTCACCCTTTTTATACGTTAAAAAAATATTTTAGCACTCGTTATTCAAGAGTGCTAATTTTAACGGTTTGTTCATAAAATATTCACGCAATATATAAAACATAGGGGTATAATTCATAATGTAAAAAAACAAAGGAGTGTGTCTGTATGAATTTTCAGAAATTTACACGCAAAAGCATAGACGCTGTTAATTCTGCGCAGTCGATTGCCGCTGAGTACGGTAATCAGGAGCTTAAACAGCTTCATTTGCTCCTTGCGCTTTTGAAGCAGGAAGAGGGGCTTATCGGGGGACTTATCCGAAAAATCACCTCCGATTTCAACGGCGTTATTTCCGAGACCGAGAGCCTTATAGAAAAGCTTCCTAAGGTATCCGGCGGGAGTGTTTATGCTTCAAATGAGCTTACAGCCGCCCTTACAGAGGCTGAGAAGCAAGCAGAATATATGAAAGACAGCTTTGTTTCCGTTGAGCATATTATGCTGGGCATTTTTGAGCATCAATCGGATGAAATTAAAAAGCTTTTTAAAGCTTTCGGTATCAATAAAGAGGATTTTCTTAAGGTTCTTAAGGAGGTTCGCGGCAACAGTAACGTTACAAGCGAGGACCCCGAGAACACCTACGATGCTCTTAAAAAATACGGCAGAGATTTAGTTCAGCTTGCAAGAGAAAGAAAGCTTGACCCTGTTATCGGCAGGGATGATGAAATAAGAAATGTTATTCGTATTCTTTCGAGAAAAACAAAAAATAATCCTTGCCTTATAGGTGAACCCGGTGTAGGTAAAACTGCTATTGCCGAAGGGCTTGCGCTTCGTATAGTTAAAGAGGATGTTCCCGATAACCTGAAAAATAAATCCGTTTTTTCGCTTGATATGGGTGCTCTTATTGCAGGTGCGAAATATCGCGGCGAGTTTGAGGAAAGGCTCAAGGCGGTTCTTAACGAGGTGCAAAAAAGCAACGGTGACATAATTCTGTTTATAGATGAGCTTCACCTTATTGTAGGTGCAGGTAAAACCGACGGTGCAATGGATGCAGGAAATCTTTTGAAGCCCTTGCTTGCCCGCGGTGAGCTTCACTGTATCGGTGCCACCACTCTTAACGAATACAGGCAGTACATTGAAAAGGATGCGGCTCTTGAAAGACGTTTCCAGCCTGTTCTTGTTTTGGAGCCTACAGTTGAAGATACTGTTGCAATTCTCAGAGGTCTTAAAGAGCGTTATGAGATTTACCACGGCGTTAAAATACAGGACAGTGCGCTGATTTCAGCCGCGACACTTTCAAACAGATATATTTCCGACCGTTTTCTTCCCGATAAGGCG
>CAZCQI010000036.1:0-13336 GCA_964500795.1 uncultured Eubacteriales bacterium
TTCACTATGACTGTTACGGAGCCGATTTACAATTCTCAGAAAGACGAAACATTTATAATTAAAATGGAAGGCGGCGAAACGCTTACAACAGTTTATAAGGTTGAAGGTGAGCCTCTTATGAATGTGGGCGATGAGGTGCTTGTTTTCTGCAAAATGAAGGATGACGGCACCTATTACATCATAAACGGCGCTCAGGGCAGATTGCTTTTTGAAAACGGCAGGTTAAATCCGCTGACTTCCGAAAATACTGACGGAATAACTGACGGAACGTATTCACCGCTTATTGTAGATAACGAAAATGCAGAAGAGCTTATTGAAGAAATTAAAGAGTTTTCAGCTTTTATACCTGCGGTTTCAGATGGAAAATTGCAAAAAACGCCATAAAGCCGTTAAAATTTAAAAACTGTTTATTTTCGGTTTACTTTTATTTGGTAGTGTAAAATTGTTAATTATTGAGGTGAAATCGGAAATGTTTAATATTTTGGTTGTTGATGATGATAAAAACACCCGCAGGCTGTTAAGTGCGGTGTTGGAAACCGCGGGTTACACCGTTTATACCGCGTGCAACGGTATAGAAGCATTGGAGCTGATGGATTCGGTTAAAGTTGATTTGGCGGTTCTGGATATTATGATGCCCGAAATGGACGGGTACGAGTTTACAAAGCTTCTCAGGGAGCAGGAGAACGACTTGCCCATACTTATGGTTTCGGCAAAGCAGCTGCCTGCTGACAGAAAACAGGGCTTTCTCGTAGGTACGGACGATTATATAACAAAGCCTATTGATGAAGAAGAAATGCTCCTTCGAATCAAGGCTCTTTTGAGGCGCGCTAAAATTGCAAGCGAACGTCAGATAGTTATAGGTAACGTCTGCCTTGATTACGATTCCTTTACCGTGAGGCGCTTTGATGAGGTGGTTGAGCTTCCTCAGAAGGAATTTCAGCTTCTGTATAAACTGCTTTCTTATCCCGGCAAAATTTTCACCCGAATTCAGCTTATGGATGAAATTTGGGGCGCAGACAGCGAAACGGGATGGGAAACGCTGACCGTTCATATCGGAAGACTGCGCAAAAAGTTTGAAAATTGGGATGAATTTGAAATTGTGTCTGTCAGAGGACTCGGGTATAAGGCGGTTAAGAATTAGCTTGTTTTTGTGCCTTACGGTACGAAAGGAATGGTTATAAAATGAAAAATAAAAGAAGGAAGAGAAAACCCGATAAAACTGAAAGAAAGCACCGTTTAGCCCTTATGCTGTTGTTTTCCGTGGTTATATTTTGTGTTTTTGCGGTAACTATGGCTATTGTTGGTGTCGGTATTTACATATTGACAAAAACAGGTGTTATTGAAGTTGCGAATTATACTCAGGGAAATATGAATATTACCATAATCATTATGGCTGCGGCGAGTGTGATTATCGGGACATTTTTGAGTGTTTTTGCGGTTAATATTCCGTTACAGCCCTTTAATATGCTTATAGATGGCTTGAAAAGGCTTGCATCTGGTGATTTTTCCGCAAGGCTTAAAACCAATTCGCCTTTTGTAAAAATTGAAGTTGTCAATACTCTTACGGACAGCTTCAATACTCTCGCTTCCGAGCTTGAAAATACCGAAATGCTCCGCTCGGATTTTATAAATAATTTTTCTCACGAATTCAAAACCCCTATCGTTTCAATAGCAGGCTTTGCAAAATTGCTCAAAAGAGGAAGGCTCAGCCAAGAGCAGGAAAAAGAGTATCTTGATATTATTGAAGAGGAATCACTCAGGCTTTCGTATCTTGCCACGAATATTTTAAATCTTACAAAGGTGGAAAATCAGACAATCTTAACGGAGGTTACATCATTTAATCTTTCCGAACAGCTCAGAAACTGTGTTTTAATGCTTGAGGATAAATGGGTTAATAAAAATCTTGATATAAGAATAGATATAGACGAGCATTTTATAAACGCCAACGAGGAATTACTGAAGCAGGTTTGGATAAATCTTTTGGATAATGCAGTGAAATTTGCAAATGTGAACGGCTTTGTAAGCGTTGACGTAAAAAAAGAAAACGGGAAAATTGCAGTCAGCATACTCAACTCGGGAAGCAGCATAAACGAGGAGAACAAACACAGAATCTTCAACAAATTCTTTCAGGAGGAATGTTCCCATTCAGCGCAGGGCAACGGCATAGGTCTTGCGGTAGTAAAAAGAGTTGTTGAACTCCACGGCGGTGATGTAGAGGTTGAAAGCAAAGAAAATGAAACCTGTTTTACCGTCAAGCTGCCTGAAAAATAAATCAGATAAAAAATTACGGTTCGGTATTTGCCGAACCGTAATTTTGTTTCGTTTGAGTTTATTTTTGTTTGCTATTATGCAACCGTAAAAAGGAGGCGTTTATTTAATGAATGAAGTAAAAACACCTAAAAAACCGCTGTTTTTTTATTATGCCATTGCGCTTGTTGCAATAATACTTATAAACCTCATTGCTATGCCGTATATAGCACAGTCACGCATTGAAGAGGTAAGCTATGACGTCTTTATCGAGATGACGGAAAACGGCGAGGTAGGAGAGGTAGAGATTCAGGATAATCAAATTCTTTTCTCTTCTGCGGACGGTAAAAGCTATTATAAAACCGGCCTTGTTGACGATGCGGGTCTTATAGCCCGTCTGTACAACAACGGTGTTAATTTTTCGGGCGAAATAATAGAGGAAGCCTCACCTATTGTAAGCTTTATTGTAGGCTATATACTGCCTTTTGCCATAATTTTTGCTCTCGGTCAGTTTATGTCCAAGAAAATGATGAAGAAAATGGGCGGCTCAAATTCCATGATGTTCAATATGGGAAAGAGCAACGCGAAGGTCTATGTTAAATCCTCAAACGGAATTAAATTCAAGGATGTTGCCGGTGAGGATGAAGCAAAAGAGAACCTTACGGAAATCGTTGATTATCTTCATAATCCCGATAAATACAAGGAAATCGGTGCGTCTATGCCTAAGGGTATTTTGCTGGTGGGCCCTCCCGGAACGGGTAAAACAATGCTTGCAAAAGCAGTTGCAGGTGAAGCGAATGTACCGTTCTTTTCAATGTCAGGCTCGGAATTTGTTGAAATGTTTGTGGGTATGGGCGCTTCAAAGGTGCGCGACCTTTTCAAGCAGGCAAAAGAAAAGGCTCCGTGTATAGTGTTTATCGATGAAATCGATGCTATCGGCAAAAAACGTGATAATCAATTGGGCGGTAACGATGAACGCGAGCAAACTCTTAACCAGCTTCTTACGGAAATGGACGGCTTTGAGGGCAACAACGGAGTTATAATCCTTGCCGCAACAAACCGCCCCGAAGCGCTTGACCCTGCGCTCACACGCCCCGGAAGATTTGACAGACGTGTTCCCGTTGAGCTTCCTGATCTTAAAGGCAGAGAAGAAATACTTAAGGTTCACGCAAGCAAGATAAAGGTAGCCCCGGGAGTTGATTTTGAAAAAATTGCAAGAATGGCATCGGGTGCGTCGGGCGCCGAGCTTGCAAATATAGTCAATGAAGCTGCTCTCAGAGCCGTAAGAGCAGGCAAAAGAAGCGCTCAGCAGGCGGATTTTGAAGAGAGTATTGAGATTGTTATTGCAGGCTATCAAAAGAAGAATTCACTCCTTACGGATAAAGAAAAATGTGCAGTGGCATATCACGAGGTGGGTCATGCTCTCGTTGCGGCTCTTCAGGAAAATTCCGCTCCCGTGCAAAAAATTACCATTATTCCCAGAACCTCGGGAGCGCTGGGCTACACAATGCAGGTGGATGAAACAAACAAATATCTTCTCACTAAAGAAGAAATGGAAAATAAAATTGCTACTCTTACGGGTGGCAGAGCCGCGGAAGAAATCGCATTGAATTCTTTTACAACAGGTGCATCAAACGATATTGAGCAGGCAACCAAGCTTGCTCGCGCTATGATAACCCGTTACGGAATGAGTGAGGAATTTGATATGGTGGCTCTTGAAACCGTGGCAAATCAATATTTGGGAGGAGATGCTTCCCTCGCTTGCTCCCCCGAGACACAAACAGAAATTGATAAAAAGACTGTTAAGCTTGTGAAAGAGCAACATGAAAAAGCAAAAAAACTCCTTTTGGAAAACAAGAGTAAGCTGGATGTTATAGCAAAATATCTGTATGAAAAAGAAACTATTACCGGTGAAGAATTTATGGCGCTTTTAAACGATAACTGAGAAGGCAGGAAAAAAGATTGCCGAAAAGCTGAAACCGGTTAAAAAACATTATACAATTTCTGATAAAAAATTTAATGTTATTTGATAAATTAAAAAAATCAGAAAAATTTGACTTTTACGGTTATGAAAGTATAATGTGTTTTAAAAGAACCAAAAAGAAAGGGGGGCATCTTCAATGAAGAGCAGATTAAATAATGATCAGGTTATAAACAAAAAAGAAGGCAAGAAAAACAACAATATGCTTGTGAGAACCGTTGTGGGTGTTGCGGGTATAATTTTCTGTTGCCTGATACTTTTTAAAACACCTCTTTGGTGCAGTACGGCGCTTGTGAGCGTTATAGCTTTGCTTATGGCTTATGAAATGTCTTTCGGAACAGGACTTGTTAAAAACAAGCTTCTGGGGGCTATCGGTGTTGTTGCAGGAGCGGTGACGCCTTGGTTTCAGTATGTTGATGCGTCATCGGGAAGCTACACAGTGTTTATGTTCGTGCTTCTTGTTGCATCGTTTTTATGCTCCGTTTTTTATAAAGAGAACACTACTGCGCAGGAGATTGTTGCGGCGGTATTTTCAGCCACGGTGCTTCCCTTTATTATCTCTCTTGTTGTGTCTGTTCTTAAACACCCCAACGGTGCCAAGTTGGTTATCATACCGTTCATTGCGTCTTGGGGTGCGGACAGTTTAGCATATACCGTGGGAACATTTTTCGGGAAAACAAAAATGTTTCCCGAAATCAGTCCGAACAAAACCGTTGAGGGTGCCGTAGCAGGTCTTGCGGGCGGTGTTCTCGGTATGGTGATTTACGGTATTATACTTGCACTTTGCCATTATACGGTGAATTGGCTTGCGTTTATCCTCTTAGGCTTAGCGGGTGCGGTTTTCGGTATGATCGGAGATTTGTTCTTTTCATATCTCAAAAGAAGCTGTAAAATAAAGGATTTCGGCAAGCTGCTCCCCGGACACGGAGGCATTCTCGACCGTTTCGACAGTGTTGTTTTCGTTTTGCCGATGTGTTGGTGTATATTTGAGCTTTGGGAGGTCGTATTATGACCAATATAAAAAATACTGCTGAAAGAATTTTTAAAAATGATAACAAAACAAACACAGAAGAGAGGGAAGCTTTTTTTAAAAAATATGACGGTAAGTCCATAAGAGTAAAAAGCTTTGAC
Organism: uncultured Eubacteriales bacterium; assembly: GCA_964500795.1. Classification (GTDB taxonomy): domain Bacteria; phylum Bacillota; class Clostridia; order Oscillospirales; family Acutalibacteraceae; genus DTU089. The sequence goes on from CAZCQI010000036.1 coordinate 5,360, forward strand.
GGTATTGTTCTCAAAGGGCATATCTGTCAGGCAGAAGATGAAAAAAGAATAGTTCTTGCTCTTCACGGCTATAAAAGCAGTCCGGAAAAGGATTTTGCAAATATCGCAGATTATTTGTTGGAAAACGGTTCTACGGTTGTTTTTGCAGATAACCGTGCCCACGGCGGCAGCCAGGGAGAATATATCACACTCGGTATAAAAGAACGTCATGATTGCCTTAAATGGCTCGAGTATATAAATGAAAACATTTCTGCATCGGACCCTATTTATATTTACGGTATGTCTATGGGTGCCGCAACCGGTCTTATGGCAAGCGGAATGAAGCTTCCCGCCAACGTTAACGGCATAATTGCCGACAGTGCATATTCTTCGCCGTCAGAGATTATAAAATATATTTCCTGCAAGAGAGCAAAGGGTAACCGTAAAAAGGGCGTAAGGCAGGCAGAAAAGCTTGATAAATATATTATGGAAAATTACGGCTTCAGTACTTATGATTTTACTGTAAAGGAAGCCTTTAAATCCAATAAACGACCCGTTATCTTTTTGCACGGTAAAGAGGATAAGGTTGCTCCTATTTCAATGTGCCTTGATAATTATCATAATTGCAAAAGAGAAAAAGAAATCGTTACCTTCCGTAACTGCGGACATTTAGAGGGTTCTTCAAAGCATAATAAGGAATATACCGCGGCGCTCAGCAGTTTTTTTGCAAAGCACGACCGAGAAAAGTATTCGGATGAAATCAGCCTGAATTATCCCGAAAAAACAATGTACGAGCTGGTAGCGGAGGCGGCGAACCGCCTGCCCGAAGACTGTGCATATTCATTTATGGGCAAAAAGACAACATATAAAGAATTTATAAAAAATGTTGAAATCACAGCAAGGGCGTTTACTGCCCAAGGTATCAAAAAAGGCGATACCGTAACGGTATGTATGCCCAACACACCTCAAGCCGTAGAGGCTCTTTATGCTCTTAATAAAATCGGAGCGGTTGCAAGCTTTATTCACCCTATGTCCGCTCAAAAAGAAATTACTTATTATCTCGATTTATCTGAGAGTAAAATGATTATTGCACCGGATATGTTTTACGATACGGTTGCGGAAGCGGTAAAGGATGCAAAAATAAAACCGCTAATGGTCGTTTCAAGAATTCAGGACGGCTTATCAACTGCTCTCACCGGGGTTTATACAATTGCAAAAGGCAAAGAATACCTTAAATTCCCCGATAAGCGCGGCGGTATGCTGTGGAAAAAGTTTATAAAAAGCGCAGAGCAGGTATCCTCAGCTTCAACTGTAAAATTTGATAAAAACAGAACCTCGGTTATGCTTTACAGCGGAGGCACAACAGGCGAAGCGAAAGGTATATGCCTTTCGGATTATAATTTTAATGCTCTTGCAATGCAAGCGCGAATCGCAATGGAATGTGAATTTTCAAGAGGACTTAAAAACCTTTCCGCAATGCCTATATTCCATGGCTTCGGTTTAGGTATAGGAATCCACACGGTTCTCGTTAACAACGCTTGTTGCGTGCTTCTTCCCACAGTTACAACAAAGCTTTATGCGTCAACACTGCTCAGGGAAAAGCCCAATTTTATTGCAGGCGTTCCCACAATTTTCAAAATGCTCATTCAGAGCGAGGATCTGAAAAATGCCGATCTTTCATTCCTCAAGGGAATGTATGTGGGCGGCGACTCAATGCCCGTTCCTCTGAAAAAAGAGGCGGATGAGTTCTTAAAAGAGCATAATGCAGAAATTCAGGTTCGTGAAGGATACGGGCTAACGGAGTGTGTAACCGCAAGCTGTCTTACACCCAAGGACACATATAAAGAGGGAAGCATCGGTCTGCCGTTCCCTGATACTCTTTATAAAATCGTAAAATTCGATACCGATGAGGAAGTGCCCATGGGAGAAGAGGGCGAAATCGTCATCAGCGGACCGTCGGTTATGCTTGGCTATAAAGACAATGCTGATGAGAATGCAAAAACTCTTAAGGTTCATTCCGACGGAAGGGTGTGGCTTCATACAGGGGATTTGGGTAAAACAGATGCTGACGGATACATCTATTTCCACCAAAGGGCAAAGCGTATGATAATTACCTCAGGTTATAATGTTTCGCCTTCTGCCGTTGAAAGCGCTATTGAAAAACATCCTGATGTTGAGTACAACTGCGTTATCGGCATAAAAGATGATTATAAAATTGAGAAGATAAAAGCTTTCGTTGTTCTCAAAGAAGGTGTTGAGGAAAGCGAAGAATTGAAAAAATCTATAAAAGATAATTGCCGAAAATATATTGCGGCATATGCTCTTCCCCGAGAAATCGAGTTTCGAAAGGAGCTTCCGAAAACCCTGGTGGGAAAGGTTGCCTACCGTAAGCTGGAGGAAGAAGAAAACAAGAAAAAACAGCTTAAGGCTTAAAGGAGTAAGTAATGAAATCGAAAAATTACAGAAGGGGTTTCGTGCGCGGAAAGGTTTTTTATTTCCTCGGAAGAAATTTGGTGGGCGGTATTGTTGCCAAAGCAAGAAATTTTAAAGGAGAAAAATACAAGTTGGGAAACGAGCCGTTTCTCCTTTTTGCCAATCACGCCGATAATCTCGATCCCGCTTATGAAATGATTGCTTTGCGCAAATATATCCGTTTTGTAATGAGTGACCATCTTACAAACAATGCAGTCATCAGAGGTTTATTGAACTTTATAGCCTCTCCTATAGTAAAGCATCAGGACCAAAGCTCAGATGTGCTTTTTGATGAGATTAAAAACACTGTTCGTGCCGGTGTGAATGTTGGAGTGCATGTTGAGGGAAGAAAAACAACCACAGGTGAAACCTGTTATATTTCCCCCAGGAATGCCATCCTCGCAAAGGAATGCGGATGCCGTCTTATAACCTATAAAATGAAGGGCGGTTATTTTAAGGCTCCCCGATGGGCAGACAGTAAACGAAACGGACCTGTTTTCGGCGAAATAGTTAATATATATTCTGCAGAAGAAATCAAAAATATGACGGCAGAAGAGCTTTATTCTCATATTTGTGAGGATTTATATGTTAACGCTTATGAGGAGCAAAGAAAACAGCCTATTGAATATATCTGCGAAAATCCTGCCCAATCCGTTGAAACTGCAGTATATGTGTGTCCGAAATGCGAGAATATAGGTACTCTTACAAGTAAGGGAGATGCGGTATTTTGTAATTGCGGCTTTAAGGCAACAGTTGACAACTTTGGCTTTTGGCATGGTGAAAACTTGAAATTCGATTCCTTATGCGAATGGAACAGCTTTCAGAAAAATGTTGTTAAAGCTTTGACTGATGAGAAAAAAGGCACGGATGAACTTGTTTTTTCTGACAGCGCTCAGATGCTGTTTGAGGGCACAAAGGACGAAAAGAAATTGTTGAGTGATAACGCGGAGCTTTCCCTTTTTGCCGACAGAATAGAGATTAAAACCCAAAAGGAAACAATACCTGTATATCTGAGTGATATAAAAAGAATAGATTCGGCATCGAAAATGATTTTAATTATAGTGACCGAAGATAAATATTATTCAATAAACAGCAAAATCTTACGTTCTGCGGAAAAATATGTTGTTGCAGTAAGATTCCTTTTGGGGAAAGATAATAAATCCGGGATAAAAATTAAATAATTGTTAAATAAAAACCACGAATATTGACAAGTTTTTAGCAAGATGATACAATTTTTTCATAAACGAAAAGGGTGGTTTTATGAATAAGAAAAGATTGTACAAAAAAGAAGACGGAAAGAAAATCGCAGGTGTCTGCGGAGGTATTGCAGAATATCTCAATGTCGATCCCACTTGGATAAGGCTTGCCTGGACGCTGTTTTGCCTTGCAGGCGGAAGCGGCATACTTGTTTATATCGTTGCCGCTATCATTATGCCTAATGAAAGTGACGTTCTCCCGCCCGCGCCTCCCATGGAATAATTATGACGTCTTTACAAAAGGCTCTTTTTGAACTCAGCGACGAAGAATATAGGGTTTTTCATTCAAGGCTTATGCCTACTGTTGACGATGCTCTTATAATGGGGGTTCGTACTCCTGTTCTGAGAAAATTTTCCAATGAATTTTCAAAAACGGAAGCGGCGAAGCAGTTTTTAAATGACCTTCCCCATAAATATTATGAGGAAAATAATCTTCACGCATTCCTTCTGGAAAAAGAAAAGGATTACGGTACACTCATAAAAATGCTTGACAGGTTTCTCCCTTTTGTAGATAATTGGGCGACCTGCGATATGATGAAGCCGAAAATCCTTAAAAAGCATACTGCGGAGCTTATATATGATATTGACCGCTGGATAAATTCATCTGATACTTATGCGGTGCGCTACGGTATAAATTGCCTTATGACGTATTACCTTGATGAAAGCTTCAAAGAGGAATATTTTCAAAAGGTAGTTGATATTAAAAGCGACGAATATTACATAAATATGATGCGAGCGTGGTACTTTGCAGCTGCTCTTACGAAGCAATACGGCTATGCCGTCAAGGTTTTTGAAAACCGCCTTTTAGATAATTGGACCCATAATAAGGCGATTCAAAAAGCGGTGGAAAGCTACCGCATAGCTTCCGAGAAAAAGGTTTACCTTAAAAGCTTGAAAATATAATATAGAACAACCCCTTCAATAAACGGCAAACCGTTTACTGAAGGGGTTTAACATTTTATTTATAAAGCGGGTATTTACTGCAGCTTCTTGTTAACAGCATACAAACTGAAAATTCATTCAATACCCAACTCATTATGAAAATACCTCAAAGAAGTAAAGCCGTATCTACGGGCAAATTCCCTGGGGTGAAGCGTTGCGGTTCCTTTTATATGGTTTATGTATCTTTCTATATATTTTAACGCATCCTCTGCAATTTTGTCTGCATTTATGATCATTTCAACATATTCGTCGTTATCCACAATCGGAGGCGTTACGTCAAAATATTTTGTTTCGTCCGTTATCAAAACTATTTTTTCATAATCAAGACCCGATTTTGTTTGTTGAGAGCGTATTGTGTTTGAAAAAAAGAAAGCATTATTGCGAGTTATATTACTTCTGAAGGGAATGCAAATGAAAGAATTATTATTCTTGAGGGTTACACAGCTATACGGCCTGTCCGCTTTGCTTAAAAGTTCCGAATATAAATTTTCCGGGTAATCCGCATAAAATTGATTGTTTAATTTTTTTACATCAATCGTATAATTCATACCAACACTTCCGCAAAATTATAAAAAGGAGCCACCTTTCGATGACCCCTTTAGCTTCTTCGCTCGGTCACTTTTTATTTTACCGACGAGTCAGAACCGTCACTCGTCAACATCACTCGGTCACTTTTTATTTTACCGACGAGTCAGAACCGTCACTCGTCAACATTGTAGCGAAGCATAAGCCATTATTGCAAAAATTCTTCTTTGCAATATTATTATATGTTATATTTATTTGATTTTCAACCTTTTTATAAAAATTATTGAGGAAAAATTTTGAAAATATGAAGTTCGTGCCGTTTTCCGCAGATACTCTTTTGTATCAGGATGATGCAATCGAACCCGTCAGCCTGATAAATAATAAAGAAAATTTATACGTAAAGCGGGTATTTACTGCAGATTCTTGCAACGTTTTCTTTTACATACTGAGTGCTGTTTTCAAAATCGGTAGCTGTGAGTTTAATATATTCAGCAATATCAAGCATATCCTGAGCTTCGAAGCCTCTTGTGGTAACGGCGGCTGTGCCGATTCTTACACCGCTTGTAACGAAGGGCTTTTCGGGGTCACCGGGGATAGCGTTTTTATTTACTGTTATATGAACCTCGTCAAGTCTTCTTTCAAGCTCTTTACCCGTAATACCCAGGTTTCTCAGGTCAAGAAGAAGCAGGTGGTTGTCCGAACCGCCCGAAACCATATCAACACCCTGAGCACAGAGTGCATTTTCGAGAGCCTTGCAGTTTGTGATGATTCTTTTTCCGTATTCCTTGAATTCGGGCTTGAGAGCCTCACCGAAGCAAACAGCCTTTGCGGCTATAATATGCATAAGAGGGCCGCCCTGAATACCGGGGAAAATAGCCTTATTTACTTTCTTTGCGATTTCCTCATCGTTTGTAAGAATAAGACCGCCTCTCGGACCGCGAAGAGTTTTATGTGTGGTGGAGGTTACAACGTGCGCGTAGGGGATGGGAGAGGGGTGCCTGTCCGCGGCAACAAGACCTGCAATATGAGCCATATCCACCATAAACAGTGCGTTTACGGAATCGGCAATTTCGCGTATTCTTTTGAAATCAATGATTCTCGAATATGCAGATGCACCTGCAACTATGAGCTTGGGCTTACATTCGTTTGCTTTCTTTTCCAGTGCGTCATAGTCAAGGAAACCGTTTTCGTCAACGCCGTAGCTTTGGAAGTTAAAGTAAGAACCGCTTACATTAACGGGTGAGCCGTGGGTAAGATGACCGCCGTCTGCAAGGCTCATACCGAGAACCGTGTCACCGGGCTGAAGAAGCGCAAAGTATACCGCAAAGTTTGCCTGAGAGCCTGAATGGGGCTGAACGTTTGCAAATTCACAGCCGAAAAGCTTTTTTGCCCTTTCTATAGCGAGGGTTTCCGCAATATCAACATATTCGCAACCGCCGTAGTACCTTTTTGAGGGGTAACCCTCGGCATACTTATTTGTGAGAATACTGCCGCTTGCCGCCATAACTGCCGCGGAAGCGTAGTTTTCGCTTGCTATAAGCTCAATGTTATCTGATTGACGTGCATTTTCTTTTGCGAAGGCTTCAAAAAGCTCGCTGTCGGCACTTTTGAGGAGTTCAAAATCTTGTGAAAGATAAGAATTCATTGGTATAACCTCCCGAGAACATAATAAAAGATAATCCACCCATATAATAACTTAAATTAAAAATCTTTTCAAGGGAAATCTGAGTAGTTATTTATTTAACATAAAAGTTCTGTAATATGCCCATAAAGATATGCCGGAAAAGGGGGATTTTTGGAATTTTTTATATTGCCAAGTAACAAAATAATGTTATAATTATACTGAGTAATAGGATTTTAATTTTAAATCATAGAGATTCAGGTGATGTTATGACAACACAGGAGCTTAAAAATAAAATTCTTGAAGCAAAAAAGGAAACGGGCACCGTGATACTTGCCCACACCTATCAGCACCCCGATATAATCGATATTGCAGATGTTACGGGTGACAGCTTCTTTTTGAGTAAGAAAGCGGCTGAGCTTAAAGCAAAAAGAACGGTTATGTGCGGAGTTCGTTTTATGGCGGAAAGCGTGAAAATACTTTCTCCCGATACCGAAACGGTGCTTCCCGTTGCAACTGCAACCTGCCCTATGGCGGAGCAGATTCTCCCCGAAAGAGTAAGAAAATTCAAAGAGGAAAATCCTGATACGGCAATTGTTGCGTATATCAATACCACTGCCGCTCTTAAAGCGGAATGTGATGTTTGCGTAACAAGCTCTTCCGCAATCAAAATTGTAAAAAAGCTTCCTCAGAAGGATGTACTTTTTATTCCCGATCAGCATCTGGGCTCATTCGTTGCAAAAAATGTTCCCGAAAAAAATATTATTCTTTGGGACGGTTATTGCCCTGTTCACGCTCAGCTTACCGCAGAGGATGTTTTAAAATGTAAAAAAGAGCATCCCGAGGCAGTTTTCGCCGTTCATCCCGAATCACCTGAAGAGGTTGTTGAGCTTGCAGATATGGTGGGTGCAACAAGCGAAATAATTAAATATGCAAAGGAGCAAAAAGGCGAGGTAATTATCGGCACGGAGCGCGGTGTTGTTGATTATCTTGCCCTTCACGAGGAAAACGGAGAAAGGTTTATTCAGCTTTCGCCCGAAAAGCTCTGTTGCGAGGATATGAAGAAGATAAGTCTTGAGGATGTTTACGGTGCCGTTATCGGCAAAGGCGGCGAGAAGGTAGAGCTTCCCGAGGATTTGAGAAAGAAAGCACTTGTAAGCATAGAGCGTATGTTGGAATTGG
>CAZCQI010000036.1:13346-14178 GCA_964500795.1 uncultured Eubacteriales bacterium
AAAATGAACCTTTCGGCTTTAAAAAAGCAATACAGTGTTGTTATAGCGGGCAGCGGTATAGCAGGCCTTTACGCGGCACTGAATTTTCCGAGCAGTGTTGATATACTGATGCTTTCCAAAAAAGAGAGGCATCAGTCAAACAGCTCTCTGGCACAGGGTGGCGTTGCCTGCGTGCTTGACCTTGAAAACGACAGCTATGATTTGCATATTGAAGATACTCTTATTGCAGGCGGCAGGGTGAATGACCTTGAAGCGGTAACTCAGCTTGTCAGAGAAGGTCCCGGCGACGTCTTGAAAACCATTGATTACGGCGTCCTGTACGACCGCGACAGTGACGGCAACCTGATAAAGACCCTTGAGGGCGGTCACTGCCGAAGAAGAATTGTTCACCATAAGGATACTTCCGGTAAGGAAATGGTGGATAAGCTGCTTCTTGCCGTTGAAAAGCTCCCCAATGTAACTATTGCTGAGGAAACGATGGTCACTACAATGAGCCGTATAAAAAACGGATTCAGAATTGAGATAATGAGTGGCAGTGAATACAAAATTATTTATGCCGATTATTGCCTTCTGGCATCGGGCGGTATAGGAAGAGTTTATAAATATACAACAAACCCCTCTGTTGCAACGGGTGACGGTATCCGTCTTGCCTACGAAATGGGTGCATCAATAAAGAACCTCAGCTATGTTCAGTTTCATCCCACTGCCTTTAACGGTGCAAACCGCGAGCAGTTCCTCATAAGTGAAGCCGTAAGAGGCGAGGGTGCGTATCTTTTAAACTGTAACAAAGAGCGGTTTATGGATAGGTATGACGAGCGTTTAGAGCTTGCTC
>CAZCQI010000037.1:0-14091 GCA_964500795.1 uncultured Eubacteriales bacterium
ACCTTCCTTATCTTTATTTACTGCTTGAGCATCTGTCGCAATACCTTGTGTCTCATTTGCGACAGCTGCATCTTTTTTACTTTTATCACTTTTCTTTTTAGCGAAAAGAATTTTAAACAATACTTTGAATACCAACTGAACTGCAAGAACCACAGCAGCATTTGTTACCTTAAGAGGTATTAAATGAACTCGGGCGTAAACCGATGCGGTGGATTTCTGCGCCAGAAAATCGGGAGAAATATCAAAATCGTATTTTTTAACCTTACAGGTGGATACGAGCTTTCCTAAAACAGGATACAGCCACGAGCACAGCTTGCCGTGCTTTATCGCGGTATCGGCGGCATCGCTGCCTGCAGTTATCATTGTAATATAAAGTTCGTCTATTGTAAAGGTTTTATAAAGCTTTCCGAAAAAACCACCTAAAGATTTCCCTAAAGCACGGAACATTTTTTCAATTCCGTCATATCCTTGGTCTAAATAAAGCTGTTTCAAAAGACCGTTGCCCTTGTTTTTTTGTTTTTTATTTGCTTTATCGGGAACTTCCTCCGCCGAAGCTTCGACCTTAGGTTCATCAGCAGGCTCTTTAACAGTTGTTTCGTCAACCGTTTCAAGCTCGGTCTCTCCTTTGTTCTTTGATTTTTTTGCTTTCTTTTCCTTTTTCGGCTTATCCTCAGACTTTTCTTTTGAAGAATCGTAAACCGGTATTTTTAAAAACAGCCATTTAACTGTTATAAGAACCTTCTCTCCGTAGTCAACAATAACCGAAAGCGGAATTAAAAACACTATAACAAAAAAAAGAACGATTCCCAATATTGTATATAAAACAGGCATCAAACCGCCCCTTCTTAAAAATTTATTCCTCTGCTCTTTGTTCGGAGATTTCCTCTTTTTCATCAACAGATTCACCGTTATCAAACAGAGAAAGCTGACCGTTTTCAACATCTGACATAAGAACTTCTCTGTCAGCAGCAGGAAGCTCGGGAAGCTCATCAAGAGAGCTGAGAGAAAAGCATCTTAAAAAGTTTGCCGTTGTTCCGTACAGAACCGGTCTGCCGGGAACATCAAGCCTGCCCTTTTCTTCAACAAGCTCCTTCTGACAAAGAGTATTGACAACTCCTGAGCAATCTACTCCACGAATTTGCTCTATGTAAGGCTTTGTAATAGGTTGATTATATGCAATAATTGCAAGAACCTCAAAAGCCGCCTGAGAAAGAGGAGCATTACGTTTCAAATCAAGTATTGACCTAATTTCCTCAACATATTCTTTTTTACTGCAAAGCTGATACTTGCCGTCCAACTGCAGAAGGGCAATACCGCTGTCTTCTGCATCGAGTTTTTTCCCTAATTCATCAAGAATCAGGAGCACGGTTTCATCATCAACACCCATCACCGTGCCTATTTTTGAATATTCCAACGGCTCTGCCACGGCGAAAAGTATCGCCTGAGCAGCCGCAATCTGCTTATTTTCGATCAAGAATTTTCCATTCCTTCCAAAAGCTCTATCTGAGCATTGTCTCCATCGCCGGACACATATACGGTTTTATTTTTTGCAAGCTCCAAAATCGCCAAAAACGCGGCTATAAGGTCTGAACGCGACTTAGCTTCCTTATAGATATCCAAAAGCCTGCTCTTGCGTTTCTTTTTAAGTGAAGTAACAATAGATTCGATTTTTGAACCGACCGAAACTATCTTTTTAGTAACAATTGTTTTAAATGAATCCAACGGCGGCGGCAAACGCCTGAGTTTTTTTCCTGCCGCTAAGGAATATGCACTGAGAAGCTCTCCCGGCTCATGCAAACGCTTATAAGAGTTATCGGGGGTAACCTCCTCGGGATATTTACGGGGGGTAAAATTAAATCCGTCGGTCATTTGAGCGAGCTTGCCTGCAAGAATTTTACAATCCCTGTATTCAAGGAGCTCGTCCCGAAGTTCTTTTTTCAATTCCTCTGCTTCGTCATAAACAGGGAGAAGAGAAACTGTTTTTATATATACGAGTCTTGCCGCCATCTCTAAAAATTCACTGGCGACCTCCATATTCTCCTCCTGCATTTCGCGTACATAATTTGTGTACTGCTCAACAAGCTCGAAAATCGGAATATCGTAAATATCAAGTTTATGTTTTGTAATAAGGTGAAGGAGCAAATCCATAGGACCCTCAAACACCTCTAATTTATAAGAAATTTTATCCATATCAACCTAACAATTTCAAAGGAATATATGCAACACTTTCAAAAAGCGAAAAAATCATTTCAGACAGCCATGACAAAGGGGTAGTGAGAATACCCGTAAACAGCAATACCATTAAGCCTATCATAATATAACGCTCGTATTTCATAAGTCCGTAGTAATATTTTGCGGGAAGAAGAGCGGTAACAAGCCTCGAACCGTCAAGAGGCGGTACGGGAAGAAGGTTAAACACCGCAAGATTTATATTTATATAACCGGCGTAGAAAAAGAACGCCGAAATATAAAAAAGTGTTTCACTTCCCGAATTATACGCACTATAATTCAGAACTGCATAAATAATTACGTAAATGAACGCCTGCAAAAGATTGCATACAGGCCCTGCCAACGCCACCAGAGCCATATCCCTTTTCGGCTTTTTGAAATTACGCATTCTCACTTCCACGGGCTTTGCGTAACCGAAGCCGCAAAGAAGAATAAGAAGCGCGCCGATCGGGTGAATATGAGCCATAGGGTTAATAGTTAGCCTGCCTCTGAGTCGAGGGGTATCATCACCTAATTTAACAGCAATAAGGGCGTGCGCATATTCGTGAAGGGGCGTTGCGCAAAACACCACAAAACAAACAGAGCCAAAATATATTATAAAATCAATAAATTCAAGCTCGCCGCTGAGTAAATCACCGATATATCTGAGCATATTATCCTCCTGTAAGTAACAATTACTTTAGTATTTTACTATAAAGCTACAAAAAGGTCAATAGATTTCACCTTGTAACACTCACAACTCTGTCAAGACCTGCAGCGTCTTTAATTATCCGCGCTTTCTGTGCCTTATCCACAAACAACGAAAGCACATCTTTTGCCTGATCCTCTCCGCACTCCATAGCGATACAGCCACCGCGGTTTATAAAAGGAAACCAATTTTCAGCAAGGCTTCTGTAAAACTTAAGTCCGTCCTCACCGCCGTCAAGAGCAAGGGTGGGTTCATAAGCTATTTCAGGCTGAAGAGTTTTGATTTCTTCGGTACGGATATACGGCGGATTTGAAAGAATGATATCGGGACGCGGAAGACCTAAAAAGCCTGTTGCTTCAAGAACATCCTTTTTTACTACGGTAACATTATCTGCACCGAGAAGCTCTTTGTTTTTATTTGTATATTCAATCGCGTTATCGGAAATATCCACGCAAAAAACCTTCGCAGTGGGGAAAAGCTTTGCAACGCTCAGACCCACACATCCGCTGCCGCAACACAAATCGAAAACCACCGTACAGGGAATTTTACGCATTTTATCAACAGCAAAATCCACGAGAAGCTCCGTTTCGGGGCGAGGAATCAACACACCCTCCCCCACCTTAAAGCTGAAACGGTGAAAATCCCACATACCGAGTATGTATTGAAGGGGCTCATGGTTACAGCGACGGGTTATACATTCATTGAAGAAGTAAAGCTTTGCATCCTCAACAGCATTACCGGAATTTAAAAGAAGCTGGGTTTTATTGAGCCCCAAGCAATGGAATACAAGCTGTTGAGCATCAAATTCGGGACTGTCGCACCCTGCTTCCGTTAACGCTTTAACTGCATCACGGTAGACTGAATAGAGATTTTTCAAGATTCGTCTGCCTCCGATTCCTCAGGAATAACCGCTTTGAGGGATGCTATACCGACTTCTATTATATCCTCGCTAGGCTCTTTGGTGGTAAGGCGTTGCATAAAAAGACCGGGAGCGGAAAGAAGCTTAACAAGCTTATTATCATGTTTGCCCGCGTAACGGATAAATTCATATCCTATTCCCGTTGTGAGAGGAAGTATAAGTATTTTAATTGCCATCCATACAGCCCTGTTATCGTCTATTTCAGGGAACGCCACAACAAGAACCGAGGAAATAAGGACACTGATTATGAGAATCACAAAAATGAAGCTTGTACCGCAACGAGGGTGAAAACGCTTTTGTTTTTTTACATTTTCAACGGTAAGAGGCAGTCCCGCTTCATAACAGAAAATAGATTTATGCTCGGCACCGTGATACATAAATACCCTTTTAATATCGGGCATCTTTCCCACTAACCAAATATAAAGAATAAAAATCGCCATTCTCATTATGCCTTCGAAAAGAGGATGGATTTCAGAAAGCGCATTTTTAAAAATAAATTCATCAGCTTTATCAACTATAATTGCCGGCAAATACATAAACAAAAGCACCGATAAACAGCAACCTAAAACAAGAGAGATAACCGATATAACCGCCATCATTTTGGGACCGAAATGGTCAGATATCCATTTATCGAGTTTAGACATTTTCTCAGGGTCGGTATCATCATCAAGTCCTGCTTTTTCAGCAGATTTTTCCATACATTTGAAGCTGAATATCATCGATTCAACCATATTGACCATACCTCGGATAATTGGCCAGCCTGCCGGCTTGAATTTATCTTTCAAATGCTTAACCTCAAGCATTTCGGTATCAATACTTCCGTCGGGCACTCTGACACTCATTGCCGCTCCCTCAGGTCCCTGCATCATTACACCCTCAATAAGAGCGGAGCCACCTACCGAAATCTTAGGGCAATATTTTTCTTTATTATCTTTGCTCATCATTTAACACCGTCGTTTCTTCAATAATTGTTACTACCGACTCAACCTCAACCTTTTCAACGGGGAAAACCACCGTTACCGTTGTGCCGACATTTAATTCACTGTTAATTTCAAACGCTCCGTTATGAAGCTTTACAATTTCATCCACAACCGCAAGACCTATTCCCGAACCGCGAACCTCAAGGTTTGCCTTGTAGAATTTCTTTTTGATATTGGGAAGATCCTCTGCCGCTATACCGCAACCGTTATCAGAGAAATTTATGGTAAGCACTCCGTCTTGCACAATTGCTTCAACATTAACTATGCCTCCGCTGTCGGAATATTTAAAAGCATTATCAAGAATGTTTACAAACACCTGCTTTATCCTGTTCGGATCAGCCATCATAGGAGCCGGTATTTCGGGAACACTGTAGGTAAGCTCTATACCGTCCCGTTTTGAACGCTCTTTGAAAACAAATATTGCTTCATCAAGCTCTGCCAAAACATCTGTTTTTTCGAGGCGGAGAGTCATCCTTCCGCTCTGTATTCTTGAAAAGTCGAGAAGCTCCTCAACAAGCCTTGAAAGATGATCTGACTCATTTATTATAACCTCAATTCCCCTTTTCGAAAGCTCTTTATCCTCACCATCAAGCTCCTTGAGCATTTCGCCCCAACCTTTAATAGCCGTAAGAGGTGTACGAAGCTCGTGAGAAACCGTTGATATAAAGTCATTTTTCAATTTATCCGTTGCCGCAACCTCGGCTATCATACCGTTAATTGAATCGGCAAGCTCGGTGATTTCATCGTCCTCCCTGCCATCGGATTCAATAACAACATCATAATCCCCCTCAGAAAACCGACGGGCAGCATCGTTTATTTTACGCACCGGGGTAACAATAGTTTGAATAAAGAAAATACCCGAAAGTGACACGAAAAATAAAGCAACAATATAAACTATCAGTATTATGGCAATAAAACCGATTATTTGACCGTCTATACCTTTCATTGAGGTTATAAACCGCACGGCTCCCGAGAACTCACCGTCTTTGTGAGGAAGCACCATTGCAACTGCCATTACATGCTCGCCGTTATGGTTAAAGCCCGACCATTTACTGATACCCGTTGATGATTCTATTGCCTCTTGAACATCATCCATACCGTCAACGGTTTCTTCAACTTCAAAGCCCGAGGATGACACCGATACGAGACCGTTAGAATTAACTACCTGAACCTCCACTCGGCTTTTATCGGTAAAGCTGTCAACGAATTCTTTCGCCTTCTGGTTAAAAATCTCTTCACTGCCGTCCATATACGGTGTGAAAAAAGTTGTTACGCTCTCATTGGCATAAGCGGAAACATAATTAGAAATATAGTTTCTGTAATAGCCTATTATAAAAAGCACACTGACTGAAGCAATCACAAGTAAAATAAGAGCAGTTATCAAAAGAGTATTGGTTGCCCAACGCTTTGTTATACCTTTGATTTTCACTGCTCTCACTCCTTTGCTTTTTTCTTAATTTATATCCATTTATAACCCATACCCCAAACAGTAACAAGATGCTTCGGGAGTGAGGGTTCATCCTCAATTTTCATTCTCAAACGTCTTATATTAACATCAACAACCTTTTCATCGCCGAAGTAAGACTCGCCCCAAACCTGTTTTAAAATATCGGTTCTGCTCAACGCCTTACCGGGATTTGAGAAAAAGTATTCAATTATTTGAAACTCAACCTGAGTAAGCTCAATAAGGTTCTCGTTTTTATAAAGAGTTCTGTTACGAAGATTCAGCTCAAACGGAGCAAGCGTTATCTTATCCGCTTTTGACGCCTGCGTTTTGGGTTGGGTATTCATTGCCACTCTGCGGTAAACACTGTCCACACGCGCCATAAGCTCCGAGGGAGAAAAAGGCTTTGTAATGTAATCATCGGCACCCATAAGAAGGCCCGAAACCTTATCCATTTCCTGAGTTTTGGCAGTCAGCATAATAATTCCCACGGTACTGCTTGCGGTCCTGAGACGCTTGCAAACCTCAAGTCCGTCCACATTGGGCATCATAATATCAAGAAGAACAACATCAAAATCGCCTTCTTTTTCACCGTAAATATCCAAAGCCCGCTGACCGTCGCACGCTTCTGTAACTTCGTATCCGGCACGGCGTAAGGTAATGGCAATAATTTCGCGAATGGCAGCCTCATCTTCGGCAATAAGTACTTTTTTCATTTTTTTCACACTTTCAGTTATTGTAATATATAAACGAAGCGATTACGCCTTCATCTGTTATTCCGAACTCTTCACCGTAGGAAGTGATGTTGTAATAATATACACCGTGCTCCGACGAGTAAAGCTCCTCTCCCTGAGTCTCGGTTTTATCATTTACGCCTCTGTATGAAACAGAAAGCAATTCATCCCGTACAACCTTCTCCTCATCGTCCCATATACAGAAAAGAAGCGCCTGTCGGTAGGAATCGTATCGCACGGTTATCTCATTTGCGTGGGTAGTTCTGTAAAGATAAGAATCCATCGGATTAAAGAGCGTAAAAACATTCCCCTCGCTCTTATCCCCCACAGTACCCAGCCATTTAAGCATAGAAAAAGTATAAAAATTATCAGATATTTTAACATTAAGGTCCCCGTCATTACCGTTAAGCTTTGTATTAACCGGAATTTCCAAAAGACCGTCCCCGTCTATATCACGGCAAATCACCTTGGCACTTCTGAGTGTTTTTGAAGCAGCTTCGGCATTGCTCCTTACAGGCTGTGATTTTTTAGCATCCCAATATATCATTTCAGTGAACATTGTATTCTCGGTTTTTATGCAATCAACAAACACTCGCTTGAAAGTATCGGAACCGTTTGTGGCGGTATCCCACTGAATACTTGATACCTGAGTAACCGAGCCTGCTATCCTGACCTCACCGTATTTTACAAGCTCATTCCTGTCGGAAAGAGAAAAGCATCTGAAATATGACTTTTGTGTTTCTCCCGAGTCATCAAGATAAACAATTGCCCAATCGGTTTTACCATCGCCGTTGAAATCCAAAAAGCTTTTTGAATTGTAATACTCGGTGCCCAAAGCCTTTAAATCCGAGACACCGTTTTCACCCTGTACGACCTGAAAAGCATTAGCAATTTTTGCGGTTTTACTGTCATAAAGAGACCAACCCACAAAAACCTCATAAACACCGTCTCCGTTAAGATCTTCAAAGGATATTTCATAAATACTGCTTCCCGCACCTTTAATATCCTTTGAAATAACCCAGGTTTCATTTATACATTCAAGCATAGTCATTCTCACGGATGTATCAACCGTAGGCTCACTGTAAAAAACGAAGGCTTCTTCTGCCGAATCACCGTTAATATCAAACAGCACATAGGCTGTCTGGTAATCGCCGTTTGACGGAGTGCACAGCTGTATGCTTTTTTCTGCCATAAGCTTTTTAAATGC
The DNA here is from genome assembly GCA_964500795.1 of uncultured Eubacteriales bacterium. Classification (GTDB taxonomy): domain Bacteria; phylum Bacillota; class Clostridia; order Oscillospirales; family Acutalibacteraceae; genus DTU089. The sequence continues at coordinate 8,202 of CAZCQI010000037.1, forward strand.
CGCCTCCACCTCACCGTTTTTCCCGGATTGTGCAGGAGCACTCATAAGGCTTTCAACTGAAAAAAAGTTGAGAGAGCAACCTGAACACAAAATCAGCAATATAAGCACGGAACATAGTGACAATATTCTTTTGATTTTCACAAGCTACTCTCCTTTCAATTAGTTTTAATTTTTATTATAAGCTCACATCTACGGTATAGGTTCCGTAAACCCAACAGGAGGCACTGTTCACACTCACTACTGCCGTAACGGTAACAGACTGACCTTTGCTTATATTCACCTCGGAAAGATCAACCTCTACGGTAATATCCTCTTCCGTAACGGAGCTAAGGTCTTTTTCTGCCCCGACGACAACAACGGATTTGTTAAGTCCCGAAACTTTATAAGAAACATCGTCCGGATTGTTGAGCTTAATTTTATCGGAAGATACCGTCACATAATCCTGAGTTATTCCCGTCATATCAACGTTAACTCTGAAGGTTTCGGTCTTACTGCTCTCAGAGACAGGGAGATCCGATGCTTCAAAGGTAAACACGTGGTTCGAGGGCGAAAGATTTTTAAAATCTACGGTTCCTACTGAGAAATCAACAGTTTTCTCATAATCATCAACAGAGATATTAAATGTATCCTGCTCCGGAGAAACCGTATATTCAAGAGGATTTACAGCATACGCATCGGGTGCATTCTTAAATGTTGCTATAGTTTTAAGCTCTTTAACCTGAAGCACAGGAATGGTAAGAACAACCTTTTCTACACTCATTGTAAGATACTGAAAATCGCTCTTACCGCTGTCATCCAACGGCATAATTGATGCATCCGCAGATTTATTTGAAGAAAGAGACTCATCTAAAACAAGATTTGCAACAACGCGCTCAATTCTGTTTATCTCCGTGGACGGTCCGCTGAGAGTTACGGTAGTTTCCGAAAGATTTATGTCACCGCATGTGTAGCCATCATTAACTATCGGAAATCCGTCTGCAACGATTTGGGGCTCAATAACCATTTGTACGGTCTTAGCTGTGTCAAAATAAACCTCAATGGATTTTGAAGAAACAGACGTGATGGTGTAATCAGCGTTTCCCGATGACGGTTCGGCTTTTAAAGTTAACGTACGCTTGCCTGCTGAATCAACATTGGTAGTCTGGGCGGTAACCGTAATATCATCGGCAGAAAGAGCGGCAGGAGATATCTGATATTTTTTACCGCTTACTGTAACATCCACGGTAAACTCCGACTCACCGAAAACCTCAAGACCGAATTGTGAGGGAATCGTAGTATCAATATTCACCTTAACGTCCTGAATAACGCGGGTAGTTGGGGGGCTGACATTTATTGCAACAGCAAGCCATATAATAACTGCAACAATGAGAGCGAATACAAAAACGAATTTATCATTATTAAACCAATCGTTGATTTTCGACTTATTTTTCATCTTCGTCACCTCCGCTCGTTTTTTTTGACGATCCGCGCTTGAAAGAGAAGCGTTTTTTATTTTCATCCTCCTGATTTTTGGGAAGCATTTCATCCATCAGAATTTCACGAAGCTTAGGCGGAGTAACATTGCGTGTAAGCTGACCGTTTACGGCAACAGAAATGTATCCCGTTTCTTCCGAGACCACCACAACGACCGCATCGCTTTGCTCACTCATTCCGATGGCGGCTCTGTGACGGGTGCCCAGCTCACTGTCAAGTGAATTGTTCTGAGTAAGCGGCAGGATGCATCCCGCCGCATAAATCCTGCCGTCGCACACCACCACTGCACCGTCATGCAAAGCTGAATTTTTAAAGAACAAGCCGTTAAAAAGCTCAGATGAAGACTTCGCATCAAGAACCGTACCCGTATTTATGATATCTCTTAAGGGTGCCTCTCTTTCAAAAACCACGAGAGCACCTGTTTTGCTTTCTCTCATGTCACCTGCCGCCTTACAAAAAGCATTGACGGTGGCAGTTACTTCGGTTCTGTAAGCAGAATCGCTCTTTGAACCGAAAATGGGAAACGGGGAAAATGAACGTCTGCCGAATTTTTCAAGCATGTTGCGAAGCTCCGGTGAGAAAAGGACAACAAGAATTATCAATGCGTTTTCAAAGAGCTTTGACAGCATATATTCGCTGGCTTCCATATTGAAAAGCTTAACCAAAAGATACCCGACAACCAAGAACGCTATACCCTTGATAACCTGAAAGGTCCTTGACCCTCTTAAAATCTTAACACCCTCGTATATAATAAAGGTTACAAGAAGGATATCAAGGAGATCTGAGGGGAAGCCGAAACTCAAAAGTGCTCCCCATATCTTATCTAAATAATTCATTATCGAATTCATTAGCTCACCGCTCTTCTGATATAATTTCCCAATATATAGAGTAATTATATCATATACTTCTTTGAATTGCAATTTTTCTGACTAAATTTAATAAAATATTTATATCTTCAAATGAGGTTTTAAAGGAGGGAGAAACACGCACAGCTCCCGTGTCCTTAGTACCGTAAAATGCATGCGCCAGAGGTGCACAATGATACCCTCCACGCACTGCAATACCGTTCTCGTTTAATATGAGCGATACCTGCTCACTGTGCATATTCTGAATATTAAAGCTCACAAGAGGTGCATAATTTTTCTCGTCATATTCATCTCTGTAAAGGATAACGCCTTTTATATTCTTAAGACCGTTGAAAAGATATTTTGAAAGGCGCGTTTCCTTTGATAAAATATTTTCCGTACCGTACCTTTCAACAATTTCAACGCCCTTTCTCAAACCGCATATTCCCGGTACATTGAGAGTTCCGCTTTCAAGACGTTCGGGAAAATCTTCGGGTTGCAACAGATTAAACGAAGAAGTACCCGTACCGCCCTGTATTATGGGCTTTAAATCCAGATTTCCGTGTAGCAGGGCACCCGTACCCATAGGACCTAAAAGTCCCTTATGACCGGGAACGCAAAGACAATCAATGCCTTGAGATTGCATATCAAGCTTCACAGTTCCCGCTCCTTGCGCCCCGTCCACAAAAAACGCCGCACCGTTATCGTGAGCGATTTTCGAAAGCTCCTTTATAGGCAAAACATTGCCGAAAACATTGGAAACGGCGGTAACAACGCAAAGAGTTGTGTTATTTTTAAATGCTCTTTTAAAATTCCAAAGAGTTTCTTCCGTATCCTCGCCTATTCTGAAAATCGAATAATCGGCAACATCTGCTGTTTTCAAAGAATGAACAGGTCTTGCCACGGAATTATGCTCAAGGCAGGATATAACTATATGCTCGCCTTTTTTTACGTACCCTTTTATTGCCGCATTGAGGGCATAAGTGCAGTTAGGGAAAAAGCTTACAAATTCACTGCCGTAGCCGTTTAAAAAGCGATTAAGCGCCTCCCTTGCCTTGAAAACCTCCCCTGCAGCCGAAACAGACATATCATGCCCGCTTCGACCGGGATTGGCACCGTAACGCACAAAGGCTCGGTTAACCGTTCTCACAACCTCCGCCGGTTTCGGAAAGCTTGTTGCCGCATTATCAAGATAAATCACAAAACATCACCCAAATCCACAGTTCCCAGAATTTTTATACCGGCTTTTTTTAAAATCACAAAACACCGGTCATCAATATTGCTTACATAAATAACATACCCGCATCCCTCATCAGCTTTTGGAAGAGGATTGCGGGTCAGATACGCTTTATATCCGTTTTTCTGCAAAAGGTCACGCCCTTTCATCGCTATGGTCACAGAGCCGACCTTAATACCTTTTTTACTCATAAAAAGACCCTTCCGTATTAAGTTCAAGCGGTAAACCGCTTTGTACATAATATGCAAGGGCCGGAAGCTTGTTTACTTTTCTATAAGGCATACACAGTGGGCGGAAATTCCTTCTTTTCTGCCTGTAAAGCCGAGTTTTTCTTCAGTGGTGGCCTTGACACTGATAAAATCAATATCCGTTTCAAGGGCATTTGCAATGTTTTCACGCATATTTAAAATATAGGGTGCCATTTTGGGAGTCTGCGCAATTACGGTTGCATCAATATTCACAACCTTGTAGCCTTTTTCTTTAAGAAGCCCGTAAACGCAGGAAAGAAGCTTAAGACTGTCTGCCCCTTTATAGCGAGGATCGCTGTCGGGAAAATGCTTGCCGATATCACCGAGAGCCGCCGCGCCGAGAAGACTGTCGGAAATTGCGTGGAGGAGAACATCGGCATCGGAATGCCCCAAAAGACCTCTTTCACAAGGGATATCAACGCCTCCGATTATGCACTTGCGGTTATCTGCAAAAGCATGAACATCATAGCCGTGACCTATTCTTAACATAAAATCACCTTATAAACAGTTATTTACATAAATTTTCAAGACTTGCCAGCTTAACCGAAACAGTGAGAACCTTAACCGCCTTTGAAAGAATCTCGGGAGTAGGGAAAGTCGGTGCAATACGGATATTACTGTCGGTGGGATCTTTACCGTAAGGGAAGGTTGCTCCCACGTTTGTAAGAGTTACGCCCGCCTCTTTACAGAGAACACCGACTCTTGATGCACTGCCACCTGTAACATCAAGGCTGATGAAATAACCGCCGTTAGGCTCATTCCATTCGGCAATGCCCAAGCCCGCAAGGTCAGCATTAAGGGTATCGATAACCGCATCAAACTTCGGTTTAAGTATCTTTGCATGCTTCTGCATATGAGCCTTGATACCGTCAAGATTTTTAAAATATCTCACGTGGCGAAGCATATTTACCTTATCGTAGCTGATGGACTGAACAGTAAGCCTTTTAAGAATTTCTTTAATGTTATCCACTGAAGAAGCAAGGCAAGAAACACCTGCGCCGGGATACGAAATCTTTGAAGTTGAAGCAACCTCAACTACCATATTTTTGTTTCTTTCGGGAAGAACATCAAAAATATTAAGAAGCTCATCTGTTGTTTCAGTAAGATCGTGAACGCAATAAGCGTTATCCCATATAATTCTGAAATCGTCAGCAGCAGTTTCGAGGTTTGCTATTCTCTTAACCGTCTCCTCGGAGAAAGTAATTCCCTGAGGATTGGAGTATTTCGGAACACAGAACATACCCTTAACAGAGCTGTCTTTAACAGCTTCTTCAACTGCTTCCATATCGGGACCTTCGGCAGTCATGGGAATATTTATCATCTCAATGCCGAAGTACTGACAAATAGCAAAATGCCTGTCATATCCGGGACATGGGCAAAGGAATTTAACCTTGCCTTGCTGAGACCAGGGAGTAAAGCCGGCCCCGGTGTACATACACTGAGAAACATAATCAAACATAAGAGAAAGGCTTGAGTTTCCGCCGACTATGATATTTTCGGGTTTAACCTCAAGAAGGTCGGCGAAAAGCTTTTTGCACTCGGGAATACCATCCAAAAGACCGTAATTTCTTACATCCATACCCGATTCACATTTAAAGTTACCGTCATCAAGAGCCTTCAGCATATCGTTGCAGATATCAAGCTGATCTGCTCCGGGTTTACCTCTTGACATATCAATTGAAAGACCCTGAGCCTTAAGAGCTTCATACTCCGCTTTCACTGAATTATATTCATTTTTCAATTCGTCCGAAGACATTAAAAGATAAGATTTTGCCATAAAAACACTCCTATGCCAACGCAGTAACGATAATTGTGCATCCCGCTTTTTAAAAATCTGCAGTACCTGTTGTTCTGGGGAAGGGAAGAACATCGCGTATATTTGAAATACCTGTCATATACATAATAAGACGCTCAAAGCCGAGACCGAAGCCTGCGTGGTGAGTTCCTCCGTAACGGCGAAGGTCAAGATACCACCAATAATCCTCCTCGTTAAGACCAAGCTCTTTAATACGCTCTGTAAGAACATCAAGTCAACTCTCTCCAGCAGGTACGCTTAGTGGCTGTTCGAGATTGAGCGCGCTTGTGAG
>CAZCQI010000038.1:0-14030 GCA_964500795.1 uncultured Eubacteriales bacterium
CCCGCAACTGTTTTCGGTCACGGTCTTGAAGTAATCTGCCGTCTTGTTGCAACAGGCAGTTTCATCCGCAGGTATGGCGAATATATAGAAGACGGTACTGTTCTCCCCGGCGGTTATGTTGAATGCACCTTCAAAAATGATGCTAAGGGCGATCCTCTTGTTACAGGAGAAGGTCTTGCAGCTCTCGGTATTATGAGCCCCGAAATGTTTGAGAGCATGAAAGAGCAGACACTTGCCATTACAAAAATCGTTGCCGATGACCTCAAATCCATCGGTCTTGAGCTTTGGGATATCAAATTCGAGTTTGGCTACAACAACGACGAAGTTATCCTTATTGACGAGATTGCATCCGGCAATATGAGAGTTTATAAAGACGGCAAAATCGTTGAGCCTGTTGAGCTTACAAAGCTTATCCTTAACAGATAAAATGAAATCGGTTGCCCCCGTTGAAATTTTGATAATTTCAACGGGGGAATGATTTTTATAAACTCATTAAATAGTTAATGCTCATTTCAGCACATTCTATTGGAGTTTTACCCATTGACGGTTCGTCCTGCTCGACTACCACCCACTCTGCGCCTGCATTCTCTGAGGCGTCGATTATTTTTTTCCAATCCTGAACTCCGCTGCCTACGGGACGGAATTCAAATGTGGGAGCAGAATTATCTGCTTCTCCCTCATCTATACCTATAAGCTTATAGAGAGGTCCGTTGCCTTTTGAACCGCTGAAATCCTTGAGGTGAACAACGGGAGCTCTGCCCGTATATTTTTCAACATATGCTGCAGGCTCTTCGCCGCCCACATTTACCCAGCAAGTATCAAGCTCTGTTGCAAGAAGGTCTGCGGGCACCGTATCGTAAAGAACATCAAGTGCATATTTGCCGTCGATTTTAATAAACTCGAAATCATGATTATGGTAAAGAAGCTGCATACCCATTTCTTTTGCAACCTCACCGATTTTATGTATACCTGCAACGGTATTTTCCCATCCGGCGGTTCCCGGACGGCACTCCTCTGTAAGATAAGGAACAACAACATACTTGCAACCGATTTCTTTATAATCTGCAAGAACTGCTTCGGGATTTTCAAGCATATCGTAATAAGGAACGTGAGCAGAAACGGGAATTATATCAAGCTCGTCACAAATTTTTTTGACCTCTGCGCCTGATTTTCCGAAAAGGCCTGCAAACTCAACGCCCTCGTATCCCAATTCTTTAGCTTTTTTTACTGTGCCCTCAAAATCCTTTTCCATATCGTCACGGACGGAATAAAGCTGTAAAGCAATAGGTAATTTCATAATTAAAAGCTCCCTTATATGGATGTATTTATATAGTGTATATTACTCTAATTCCCCCGATAATTCAAGTGGCTGTTGTAATTTCTTACAGAAAATATTTTTCCTTTTTCAATTTATTGACAAGTAACTTAAAATAGTTGTATATTATTTGTATATCAAAAGAAAAGAGGTAATACCTATGAAATATATTGTTGTATTATATGACGGAATGGCTGATTATCCCGTACCTGCTCTGGGCGAAAAAACTCCGATGGAGTGTGCAAAAAAGCCTTTGCTTGATAAGCTTGCCCGCCACGGCAAGGTAGGAACCGTCAAAACAGTTGCCGACGGTTTAAAGCCCGGCAGTGATATTGCCAATATGAGCGTTCTCGGCTATAATCCCAAGGAATGCTATACAGGTCGCTCACCTCTCGAAGCGGTCAGCATCGGTGTTGATATGCTCCCTGATGATATTATTTTCCGATGCAATCTTGTAACACTCTCAGATGAAGATAATTACGAAGATAAAACAATGGTGGATTACAGCGCAGGCGATATTTCCACTGCCGAAGCCGCTGAAATTATAAAGAGCGTTGAGGAGCATTTCGGCAATGATATTTTTGCTTTTTACAGCGGTGTTGCATACCGTCACTGCCTCGTTTGGCACGGCGGTACACTTGATTTAGGAAAGCTCACACCTCCCCACGATATTTCGGGTAAGGTTATAAAAGAACACCTTTCCGGCAGTGAAAATGCAAAAGCTCTTATTTCAATGATGAAAGAAAGCTACGATTTTCTTATGGAGCATCCCGTAAATAAAAAGAGAATTGCAGAGGGAAAGCGCCCTGCAAACTCCATTTGGCTCTGGGGCGAAGGCACAAAGCCCTCTCTCCCCGATTTCAAAGAAAAATACGGTGTTGACGGCTCCATAATTTCAGCGGTTGACCTTCTTAAAGGTATTGCAAAATGTGCGGGTATGGAAGCTCCCGAGGTTGAGGGCGCAACCGGATACATTGACACTAACTTTGAGGGCAAAGCCGAATGTGCAATAAACGAGCTTGAAAGCAAGGATTTTGTATACATTCATCTTGAAGCACCCGATGAATGCGGTCACAGAAATGAGCCTGAAAACAAGGTTCGCTCTATTGAGCTTATTGACGAAAAAATTCTCGGCATAGTTCTCCCCGCTCTTGAGAAATACGAAGATTATAAAATTATGATTCTCCCCGATCACCCGACACCCATTGTTACAATGACTCACGCGGGAGATGCAGTACCTTATATGATTTACCAAAAATCAAAGGATGCGGACAACGGTATAGAATCCTTCAATGAAAACTCTGCAAAAGAAGCGGGAAATTATGTTGAGGTCGGATATACTCTTATGGATGAGTTTATAAATTCATGATTATTTTCGGCACGCGTTTATGAGCTTGTAACGCAGGAACAACAGTGCGGTCTCGAGCGCAGCGTAAGTGGCAAGTTTTCACGTTCTGAACTTGCAACTTGCCATTTTTATAATGCCGACCGCAGGTCCCGATAATTCTCCATTCTCAATTCTCAATTCTCAATTTTACTTACCGTGGGCAACAAAAGCGGTCGAGTCAAGACCCTCCCCTACAGTATTCATTCTAAAAAAAAGCTAAAAAGGCACTTGTTTTACTAACGATAAAGAACGCAAATAACCCAACCGATTGTGTGATTCGGTTGGGTTATTTTTTGCAAGAATTATTTAAGCTTCTGAAATTTATTTGCTTCGTCATCGAAAACATAGTTTCCGTCAGAATTAAAGGCAAATGTTATATTCGTGGCTTCGCCCGTTACTTCATAGAGCCTGATAACGTAAACTGTTTTACCGTCGGCGGCGGTTGTGGTCGTACCCGTGGTTACCATTATATATTTTGAAAGCTCTTTATCCAAGCCCAAAGCGGTTTTACCGTACCCGCCGAACCGTTCCTGAAGCTTTGTATTATTATCCTCGTCATAATCAAAATTCGCGGTATTTTCGGGTTTGCTTACTGTGCTATCTGAAGAACTCTCAGTATTTTGAGAAGCAGTTACTTCGACTGCACCCGAAGCCGTAAGTAGCATATATGCATCTTTTTCCTGACTGTAAACATAACAGCTCTGACCGAGAATTGCAAAGGTTGCCTCGGCAGTTTCGCTACCCTCAGAAAAAGCCTCTACCATACAGGCATCACTGTCAAAAATGCGGGTTGCACTGAGCTTCAGCTCGTAATCTTCAATGGAGTTCTCAAGCCCTAAAGCATCGGCAGAATAAACACCTAAAAGGGTTCTTGCAACATTTTCGTCAATAGTGATAGAGCCTGCATTACCGTCAACATTGTAAACGGTGTTTGCAGTTTCAAGAGCCTTTCCGTCATCCTCGGGTTCTTTGGAGCAAGCCGTAAACGCTAAAAGGGAGGAAACACACAAAAGCAATGCAATAAACCTCTTCATTTATAAACATCTCCGTATAACTGTCAATTTATTATAAGGACAATATACATTTTTCGAGGCAATTTGTCAACAGCCTGCTTACTTTTTTACAAAAACTGCCTCTCTGCGATATTTCTCACGGGTAGCTATGCCCCCTCTTATATGGCGCTCTTCCTTATTGAGATCCAAAACCTTTCTTACCTCTGAATAAAGGGCAGGGTCAATCTTCCGAAGCCGCACGGTAACATCACTATGTACGGTTGATTTAGAAATACCGAATTTTTTTGCAGCAGCTCTTACGGTGGATTTACTGTCGGTTATATATCTCCCTAATTCAACAGCCCGCTGTTCATAATCATAATTCATTTTTACCCCTCCGTTACGAGTTCTAAAAAAGTATATGAGAGTGGTAATATAAATTATGCCTTTAGTTATCTATAATATCGCGCACCGCCTGCAATATTCAGTAAATTAAGTTTAAAAGTTTACTAAAATTTACAAATAAAAAGGACGGCAAAAGCCGTCACTTGAAAATTATTTTTTGTCCCCTCGTTTTCACGAATCCATTGAAGCATATCGGTAACGGACGGCTCAACAGTCATAGGATGATAATCAAGCTCTTTTTTTGCTTTCTCAATAGAGAAAATGCAATTTGATACAAGCTTGCGGAGCGAACACCTTGTAAACAACGGTGTTTTCTTTGCAACCTTGCAGAATAATTCCGCCGCAGGAGCAACAGCCTTTGCAACTCCGTATGAAATACGGGGAAAATGCCGTTTACAAACATTCTTACCATTTCGCCTACGTTAACGTTCCAAAGCATATTCTCCTGATCGGCGTTGATATCAATAATACCTGCAAGGTGGTAAACAACATCAACACCCTCAAAGGCTTTAAGGAGTGCATCAAAATCTGTAACATCACCGTAAACCTTTTCACAGTCGATACCATCAAACTGCTTTGTGCCTTTCCTGATAAGGATTCTGACTTTTTCGCCGCTGTCAACAAGCTCTTTTAAAAGCGCATAGCCGATATTGAATGACAATTCATTATCAATATCGGTACGAAAAAATCAGCCCGCTTCAACGGACTGATTTTACGGTTTTTATTTTAATATCTTTTCCAGCCTTTCGACAACACGGTCAAACAAAACCCGATATTTTTTGAGAATCATTTCATAAAGAAGAAAAACAATATTTGCCAATACCAAAAGGACGGGTATTGTAAACTTACCGAATTCGTTATATTCCTCTCCCGAAATGCCGAAAACATAAACACCGAGAAAGCCTATACCGACTGCCGCCGCATTAAAAAGCAAGAATTTTATTGCCCGGGCGACTGTTTTCGGTAGCTTTTCTATAGCATCCTTTATAAGCGGATAATACCCGAAGAACAAGGTATAAGTAAGAGGTGCATCTTTTTCCGTAACAAGAAGCATCGAAAGCACCGCTGTTGAAAAGAAAACGCCCAACGCCCATTTTTTATCGGTAAGCCTCGCAACAAGCATAACGAGAAGGCCTGTCAATATAGGCAGGACATACATCAAAACAGGAAGAATATTATTAAGAAGCATCAACACAACAGAAAGTGCCGCAGTCATACCGCAAACGGCTGTTTTTTTAACCTTCTTCATTTTCACCGACAACAGACACTACCTCCGTATAATTTTCCGTAACTTCTGTATTTTCAAAAAATTCAACTTCCATGTTTTCAAGAGAAATGTACATATCATAAGAATCAACGGCCGCAGACGGTTCGCATTCTTCAAAAACTATCTCATCATTGTAATATTGTTCTTCAGAGACTCTGTAATAAGTTACATCTCCGTCATCATCGCAACAAAACGCATCAAAAGGAAGCTCGGGATAAAGGCTTGAATTTTCCGTACATATGTAGAAATTACTCAAATATATTATATCCCCGCTTCGAAACTCATAGTCGTAAAATTCATAATAACCGTCTGCCGAATCAGAACTTAAGTAAGTATAGTTTTCAAGTTCTGATTCGTATTCATACGAGTACATCTCAGTTTCATAAAACACACTTGCTTCTATTTCCGCGTATTGCTCATAATTAAACAAATCATCAGCGATTTCTTTTGACCCTTCTTCGTCAATATTGATAAAATAAAAATCATCTGCTTTGAGTTTAAAAACGAACCGATCGGCACCCACATTCTCAACTTCTACCTGAGCATTGCCGATTGTGGGGTAATATCCGAACTCACCCGAAACAATCGATTCAGCCCATTGCTCATCAGCCAAATCGTCCTTGGTTAAAACAAAATTAGTGAAGCCTACTATCAGATTGATACAGACGATAATAATCACTACAATGCCGATGATTTTTTTAAGGGATTTTCCGTCAAAAGGAACGGTAGGATTCAAATATCTTTTATCCTGCCTTTTTTCTGCGTTCTCCTCGGTTCGCTGAACGTGAGGCTCAACGCCGCCCCGGTAGGTATCTCTATTATCGTTTCCGTATATCTCTCCTCGGTTCCACCTTGAGGAATCGAAAGAAGAGCCGTGAGTACATTTTTTCTCTGCTACAGCTCCGCAATGAGGGCAGAAAACATCCTTATTCTCGGAAAAAGTCTTACCGCAGCTTTCACACTTTTTCATATATCCGCCCTTCCTTTTATTGAAAAAATATTATTTTATAATTACTTCGTGACCTGTTTTTGCAGATTCATAGACGGCATCAAGAATTTTCATAATTTCAACACCATCCTCAGCAGGAGCGCGACAAGGAGTTCCGTTGAGAACGCAGTCAACGAAATGGTCTATTTCGCGCTGAAAAAGACCGTTAAAGGAAAGGCTTGTATCATTATTAAAGCTCAGGTCAACAAGGTAGCCGTTTTCATCGGTGAAAATCTCAACCTGCGGGTCAAGCTTTGCGCCTGCCTTAGTGCCGAAGAACTGAATATTGCCCTCACCGTTCTTTATGTTAAGAGAAAAACTTGCTTCTACCGAAAGAACAAGACCGTTATCGAAACGAATAAGTGCCGTTGCAAGGTCTTCAACATCGCAGATATCATTTTCACTTGCGGAAACCGAGCTATAGGCCTTACCCGTTTTTATCTCGGGACGGTTAAAGAGCTTTTGGAAGGTTGCACCGTAAACCGAAACGGGCTTGGGATTGCCGCAAAGGTAACGGGAAAGGTCGATAACGTGAACGCCCAAATCAATAAGAGGACCGCCGCCGGAACGGGATTTATCACCGAACCAACCGCCAGGGTTTCCGTTACGGCGAAGATATGTAGCTTTAGCGTAATAAATATCGCCGAATTTACCCGCGTCAATAAAATCGCGCATAACATCGGCATCGTTACCGTAACGGCGAACGAAGCCTATCTGGAGATGCCTGCCGTTTTTCTTTGCAGCTTCAAGCATAGCTTATGCTTCTTTTGTATTCATGGCCATAGGCTTTTCGCAGATAACATCCTTACCTGCGTTAAGAGCGGCAATGGTACACTCAGCGTGGGCGGCATTCCATGTGCAAACGCTTACAATATCAATTTCGGGAAGAGCCTTGAACATCTCGTCCTTATCAGCAAAGCAGCGCTCCTCGGGAACGCCGAACTGCTCCGCCATTTTTTTAAGCTGAGTTTTATTTATATCGCAAAACGCGTAAAGGTCAACATTTTCATTATTTATATAGCCGTTAATATGCTCCTGAGAAATACTTCCCACACCGATAACGGCAGCTTTTAACTTTTTCATTGTAATCTCCTCCGAATATTATTTATATTTTCATTGTATCATTTTTCTTAAAATTTGCAACAATAAATTATAGACTTTTCAATAAAAAAGGGTTATAATCCTATCAATAATTTTTATTCAGGGAAAAGAGACTGTTTATGGAATATTTATATGAAATGCACGCTCACGTATCGGAGGTAAGCACCTGCTCCCCGACCTCCGCCGCAAAAATGGTTGAATACTATGAAAATCAAGGCTACACAGGAATCGTTATAACGGATCACCTTAACGAATCCACCTTTGATAATATAAAAAAGCCGCTGACGGATGCACCGTGGGATGAGAAAATAAACCACTTCCTTACAGGCTACAAAGCCTTGAAGCAAGCCGCAGAAGGCAAATTCAAGGTACTTTTAGGTATGGAAATAAGATTTTACGGAAACCCTAACGATTACCTTGTTTACGGCGTTACCGAAGAATTTTTGAGAGGTCACGGCGACTTAATGGCTCTTAATCCCAAAAAATTTTCAAAGCTTGCCCGTGAAAACGGACTTCTGTTTATTCAGGCGCACCCTTTCAGAAGAGGTATGAAGGTTGAAAATTGGGAATACCTTGACGGATGCGAAATATTTAACGGCAATGCTCGCCATAATTCTTCCAACGAAATTGCCGAGGCATGGGTAAAGCTGCACGGTCTTAAAATCGCAACATCAGGTTCGGATTTTCACGAGCCCGAGGATACAGGCAGAGGCGGTATATACTTCAATAAGCCTATTGAAACAAACGAAGAGCTTGTTAATGAGCTTCTTAAAGGTGCTTACAGAATAAAAAGAACATTATGATAAAAACATCCGTCACGGTTGTCCGCGACGGATGTTTTTTACTTAGTCATTTTTTCTTGTTTAACCTTATGGTCAATAACGTGGCGTGAGCTGAGCTCTTTCATAATATCGTCTACGGAGATACCCATTTCAATCATAAGAACAAGCACGTGATACATAAGGTCGGCTATTTCATAAACCGTTTCCTTTTTATCATCCGCCTTACCTGCAATTATAACCTCGGTGCTCTCCTCGCCCACTTTTTTGAGGATTTTATCTATTCCCTTTTCAAAGAGATACGTTGTGTATGAGCCTTCCCTGGGATTTGTTTTTCTGCCCTCAATGGTTTTCACAAGACCCTCAACAGAAAACGCAGGGGCAATTTCTTCATTTTCGAAAACCGTATTAAAGAAACAGCTTTCCTCACCCGTATGGCAAGCAGGACCGTCCTTTTTAACTCTTACGGTAAGGGCATCCATATCGCAATCGGCGGTGATGCTTACAATATGCTGATAATTACCGCTTGTTTCCCCTTTGAGCCAGAGTTCTTGTCTTGAACGGCTCCAGAAGCAGGTTTTTTTCTTTTCAAGAGAAATTTCGAGGCTCTCTTTATTCATATACGCGAGGGTTAAAACCTTACCGCTTTCATCATCAACAACTATTGCGGGAATAAGTCCCTTTTCATCAAATTTAAGCTTTTCAATATCAAACATATTATAACCTCACTGTTATATTATTATCTTTCAAGGTTTTCTTTAAATCTTCAATAGTAACCTCACCGTAATGGAAAATTGATGCGGCAAGGCCTGCGCTGACATCGGGGATAGTTTTAAAAAGGTCAACAAAATCCTGCTTTCCGCCTGCACCGCCTGATGCTATAACGGGAACATTGACTATTTCACACACAGCTTTAAGCATTTCAATATCGAAGCCGTTTTTAACACCGTCCGTATCAATGGAATTAACAACAATTTCGCCTGCTCCGTTATTAACGCCGCGCTTTATCCACTCCAAAGCATCAAGACCTGTATTTTCTCTTCCGCCTTTTGCGAAAACTTTAAACTGACCGTCAACTCTCTTAACATCTACGGAAAGCACAACGCACTGATCGCCGTATTTTTCTGCCGCGGCAGGAATTAAATCGGGGTTTCTTATGGCTCCGGAATTCACGCTTACTTTATCCGCACCGCATTTTAAAACTCGGTCAAAATCCTCAAGAGTATTTATTCCGCCGCCCACGGTTAAAGGTATAAATACCTTCGATGCGGTTTCTCTTAAAATATCGGTAAAAAGCTTTCTGCCGTCCGAGGAAGCGGTTATATCGTAAAAAACAAGCTCATCCGCACCGTGAGAGCTGTAATACTCGGCAAGCTCTACGGGTGAAGAAATTTCGTTTAAATCTTTAAAATTAGTACCTTTTACAACTGTTCCGTTTCTTACATCAAGGCAGGGAATAATTCTTTTTGTAATCATTTAACCGCCTCCAGAGCCTCGCTTATTTTAATCGCGCCCGTATAGTAGGCTTTACCGATAATTGCACCGAAAAGGTTCATAGAGTTCAGTGCCTTGATATCATCAAGAGAGGAAACTCCCCCCGAGGCGATTATATTAACACTGAATTTTTCGGAAAGCTCTTTATACAGCTCGCGGTTAGTGCCCTGCATTGCGCCGTCTTTTGAAATATCGGTGCAGATTACTGTTGAAACGCCTATCTTCTGAAGCTTTTCAAAAAACTCAAACGTACCGTATTCTGATTTTTCAACCCAGCCTTTAATAGCAACCTTACCATCCTTAATATCTGCTCCCACGGCAATTTTATTACCGTAAGTGTTGACGGCTTCTTTCAGAAACTCCTCATCAGTTACTGCGGCAGTGCCTAAAATAACTCTTCTTACACCTGCATCAAGATAGGCTTTTACAGTTTCCGTAGAACGAATACCGCCGCCCACCTCAACATTCAAAGAAGTATTTTCAACAAAACTTTTTATTATTTCAATATTCGGTGTTCCGCCGTCGCGCGCACCCTCCAGGTCAACCGTATGAAGCTCGGTTGCGCCCTCAGCTTCAAAAGCCTTTGCAATTTCAATGGGGTTTTCGGAATAAACGGTTAAATCGTTGTAATTACCCTTAAGAAGCCGAACGGCTTTACCCTCATATAAATCTATTGCGGGAAAAATTTTCATCATTATACCTCACAAAACGCCTTAAGTATTTTCAAGCCCACGTCTCCGCTTTTTTCAGGGTGAAATTGGCAACCGTATACATTGCCTTTAGCTACTGCGGCAGTAACATCAATGCCGTATTCCGCAGAAGCAATAAGCGACGAACCACACCCCACACCGAAAAATGAATGAACAAAATAAACGCAGTCACCCTCGTTGATGTATTTAAAGATTTCATTTTTACCGTTATTAAACCTCAACGCGTTCCAGCCCATATGAGGAATATCTAAATTCTCAGGTATTTCGCCCTTAAGAGGAACGATTTCGCCCTCAATAAGACCTAAACCTTCGTGCTCGCCGTATTCATAGCTTTTTTCAAAAAGCAGCTGCATACCAAGGCAAATACCCATAAGAGGTTTCCCTTTTTGTGCTTCTTCAATTATAACATCAAACAAACCGCTTTTTCTGAGCTTGTTAACGGCATCACCGAAAGCACCTACACCGGGGAGAATAATTCTTTCGGCAGCTCTTATAATATTTTCATCGCTTGTTACAACAGCCTCAGCACCTATTTTTTTCAAGGAGCATTGCAAAGAAAACAAATTGCCTACTCCGTAATCTACAACTGCAAGCATTATAAAACTCCCTTTGAAGAAGGTATTTCGCCCTTCATAGCTTCATCTATGGTAACCGCCTTTTTGAGTGTTCGGGCAACGGATTTGAATGTGCCTTCAATTATATGGTGGCTGTTCACACCGTCAAGGCGGCGGACATGAAGAGTTATTGCGGCATTAAATGCAAATGCAATTAAAAACTCGCGGAGGAGCTCGGTGTCAAAATCCCCTACCATTCCTGACGGAATTTTCATTCTGTATTTTAAATAAGGTCTGCCTGAGATATCAACGGCAGTCATAATAAGGGCTTCATCCATTGGGAGAATTGTGCTTCCGTAACGGGTTATTCCCCTTTTATCGCCGAGAGCTTCTTTAAACGCCTGCCCCAAGGCAATGCCTATATCCTCGGTTGTGTGGTGACCGTCTACGTTTATATCGCCAATACATTTAACCGTTAAATCAAACCTCGAATGTTTTGAAAAAAGAATGAGCATATGGTCGAAAAAGCCTATACCGGTGTCTATTTCACATTCGCCCGTACCGTCAAGGTTGAGCTTCACATATACATCCGTTTCGGCGGTTTTTCTTTTAATTTCTGCAGTACGCATTCAAACTGCCTCCGTAATTTCTTTGATTTTTTTAATCAGAATTTTCATTTCTTCGTAAGTACCGATTGTTATTCGGTTGAAATTCTTTATTCGCTCTTTAGTAAAATGGCGAACGAGAACACCCTGCTCTTTGAGCTTCAAATACAATTCGCCGCCGTCAATCTTCGGGGACTGAGCAAATATGAAGTTCGCTTTTGAAGGAATAACCTGAAAACCGAGCTTTTCAAGTTCCCTCACAGTATATTCGCGGGTTTCGATAATTCTTTTGCAATTATCCGTGTAATAGCTTTGGGAATCAATTGCCGCCGCCCCTGCCGCAAGAGTTACGCGGTTTATATTATAGGGATTGGTGGAGTAGCGAAGAGTATGCAAATCGCTGATGATTTCTTTACTGCCTATTGCAAAGCCTAAACGCGCGCCCGCCATTGAACGGGATTTTGAATATGTCTGCACAACCAGAAGATTATCGTATTTTTCAACGAGCTTCACGGCACTTTCGGCACCGAAATCAACATACGCTTCATCAATAACAACCACACAATCGGGGTTTGATTTTATGATTTTTTCAACTTCCGTAAGTGTGAGCGCAATGCCTGTGGGCGCGTTGGGATTGGCAATAAACACGCCGCCGTCAACTCCGCAAAACTTATCGGCATCTATTGTGAAATCCTCTTCAAGAGGAATAACCGTATAATCGGAGCCGTGAAGATTTGCAAAAACGCTGTAAAATCCGTATGTAATATCAGCAAAATACGATTTTCTGCCGTTTGCACAATACGCCATAAAAGCAAAATTCAGAATATCATCGGAACCGTTTGCAAGAAAGATATTTTCTGTCCCCACACCGTAGAAATCCGCAAGCTTTTTTGTTAACACCTTGCCGTCGGGGTCGGGATAAAGCCTCAAAAGCTCTGCCTCGCTCTTATTCACCGCCGCAAGAGTTTCGGGGCTCGGCGGATACGGCGATTCATTGGTATTGAGTTTTATATATTTTTTATCCTGAGGCTGTTCACCGGGAACATAAGCTTCAAGAGTACTGTAACGCTTATCAAGGAATTTGCTCATTTATTACTTCTCCGTTCTGATGCTTACGCTTTTTGCGTGCGCCTGAAGACCTTCTTCATTGGCAAAGCGAACAACCTTTTCGCCCACTCTGTTAAGAGCCTCTTCGGAAAAATAAGAGAACTGAGTTTTCTTAACAAAATCATCAACGGAAAGAGGGCTTGAAAAACGCGCGGTACCGCTTGTTGGTAAAGTGTGGTTAGGTCCTGCAAAATAATCACCCAAAGCCTCGGGGCAATTCTTGCCCATAAATACTGAGCCTGCATTTTTAACATAACCTAAATACTCAAAAGGATTATCAACACAAATTTCAAGGTGCTCGGGAGCTAAGATATTTGAAGTCTCCATAGCTTCAACGAGAGAATCGGTAATGATAATTTTGCCGTTGGTATCAATTGAGGTTCTTGCAATCTCCGCTCTCGGGAGAAGAGGAATCTGTTTTTCAAGCTCTTCGCTTACCTCTTTTGCAAATTTCTCACAGTTTGTAATAAGAACGGCAGTTGCCATTTTATCGTGCTCCGCCTGAGAGAGAAGGTCTGCGGCAATATGTGCGGGATTATTGGTGCCGTCGGCAACAACGAGAATTTCACTGGGACCGGCAATCATATCAATATCAACAGTGCCGAAAACCTGCTTTTTCGCTTCCGCAACGAATGCATTACCGGGACCTACTATTTTATCAACTTTCGGTACGCTCTCCGTTCCGTAAGCGAGAGCCGCAACTGCCTGAGCACCGCCGATTTTGAAAATTCTGTCTACCCCGGCAATACGCGCCGCCGCAAGTATGGCAGGCTTAACCTTACCTGCCTTTGCGGGAGTTACCATAACTATCTCACTGCACCCTGCAATTTTTGCAGGCACGCAGTTCATAAGAACAGATGACGGATATGCCGCCGTACCGCCCGGAACATAAAGCCCGACCTTTTCAATGGGTATAACCTTCTGACCGATGATCACACCCTCTTTTTCATTTATAAGAAAGCTGTTGCGAACCTGCCTTGAATGAAAAGCGGTAATATTCTCCTTTGCTTCTTTGATTATTTCAAGAAGCTCGCTGTCAACCTCTTTCATTGCGTTATTGATTTCTTCCTCTGTTACTTCCAGAACATCATCAACCGCACCGTCAAATTTTTTGGAGTATTCTACAAGAGCTTTATCGCCGTTTGCTCTGACGTTTTTAATAATATCCGAAACTATTCCTTCAACATCTATCGTCTGTTCGCTTCTTTCGAGAATCTGCTCGGTAGAAATTTCACTTCGTTTATAAATCTTTATCAATTTTGTTCCCTCACAATTTTATCCATAGAATCTTTAACTTTATCAATTATTGATGACTTGAATTTATAG
>CAZCQI010000039.1:0-13760 GCA_964500795.1 uncultured Eubacteriales bacterium
AACCCTGTGAGGGTTAATAACCACTTATAAAATTGTGGTTTTCAAATTCCAATTTGCCGAACAGATACGCGCACTATTTTTGGTCGTTTTTACCCCCGCTTATACACCTTTTAGCCACTCTTTCGCAGAAAAACCTCTTTTGTCTACCCGGGCAAGAGAGGTTTTTTCAATGATATATAAATCTTAATTTATTTGTAATATTTGGTTTATAGACAAAGCTATGTGTTTAGTATATAATTGTCGAAAAGGATAATTATATATGAGGTTTTGATATGTCGGATAAGAAAAAGAAAGGTTCGGCACTTATTGCTGTTTTAGGTGTAGTTATTGCCGTTGCGGCGGTTGTGCTTGCGGTTATGGGTATCGGTAAGGTTATTCGTAATCTTGCGACTACCGAAGAAACTGCCCTTACCGTCAATGTTGCGGGGCAGGATATTAAAATAAACGAAGAAATTGAAACCAACGCCTATGATGCCAAGGATTTTTATGTTGACAGCGACGGCAGGGTGAAATATAACGGCGACGGCGTTTCATACGGAATTGATGTTTCGCGCCATCAGGGGAAGATCGATTGGGCGGCGGTTGCAGCTGACGGTATAGATTTTGCCGTTATGCGGGTTGGCTACCGCGGTTCAAGCGAGGGTACGTTAAATATTGATGACAGGTTCGTTGAAAATATAAACGGTGCCCTTGCTGAAGGCATTGAGGTGGGTGTGTATTTCTTCTCGCAGGCGATTACCGAGGCTGAGGCTTTGCAAGAGGCTGAATACGTTTTAAATATAATTGACGGTTATGATTTAAAGTATCCCGTATTTTTTGATTGGGAGCCGTCCGAGGATGAGGCGGCGCGCTCGTTTAATATAGATTATGCCCAAATAACCCGTTTTGCAGAAATTTTCTGCGAAAGGATAGAAAAAGCCGGATATAAGAGCGGAATATATTTTAATTCCGTTCAGGGATATCTCCACTATGACCTTTCGTCATTTGATGATACTTGCCTGTGGCTTGCCGAATACAGCACAACGCCGAATTTCTATTATAACTATCATATATGGCAATACACCAACAAAGGTAAGGTTGACGGTATTAACGGTGATGTGGATATAAATATTTGTTTTTGAAAAACCAAAAATAAGAACTCGGAGCGGTTTCGAAACCGCTCCGAGTATTTTAATTTACGGGATTGATTTATTTTACTGCTCCGAGCATTTTAAGAACTACGGTGAAAACTAAGTCAAGGTACTTAGCAATTTTTGCAAGGATTCCCGTTAAGTTTGAACCGATATTTGAAAGGTTATCTTCAGTTGAGGTTTTGCCGTAGCCTGCGATAACACCGTTGTTATCGTCAACGCCGTCATCATTTGCAAATTCATCGAGAATGGGAGCGGTAATGGCAAGAAGGAAATATTCTCCTGCTGTAACGCCCTGCTGATTTGAAATTATTTCAATAGCTTCGGGAATTACCTCTGCGCCTGTTGCGCCTAAAATTGCTGCAGCGGCGGCAGTAAATTCAGTATCGGTGAAGAGCTTAAGCTCGGTTTTAAGAATTACGGAAACAGTTCTGAGAAGAATTGTAACCTCCGTGCCTGTTAAGGGGTAATCCTCGCTGCCCGCATAGTGAGCGGAAACAAGCTCTGTTGCAACATCCCAGCCGTCAACATAATCACTGTCGGGAATTTCAATGCCGTAGGAAGCGGCAAGCTCCTGAACTCCGCCCTCGCCGTAGAGAGGTGTATTAAGAATACCGTTGAGAGCATCAATGGCGTTTCTTACAAGGTCATAGTAGATATCATCGGGCTCGATACCTAACTGTTCATCGTTAAATCCGCGTTCAAGTCTGTATTCAATGCCGTTTTTAAGGAAGTTTTTAGAGAAAGCATTAAGATCTTTATCCATTTCAGCGAGCTGGTCTTCGGAATAGCCGATATCATAAGCTCTGAGAGCATCGGTATCAATGCTTTCAATCGTTCTTGCTTCATAGGTGATGGCATCATCCGTCATTTCCATGTATCTGTACTGAAGGGGATACATAGTGAGGGAGGTTGTGGCAAAATCGGAGATAACATTACCGAGAGTTGATGTATAAGACGTTGCATCACTGCAATGCTCATGACCGGAGAAAACAAGCTTTATACCTGCGTTTGCCCATTTCTCGGCAGTTGTCAGGTGATTTCTGATAATGAAATTACGGCTGAGAATTCTCTGCATGGGCAGATGATCAAGAAGATTGTGGTGCATCATAAGGATAGGATATCTGCCTTCCTCGAGGGCGAGCTCTGCCTGATCGATAACCCACTGCACCTTTTCATCTGTCATACCGTCCTCGGTTGATTTTGAGTAATCGCAGCTATCGAGAGCGATAAGACGGTATTTTTCACCTAAGTTTGCAGTGTAGGAGCAATCGGTTTCAACTGTAGTGAGAGCCTGATCGTAACCAAACTCAGCATAAACCTCTTTGAATTCCTCCATACCGGTGGTACAGAGCTCGTCTACTATACCGCTGTCGTGGTTGCCGTTGATAACATAAATCTGCTTGCCGGTTTTTTCTTCAAAGGCACGGAACTTTTCGGCTACGGCGTAATGGTCCTCAAGATATATTTTGCCGTTGTTGCAGATATCACCGGAGATGAGAACGAACTGAATACTGTCATCCTCGGCACACTGATTTAAAAATTCATCGATAATAAGACCGCTTTCGTTTTCCATAGCGGCTCTTCTGTTGGCGTAGCCGTAAATCGGATCTTCGGAATACCGGGTGAGCTCCTCTTCGGGCTTTTCATAGTGAAGGTCGGAAGCCACAGCGAAGGAGATATCCGGCTCTGCTTCTTCGGCATTTGCTGTTACTGAGCAAAGAGAGAAAACCAAAGTAAGTGATAAAAGAATTGATAAAACTTTTTTCATACCTAATTCCTACCTTTTTATAATGTTTACTTATTAGATTTTAGCATTATTAAAATATATTGTCAAACAAAACTTAAAAATTACGAAAACATTAAGAATGAATTACGTTCCGGCAACAACCGTTGACAGCATCTGAAACTTTTTGTATGCTTAAAGCAAGAAAGGAAAAAGGAGGTTTTCAGATTGCTTGAGGTTAAAAATCTTACAAAACGCTTCGGCGATTTTACTGCTCTTCAAAATATTTCGCTGAGAGTTGAAGAAGGCAGTGTTTACGGCCTTGTCGGGTACAACGGAGCCGGTAAAACTACACTTCTTAAAAATATAGCGGGAATTTATAAGCCCGAGGAGGGCGAGGTGCTTTTCCAGGGGGAAAATATTTTTGAAAACGCACCAAAAAAAGAAGAAATTTTCTTTATGCCGGATGATCTTTATTTCAGCGCATATTCCAATATGGACAAAATGGCGCAGTTTTATAAAGGTTATTATAAAAATTTCAGCTTTGATACATATAAAAAACTAACCGAGGCATTCGGTCTCGACCCTAAAAAGAGGCTGAACGGATTTTCAAAGGGAATGCAAAGGCAGGCGGAAATGGTGCTTGCCCTTTCAACTCATCCTAAGCTTATTCTTTTGGATGAATCCTTTGACGGTATTGACCCGCAAAAAAGACTCCTTATGAAAGGTCTTTTGAAGGAAAGCATTAAAGAAAATAATACGTCTGTTATTATTTCATCCCATAACCTTTCCGAGCTTGAGGACCTTTGCGACCATATAGGCATTATAAACGGCAAAAAAATTGCAGTTACGGGAGCGGTCAGGGAGCTTTCCCACGGAAGAACAAAGTACCGCCTTGCATTTGCCCGTCAGTTTACTCTTGATGAATTTTCCGGTCTTAACTGCGCCGGTCTTAAAAAGGACGGTCAGCTTGCAATGTTTACCGTGAACGGTGAAACAACTCAGGCTGAAGAGTTTATTGAAAAGCTTTCTCCTGCGGTAGTTGAAAAAATCAGCCTTTCGCTTGAAGAGATATTCTTACAGGAAATGGAGGGAACAGATTATGACTTCAAAGAAATCCTCGGTTAATCCGACTTTGTTTACGTTTAAAGGAGCACTTAAAAGCTCAGCTCTGGCTCCTGCAGTAACACTTTTTGCAGGACTTATGTTTATGATTGTTGCGTTCAATACAACGAGCCTTTTCGATGTGTATCAGACGGACAGCGGTGCTTATGAGCGTAATTCGGCGCATTTTAAATATGTTTTCTTTGAATCGCCTGAATATTATTCAATGATTCTGCCGTTGCTTATTGCAGGTGCAGGTGCGCTTACCGCTATACTGCTTTTCAAGTTTATTACATCAAAGAAAACCGTTAATGTATATTACAGTCTGGGTATTAAAAGAGAAAATCTCTTTATGGGTAAATACCTTGCAGGTGCGGTTCTTCTTTCTGTTGCAATCATCGTTCCCATGGTTGTAATGTTTTTTGTTAATATTGCCGCTTGCGGATATTCAAAAGAGCTTTTAATTGCATTTCTCTACATAACGCTTACCTTCCTGAGCGTGGCATTGACCGCTTTTTCACTGACCTCTGCTGTTTTCGGTGCGGTGGGTACTGCTTTTGAAACAACGCTTTTCTCAGCAGTTCTTCTCTTCCTGCCCACGATTTTCTTCTACGCATTGCAGACTCTTATGGGAGCTTTTGTTTACGGCAATCCTTACGGGGAAGCGTTCTGCTACAGCAACGAAAATGAATATTCCGCGACTGTGGCATCCCTTACTGATAAATTCAGTTTCCTGAACCCTGTGTTCTTTAATAAAACCGAGCTTGCACTGTATTCCGTAATGGATAAGGCGGGCAAAACCAATATACGCCTTGACGGAGATAATGCAATAAGCGGTAACCCCGATTTTCTTATGCCTTTGTTATGGCTTGTAATTGCAGGTGTACTGTGCGCAGTAGGTGTTGCGGTATTTAAAAAACGCAAGGCTGAAATTTGCGGATTTATCGGTATGAATAAATACCTTAATACCGTTACTGTTTTTGTTGCGGCTTTCTTCCTCTTCTGTTTTGCAGTGAATATGCTACCCCTTAATATTTATCAGAATGTTGCAATAGGTGCGGCGATTTTTATAATTGTTTACATTGTGCTTGAACTGCTGATATTAAGAGATACAAGGAAGTTCAAAAAAGGACTTTTCAAGCTTCCTGCCGAGCTTGCGGTTTCGGGAATTATCGTAGCGGTTTTTGCAACGGGACTTTTAGGATTTTCAACGAGAATTCCCGAAGAAAGTGAAATAAAAAGTGCCGCAATAAGCTTTGCGGGTGTTAATGACGAGTTCGCTTATGCGGCGCAGGAATCGTATTAT
Source organism: uncultured Eubacteriales bacterium (assembly GCA_964500795.1). Classification (GTDB taxonomy): domain Bacteria; phylum Bacillota; class Clostridia; order Oscillospirales; family Acutalibacteraceae; genus DTU089. Next base: position 5,267 of record CAZCQI010000039.1, read on the forward strand.
TGGTCCACGGGCGTGGAATTTACCACGAATGGTCTTTTGGTTGACGGCTTCGAGAGCGAAAATGATATAAAAGCAATACGCGACATCCACGAAAGTATAGCCGAAAATACAGCCGGAGAACGAAGCGAAACAGCGGTGCGCATCGTTTATAAACTGAAAGACGGCAGTACCTTTGAAAGATGCTTCAAAAATATTCCCAATGAGTGTTATGAGAAGCTTCTTTCTCTTGAAAAAAGCGATAACTATAAAAAACGTCTTTATGATGTGTTTAAGGGTGAGCCTGTTGCACCGGGGAAGGATTATGACGAAGATGATGTAATGCTCTACACCGTTCAGAAGCTTATTCGCGGCGATGTGGGCACAACGGATATTTACTCGAAGCATTTTAACAAGGGCGCAACCCTTAACCTTACGGATGAAAATAAAGAGAGGCTTGTTAATTGCCTTTACAGTGACCTTCTCAAACGCACCGTAACAGAAAAATATTACCCCGAAGAAACTCCTCTTATGTACATTTGCTTTACCTTCAACGGCTATTACGAAAACGGCGAATTGGTATCGTATTCTGACTACGAGAGCGATGAGGAAGCACCTCCCGCTGAGCTTCCCGAGGTTGAATATTGGGATAATTACGGCAACGACCTTTTCACCTTCGATTCTTATGAAAACGTTATTACTGTGGCGGTTACCTCGGATATGGAAAGCACTGTACGTTTTATGAAGGATGTGGGTGTTTATGAAGAAATGACAGCGATTCCCGAATATGAAGCTGTGGAAATTATTGCTGTCGATGATTACGAGCCAAACGAAATTTATTACTATTCTACGGAGGAGACCGCTTACTTCAAAGCAAACTATATTTCAAAGGGTTACTATGACGGTTTGGCGGATGAAGGAGCCACTTTGAAGGGAAGCACCGAAATAAAAGATAAAGAGATAATCGGGGAAATTGCCGAAAACGCATATACTGCTTATATGACCGACAGTGCAGACGGGTATTACGCGGCACTTAAAACAAAGGATAGTCAGAGTGTAACGATTGTGTATATCCCCGAGGGAAAGCTTGACAGTAACGTTGAGAAAATGGTGAGGTGATTGTGAGTTTTTGTTGAATTTGCATAAAAGTTATTGACAATTACCACGAAAAGTGCTAATATCTAATTGAAGGGAGAGTTGGTTAGGTCGAAAGATTTAAGCACTCTCCTTGAGTTTTCAGAATGGGGATAAACTCCCGTTGCAAAGGAGATGCTTTTATGAACATTACCATCGTAGGACGCAAATGCAACCCCCGCGAGGATTTCAGAACCCGCGCAGAAAAACGTCTCGAAAAAGTTGAAAAGCTTTTCGGCGAAGAGCTTAATGCCAAAGTAACCGCAACTGTCGAAAAAAACTGTCAAATTGTTGAGGTGACCCTCACCAAAGGCGGAATTATCTTCCGTGCAGAAGAGAGAGCTGAAAATATGGAGGATGCTCTCGAAACCTGTGTGGATTCTCTTATAAGGCAGATTCGCAAAAATAAAACACGTCTTGATAAAAAGCTTCATTCCGCAGTGCTTGATGATTTTATCGGCGAACCTGTTGAGGAAGAAGCGGAGTTTGATATTATCAGAGAAAAAACGGTTGCTCTCAAGCCGGAAAGTGTTGAAGAGGCAATACTTCAGATGAATCTTTTGGGGCACAGATTTTATATGTTTCTTAATTCCGAAACGGATGAAATAAATGTTGTTTATAAGCGTAACGAAACAGGCTACGGTCTTATAGCTCCCGAAGCAGAATAAAAAAGAAAAATATAGCTTCAACACCCCACTGACAACAAAATTGTCAGTGGGGTGTTAATTTTTCACAAAAAAACGTTTGTTTTTTTGCGAATTTCGTCTTTATGATTATTGTTTTTAGAGGAAACAATGATATAATATAATAGTGTGGTAGAATAATATAAGTAGTATGACAGCAAGAAAAACGTATCGTATGGTGATTCGCACCGAAAGGAAATGTATATGGAGAATTTAAGAAGCAAAAAAGGCTTTATATGTGATATGGACGGTGTCATATATCACGGCAATCAGATATTGCCCGGTGTAAAGGAATTTGTTGAATGGCTTTATAAGGAGAATAAGCAGTTTTTATTTCTTACAAACAACAGCGGTAAAACACCCCTTGAGCTTTCTCAAAAGCTTAAAAATATGGGTCTTGAAGTAGACGAAAGGCATTTTTACACAAGTGCTCTTGCAACTGCTAAGTTTTTGAGTAAGCAATCGCCTAACTGCAAGGTGTATGTTATAGGTGAGCCGGGGCTTTACAGCGCGCTTTATAACGAAGGTATAACAATAAGTGAAACAGACCCCGATTATGTCGTTGTGGGGGAGGTTTTTAACTATAATTATGAATCGGTCTGCAAGGCGGTAAACCTTGTGAGAAACGGTGCAAAGCTCATAGGCACAAATTCCGATGTTACGGGTCCTACCGACAACGGCGGTATTATACCTGCCTGCCGTGCTCTTATTTCCCCCATTGAAATGGCAACGGGGAAGCCTGCATATTTTGTGGGTAAGCCTAATCCGCTTATGATGCGCACCGGTCTTAATATGCTGGGTGTTCATTCAAACGAGGCGGCAATGATCGGCGACAGGATGGATACTGATATAATAGTCGGAATTGAAGGCGGTCTCGATACAGTGCTTGTGCTTTCGGGCGTTACCTCAAAAGACGATATTGAGCATTATGCTTACCGTCCGAGGCTCATTCTTGACGGGGTCGGGGATATCCCCGGTTGAAATTATAACGAAATCTCCGTTTTTACTTGAAAAAAACTGAAAACGGTCATATAATGAAAAGCAATACTATAATTTTATTATAATATTATCAATCTTCAAATAATTTCAAAGGAGTTTTTTATATGAGCAGAGTTTATAATTTTTCTGCAGGTCCCTCAATGCTTCCTGAGGAGGTGCTGAAAAAAGCGGCTTCGGAAATGCTTGATTATGAAGGCAGCGGTCAGTCCGTTATGGAAATGTCTCACCGTTCTAAGGTGTACGACGGTATTATAAAAGGTGCAGAAGCACTTCTCAGAGAGCTTATGAATATTCCCGATAATTATAAGGTTCTTTTCCTTCAGGGCGGCGCATCAACTCAGTTTGCGGCTATCCCTCTTAACTTTATGAACGGTTCGGGTAAGGCTGATTATATTATTACGGGTCAGTGGGCAAAGAAGGCTTATGCCGAGGCTCAGAAGTATGGTGATGTTAAGGCTGTTGCTTCTTCGGCTGACAAGACCTTCTCATACATACCCAAAACAACAAAGGATGATTTCCGCCCCGATGCCGACTATGTGTATATTTGCCTTAATAATACCATTTACGGCACCGTTTACCATGAGCTTCCCGATACGGGTGATATTCCCCTTATTGCGGATATTTCAAGCTGTTTCCTTTCAGAACCTCTTGATGTAACAAAGTTCGGTATGGTTTACGGCGGCGCTCAGAAAAACGTTGCCCCTGCAGGACTTACCATTGCAATTATCCGCGAGGATCTTCTCGGCAAAGCACGTGATATCTGCCCCACAATGCTTAATTATCAGATTCATGCCGATAACGCTTCTCTTTACAACACACCCCCTTGCTATACTATTTATATATGCAAGCTTGTGCTTGAGTGGCTCAAATCCTTGGGCGGTCTTGAGGCTATTGCAGAGAGAAACCGCAAGAAAGCGGCTATGCTTTACGATTATCTCGACAACAGCAAGATGTTTAAAGGTACGGTTGTTCCCGAGGACCGTTCTCTTATGAACGTTCCCTTTGTTACAGGCAGTGACGAGCTCAATGATAAATTCGTAAAAGAAGCAACTGCCTCGGGCTTTGTTAACCTTAAGGGTCACAGAACGGTAGGCGGTATGAGAGCTTCTATTTATAACGCAATGCCGGTTGAAGGCGTTGAGAAGCTCGTTGAGTTTATGAAGAATTTTGAAGAACAAAATTCCTGAGAGGTGAATTGAAATGTACGATATTCTTACATTAAATAAAATTTCACAGATTGGTCTTAAAGAGCTTGATGAAAAATATACGATTTCCGATTGCTGTGAAAATCCAGACGGTATTATAGTCCGTTCTGCCGCAATGCACGATTTCGATTTCTCGGAAAAAACCGTTGCAGTTGCCCGTGCAGGCGCAGGTGTTAACAATATTCCCGTTGAGGAATGCACGAAAAAGGGTATTGTTGTTTTCAATACTCCCGGTGCTAATGCAAACGCAGTTAAGGAGCTTGTTGTTGCAGGTCTTATGCTCACTTCAAGAAGAGTTGCCGCCGCTTACGATTGGTGCAAAACTCTTAAGGGTGAGGGCGAGAATGTAGGCAAGCTTGTTGAAAAAGGTAAATCCCAATTTGCAGGACCCGAAATTCTCGGCAAAACCCTCGGCGTTGTTGGCCTTGGCGCAATCGGCAGACTTGTTGCGGTTGCCGCAAACGGCTTGGGTATGAAAATAGTTGGCTATGACCCCTATTTTGACGAGGCTCTCAAAGGCGAGCTTCCCGCTGATACTGAGTATGTTGATTCTCTTGAAGCAGTTTATGAAAAGGCTGATTATATAACCCTTCATCTTCCCTGCACAGCTGAAACGAAGGGTATGATAAATGCCGAAACTATCGGTAAAATGAAAGACGGCGTAAGAATTCTCAACTTTGCTCGCGGTGAGCTTGTAAAAGGTGCAGATATGGCAGAGGCTGTGAAAAGCGGCAAGGTTGCGGCTTATGTAACAGACTTCCCCTCAGATGAGGTTATCGGTGTTGAAAATGTAACCGCTCTTCCTCACCTTGGCGCATCAACTCCCGAATCGGAAGAAAACTGCGCTTATATGGCGGCAGTTGAAATACGCAATTATCTTGAAAAAGGTAATATTAAAAATTCAGTAAACTTCCCCAATGTTGAGCTCGATGTTGAAGGCAAAAAGATTTCCGTTATCCACGCAAACACCCTCAGCGCGGTAAACGATATTCTCGGCGTGTTCACAAGCTCGGGCATTGAAACAAAAGGCTTTGCTTCAAAAGCAAAGGGCGATTACGCTTATACTCTTATTGCCGCTGACGATATCCCCGAAAGTGTTGTTAACACACTCCGAAATGTTGATGAAGCTATAAAAGTAAGAGTTATATGAAAGATATATAAATATTAAAAACAGGCAGTTTTAAGTTTTGAGCTTAAACTGCCTGTTTTTTGCATTTTAAACAAATTAAATGTTAAACATTTGTTAAATAAAATTATTGAAACGGGAATAAAGGAATGATATAATTTAGTAAAATCATATAACATATAAAAAGGGGCGACAGATATGTTTAAAAAAAGTTTGGCAGTCACACTTTCATTGGTTCTTGTTTTGTGCTCTTTGGGCGTTTGTGCCGGTGCGGTGAAGGCTGAGGGACCGTATTCGGATTATCCCGTAATTCTAATTCCCGGCTACAGCGGCTCCGAGCTTGAGCTTGTTAATGAGGACGGTTCAACTGAGCGTGTATGGCATTTTGACAACAATGAGCTGATAAGCCTTATTTTAGATGCGGTTGTTGATAATGTTAAAGCGGGTGTAACGTCAGATCAGGATGCTAAAACTCTGTCGGAAACCATTCTTGACGGTGTTTACGAGCTTTTAGGCGGTATGGAATGTAACCCCGACGGCACAAGTAAATATAATATTGAGGTCGTTTACACTACCCCTGAAGAAACAAATATGAGCTATATCCATGAAAACGGTCTTAACGATGAGGTTATCGGTGAGGATGACCTTTTCACGGAAATTGCCGAGGCGGTAGGGGAGGAAAACTGCTTTTTCTACAATCAGGATTGGCGAATGGGGGCTGTTGCCTGTGCCGCAAGGCTTGACAGGTATATCCAAAGCGTTAAGGAATATACGGGCAAGGATAAGGTCAACCTTATTGCCGTATCTCACGGCGGCCAGGTTACCGCAACTTATCTTTCCCTTTACGGGTATAAGCAGGATGTTGACAACGCGGTTCTTACCGTTCCTGCCTGCGGCGGTGCGGCTCTCGCTTATGATATTATGAGCCGTAACATTGCATTGGATGAATACAATCTTGTCTATTTTGTTGAGCACGGTTTTGTAAGCGAGGAGGATTTTGCTTGGCTTATGCAGGCGGAAGAATTGGGATTTCTTGATGCGGTTGCAAATGATATTGTCGCGGGAATTGTACCGTTTATTAAAACCTTCACAAGTATATGGGACTTTATTCCCGAGGAATATTACGAAGAAATGAAAGCTGAGCTTCTTGACCCTGTTGAAAACGCGGGTATAATTGAAAACAGTGATAAAATGCACTATGAGGTTATGCCGAATTACCATGAAGCTTTGACACGGTGCCGTGAGGAATACGGTACAAATGTATCAATAATCGCCGGCTACGGTATTCCTGCGGTTACGGGACTTCAGGAGCAGTCTGACGGTATTATTACAACCAACGATTCAACGGGTGCAATCTGTGCCCCCTACGGAAAACGCTTCTCGGACGGCTACACGGGTGTCGGCACTACCTGTAATGACCCTGCTCATGACCATATATCACCCTCATTTGAGGTGGATGCTTCTTCTGCCTGGCTTCCCGAAAATACCTGGTATGTGGAAGAGCTTTTCCACGGAATGACTTTTAATGACGAATATTCAAGGCAGTTAGCTCTTGAGCTTCTTCTCACGGATAACATAGCCGATGTTCATAACAGAGGGGAGTATCCTCAGTTCCACGCTTCCGAAAATGCCTGCAATACGGTTTACGCGGAGTTTGATGCAAGCCCCGTGGGATATGTGGGCGCCGATGATAACTACATTGTAGTAACAAATATTTCAACAAAGTACACTGTTTATATTACCTCAGTTATCTTTGCGGGAGAGGAGCTTAAAGCTTATCCTCTCACCAATGCGCCCGTTGCTCCGGGTGAATCCGTTGCAGTTCCCGTAAAAGGCAATCTCCCCGAAGTGGGCAATCAGCTTTTACAGTTGGAAATAGATTATCTTTGCATCGGAAGACTTCCCACATCTCACGGCGAGCGCACCTTCAATTTTAAGATTATGAACGGTGACCCTGTTGAATATGATGCGGAGAATCCTTTAACGGATGCTGATGCGGTTCTCGGTTTTGAAAGCGTGGTTAAAAATCATACCCTTGAAACCTTGCGGAAATATCTTGTTGCGGATCTCGTTTCCTTCTGGTATAATTTCTTTATGTCAATTATGGAACAGCTCGGTGTCAGCGTATTTTTAAAATAATGGAAAATTGCCCTTGACATATTGATGAAATAGTGTTATAATTCGTAATCGTCGCGGAATGTCTGCGGCGATTATTTCCTTGCTCTTAAATAATGAGATGAGAGCCGGAGTCCATAAGGAGGTGCAAACGATGTCCAACAGTTACGAAACAATTGTCGTCTACTCACTTGCTAACGGTGAAGAGGCTGCAAAAGAGCTTTCAGCTAAATTTCAGGCGATGATGGCAGAGAACGGTACGGTTGACAGCGTTGACGAGTGGGGTAAGCGTAAGCTTGCATACCTTATCAACGATGAAGAAAACGGTTACTATGTTCTTTACAACTACACTTGTGATGCTGATTTCCCCGCTGAGCTCAGCCGTGTTCTCAAAATCACAGATGGTGTTCTTCGTTCTTTGGTTATTAAAAAATAAGAGGTGTGAAAGATGCTTAATTGTGCAGTTATAATGGGTCGCCTTACAGCTGACCCCGAGCTTCGCCAGACTCCTTCAGGCGTTTCTGTTACAAGATTCACCGTTGCAGTTGACAGAGGTTATGTTAAACCCGGCGAAGAAAGAAAAGCAGACTTTATCAACGTTGTTGCTTGGAGACAGACTGCTGAGTTTGTTTCAAGATATTTCCAGAAGGGCTCAATGATTGCCGTTCAGGGTTCTATTCAGACAGGTTCTTACGAAAAAGATGGCGTTAAGCGCTATACTGTTGAAATCAGTGCAGACAACGTTAGCTTCTGCGGTTCAAAGAGTGAAACCGGAACAAACGGTGCACCCTCAACAACAGCTCCTGCAGCTGCACCGTCTTTCTCCAACGGCAGTGCTGACGATTTCGCAGCAATGGCTGACGATGACGACTTGCCGTTCTGATTCTAATAGGAGGTAAATTTACAATGGCATACGATAAAAACGATCGCCGTCCCAACAAAAGAGGCCGCAAAAAAGTTTGCGCTTTCTGTGTTGAGAAGGTTGAAACAATTGATTACAAAGATACAGCTAAGCTTAGCAGATACACATCTGACAGAGCTAAGATTCTTCCCCGCCGTGTAACCGGTACTTGCGCTTATCATCAGAGAGAGCTTACTACCGCTATCAAGAGAGCAAGACAGATTGCCCTCCTTCCCTACACAGCAGATTAATCTTTTTGTGTATTGCACTTTGCCTTTCCGTTTTATTCACCCGAACTCGCGTACCTTTGTACGCTTCGGGGTTCATAAAACAAAAATTCAAAGCACACTACAGC
>CAZCQI010000040.1:0-13387 GCA_964500795.1 uncultured Eubacteriales bacterium
CCCGTTTCATTTTTAACTTCTGCAATGAACCCAAGCATAATTTCAGCCGAACGGACAAAAACATCGGAATCAAAAAGCTGAGAGCCAACGTGGCAATGGAAGCCTGCAAGAGAAATATTCTTTTTCTTAAGTGCAACCTTTGTAATTTCAAGTGCGGCACCTGTTTCAATGGGAAACCCGAATTTTGAATCGACCTTGCCTGTATTAACGGCTTCATAGGTATGCGTATCAATACCCGGGGTAACTCTGAAAAGTATTTTCTGCTTTATTCCCCTCTCGCCTGCAAATCGGTCAACCGCATCAAGCTCTTCGGCGTTATCAACCACAAAACAGCCTACGCCGTTATCCATGGCGAAATTTATATCAAAATCATTTTTACTGTTTGAGTGAAAGCACACATCAGCCATATTATAGCCTGCGCTTTTAGCTGTATATATCTCACCCGCAGAAACAACATCAACACCCATATTTTCGCTCTGAATGATATTATACATTCTTTTAAAGCTGCAAGCCTTACTTGCATAAAACGGCTTTGCGTTTTCGCCGAAATATTTTTTCATTGCATTTACATACTTACGGCAATTTTTTCGGATGGTTTTTTCATCCATAACATATATGGGTGTTCCGTATTTTTCGGCAAGCTCTTTGGTGCTTCTGCCGCCGAAATACAAAACGTTGCCTTTAATTTCAAGATTCGAACAAATCATAAAAACAATCCTTGGAAATAAAATTAAACATTAAGACCCTGTTCTCTCATAAGAGCACGCATTTTTGCTTCATTTTCAGGCTCCATTGTTGTAAGAGGAAGACGAACACAGTTCTCACCGAAGCCGATTGCCGCAACCGCCGCCTTTGCAGGAATGGGATTAACCTCGCAGAAGAGCGAATTGATAAGCGGAAGAAGCTCAAGCTGAATTTCACGGCTTCCTTCCAAATCGCCTGCAAAGAATTTATCGCACAGCTCAACAGTCTTCTTAGGAAGAATGTTTGAAACAACGGATATAACGCCCTTGCCGCCCAGAGACATAAGAGGAACTATCTGATCGTCGTTGCCTGAATAAATATCAAAATTACCCTTTGTAAGAGCCGCAATTTCGGCAATCTGAGAAATGTTTCCGCTTGCTTCCTTAATACCTACAATATTGGGGTGCTCAGCAAGAACTGCACATGATGCGGGAGTAAGGTTGCAACCCGTTCTTGAAGGAACATTGTAAAGAATACAAGGCTTAGTTGAAGCATCTGCAATAGCTTTGAAGGACTCGATAAGACCGCGCTGAGTTGCTTTGTTGTAATAGGGTGTTACAAGAAGCATTGCATCGCAACCGACCTCACAGGCAAATTTTGTAAGAGAAATTGCATAAGCGGTATCATTTGAGCCTGTGCCTGCAATAACGGGCACTCTGCCTGCTACCTTTTCAGCAGAGAAGCGAAGGACCTCTCTGTGTTCTTCATCGGTAAGAGTTGAACCCTCACCGCTTGTACCTGCAATAACAAGAGCATTTATGCCCTCTTCAATCTGCCAATCTATAAGTCTGCCGAAGGTTTCATAATCAACGCCGTTTGCGTTCATAGGTGTTACAAGAGCTGTTGCAACGCCTGTAAAAACTGTGTTCTTCATAAGTTTTTTCTCCCCACATTAAAATATTACAAAAAAATAATAGTTGCCGAAAAAGCAACTACAACACACAAAAGCCCACCACGGGCAACAAATATGTTGATAGCGCTCCACCTTAAGGTGACAGCAACACGGATCTTATTCCCTGCTGCCAGACCGACCCTTTGCCGTGAGCCGTCTTCGGCACCTGCTCCTTTCACCGCAACCGCCCGGCAAGCGTTTAATTGCGGATACTCATAACAAAATGCACCTCTATCGGTTAATATAACTATAACACACCCGCTCTCTGTTGTCAATCATTAAAATACAACAAAGAACGGGTAGTAAAAAATATTATATTAGACAGATTTTATAAAATAAGATCAATCAAAATCCTATCGCAAGCTCATATACATTTCAACACAGAAATGCTAACTTTTATAAGGCATATAACGGCATTACTTTTCGCTTTTATTAAAGCTTACCGAAATTTCGTTCCAACAGGTAAAACCTAAAATGAGAACACCGCCTATAATTTGCCGCAGGGTCATATCCTCACCCAAAACCGTTACCGAAATAAGCACTGCAACTAACGGATCGATGTAACTGAGTATAGCCGCTTTCTGACCGGGCAATTCTTTCAGCGAAGAAAAATATAAGCAATAAGTAATACCTGTATGCACAATACCTACGGTCAGCAGGCAACCCCAACCTAAACCGTTCAAGGAGCTGAGGTTCACGCCGCTTGTCACTCCCGCATAGGGAATGAGCACCGCAATAGCGGCAATGAACTGCAAAAATGTTCGGTGAATACCTTCCACATTTTTAATAAATTTATTTAGAAGAATAACTGTTGCATAAAGGGTTGCAGCCCCTAAACCGAACAAAATCCCTTTAATATGACTGCCGCCGCTGCCTAAATCACCGATTCCCGTTATAAGCACAAGACCGAGGGTCGACATCGCAAAACAAAGCCATTGCTTCGCCGACATTTTTTCGTGAAATAAAATCGGGCAAGCAACCGTTACAATTACCGGAGCAAAATAATAACTCAAAGTAGCAACCGAAACGGTAGTATATTTATAAGCTTCAAAAAGCAATATCCAATTAAATCCCATTGCCACACCCGAAAATAGCAGAACGGGGATTTCTTTTTTTATGGCTTTAAAAGGAATTTTCTGCTTGGTAATGAGCAAGTAAAAACCTATCAATACCGCCGCAAGAACAGCTCTGTAAAGAGCAAGCTCTCCCGATGCCAGAGAAATATTCCGTACGAACAAGCCTAACGTACCGAAAACGCCCATGGATATGATAAGTTGAACGCGGGCACCGGTTATTTTTTTCATAATTAAACCTCACTACCGGGGATATACGGCTTAATTTTCATCCACGGATTTTTTCTTCATATTTCTTTGAATCAAAACAAGCTGAACTATCATCCATATAAGCATTACGGCAGAGGCTATCGAGATAACCTCGGGACTGTCAGGATTAAGGAGAAGATTCATTATGCCTGCAAGTCCCAGGAAAATTCCGCCTGATAAAACAAAGCTGATAATAAATGTTAATATTATGCTCTTTTTGCTTTTTCCTTTTTGCGAAGCAAGGCAAGCCGTAATTACCGAAGCAAGTGCGGCAAGAATAAACACGAAAAGGAAATACAAAGCCTCAATCCACTCAATATATGTATAATAAACAAGCGGGAAGCAAACGGTCGCCAATGCCATCGCCAGCGTAGGAATTGCTGTTGTCTTTTTCCCCTTTATTATGCATATCACTAACCATCCAAGGAAAACCAAAAGCGGACACAGCATATAAACCAACGGTATCCAATTATAAAATGTGTCATGGTTGAATTCACCGATATTCTGAGAATAAGCCTCAGCGTTATAGGCGGTTTGACCGCCCTGCCTCGAAAGACCTATAACCGAATCCTTCAAAGTACCTGCAACCGAATAATCCCACGCCTCAAAGTTTGTCGGGAAAGCAGGACTGCTCTCGTCCAAAGTGAAATCAAAATTAAGTGCATCTGCAAAGCAAGGGTCTGCAACAACGGGATTTTTTATAAAACCGAGTGCCTGAGCCAATTTCAAAGTATAAACAGAGTCGCCTGTATCAAAATAAAGCTCTTCTCCTTCTGTCACACTCCACATAAGATTACCGTTATCTGAAAAATGAGCGTTGTTTTTCATATTCACATATACGGGAACCTTGTCAGATGTCAGAAAAATATTATTATAATAAAAAGCTGTGGCATGCTCTTCATCTTTAGGTCCCGGATTCACCTGACCCTCAGCGCTCAAAGCAGAAATATTATTTCTTATAATATTCCCTTCGCCGTAATGTATATTAAGTCCCTGACTTCCGCAGGAATAAACGAGGTTTTTCTCAACTGTCATAAAGGATGAGCCTTCGTCAAGATAGATACCCCATCCGCCGTATCCGCCTTCACCCGGGTCTGCCGCAACATTGTGAATAACATTTTCGCTGAGAACGGTTCCCGGCTGCTTACCGAGCATATATATACCGCCCATATCAGACAGCCAGCCTTGCCCTATATTGTAGATAAGATTCCTGCTGATATTTATATTTTTAGTAGCGTGGTATGCGTAACCCCATATCCAACCGCAGGAAATACCGGTATAATAACCGTCGTGTATTTCATTATTGACGATTTCCGCCGTGTCGCAGAAGGTTATCTGAATACCTATTGCACAGTAAAACTTTCTGCCGTATTTGTAGATTTCGTTATTCTTTATCGTAATATTTTCTGTATAATCCGGTTGTTCGGGCAAGCAATTCTCGCCTCCGACAAAAATCGCCGTTGCCGCTATATTTTCAAAATAGCAGTTTTCTACGGAAGAATTTTTAACTCCGTTTTTAAATTTAACGGCAGTCCCGCCCAAATCAGTAAACTCACAGTTAATCAAATGGATATTCTCAGCATAATTAACCGTTATGACACCGTCAACAAACATTGCCGCCTGAGGAAAATCAATATCATTTTCCGTATACCAGCTGTTAAGATACACACCGTCCGCCTGAGGGTATTCCCAATCCGTTCTTTCAAAACGCACCCCTTCAAAGCTGATGCCGTCAACACCGTTGATATCTGCAAGGCGATCGGTATTTGATCCGTAAAGCGTGAGCTCATCCGCTTTTTCGCCCTCAAAAGGAACATAATAAAGCTCGCCCGAGACACTGTCAAGATACCACTCACCTGAGGTATTAAGAGCCTCAAAAACATTTTCAAAATAATAGCGGTCTATATCTTTTATAAGCATTGATGACGGTCTTGAAAGACTGATTTTTCCGCTTTCGCTGTCGTAAGCGGTTATATGCATCAGCTCATCGTGCCAATAGTGAAGAATTCGGACATTGACATCCTCGGGATTATGAAAATCAACAGAAATTTCCTTGGTATCGGCATAAAATGAACGCTGACCTCTTGTAAATTCCCAAGGCGCATTCTCTGCATTCCATATATCATCCTCATCGGCAGTTGCTTTAACGGTAAAGTAACCTTCTTCTGGATACCGTGTAACTTGTAGTTCATTTGTATCGCTGAAAAGTGATTTAAAATACCAATCGTCTTTTGATGTATCAAGCTGAGCTTTAAAAACCTTTACACCGTTAACCTCGGTTTCAGTAAAACCCGATACAGGCGTTGCCCCCGAAAAAGAGACTTCTTGATTTTTATATGCTTTATACGTAACGTTTCCCATATCATCTGCTGTAAAATTCAGCGGTTCATTGAGAAAATACGTACCGCCGAGAAGATATACGGTTGCAGTTGAGTTTTCATTTTTTAAACCTTTAAGAGCTTCCTTTGCTCCGGAAAGGCTCAACGGGGACTCAAAAGTACCTGAAGCCGTATCACTGCCGTCGGGTGAAGCATAGAGAACGATATCCGTCTCCGACTCCCCTACCGCTGAGACATTCATACCGAACAAAGATACTGCCAAAATAATTGCAATAATAAGCGACAATGCTTTTTTCATAATAATGACCATTCCTTTCTGTACCAAAATGTAGAAAAGCTTATAAAAAACGGTGATATGGGCGTTTTTATTTAACAACTCGCTTTGAGTAAAGTTTTTTGATATATATCAGCAGTACCGTGCCGAGTATGGGAAATACGGATATAATCAGCATTCCCGCTTTAAGCCCTATTTCCTCCCCTGTCATCCCCAAGCTTTGGCTAAGTTGTGAAGCGAAAGTGCTGACCGATACGTTATCAACAACAATGCCCACAAGCTGAGGTGCAACCGATGCTCCGAAATCACCTGCTGCCGCCATAAGTGCATACGCGGCAACACCGGGCAAGGGAATCTTTTCCTCCATTAAAATCAAGGTTCCGGGCCAAAGCATAGAAGTGAAAATACCTGTAAAAATGCAAGCGGCAAAAGCCAGAATCATATTTTGTGAAAATCCCGCAACAAGGTAACAAACAGCCGCACCTGCCATACTTACGAGCATTGTTTTGGTAATATCCGGTGTAAACCTTGCATAAACAACTCTCGTAAGAGCAAGGAGCAGCGCAAACACCGCAAGTCCCAAAATATCACCTATTTGTTTCGGAATCTGCAAGCCTATCTCCATAAAGCTCGAAATCCAATTTGTCATAACATTTTCGGCAGAGCTTCCCAGGAAAATACATAAAGCACATAACAGAAGACCTTTTCTTCTGCCCTTCTTTTTCTCGCCCGTTTCGGAAGATGAAATATCCATATCAGGCATGGGTGAAATACAGAACATAAACGAGGCTATCAGCGGAAAAATTGCAAAAGCAACCGTAAGATACACCCAATTTTGCGTTCCGAATATGTAAAAAAACAAAGAGCTTATAATAACAACGCTTACAACACCCCATCCGTACAGCGAATGAAGCATACTCATATCTTTTTCGGGATGCTCCGAGGGTATAGCAGCCACCAAAGGACTTATGAGAACCTCACAAAGACCTGCGGCAACCGAAAAAATAACAGTTCCTATGATAAGACCGAGATATGCATACTTTGGGAAAAAAGTTGGAACAGCGGCATAGATTAAAAGCCCTGCCGAGGTCAGCAACGGCATAACACGGACAGTCAGACGAATGTTAAAATGTTTTGAAAAAAAGGTGAAAATTAAATCTATTGCCAATTGCGTACAGAAGTTGACAACAACCAATGTCCCCAACAGAGTGAACGAAATACCGTACATCTCACGGAAGGTAGTAAAAAGCATTGGCGGCAACACAAAAACCGATGCCATTGCAAGATAAGCAAAAAAACAGGAAAACCGTGTCCTGCGGTAATTGGGAGTTGACATAAAATCCTCCTGAAGGAATATGAATTTATTTCATTTTAGCATACTCGATAAAATTTCGCAATAAAACAGAGAAATGATTTTACGAAAAATAAAAAACTCCGAACTCACCTTTTAATTTCAGAGAACTCACCTTTTAATTTCAAAGTAACGCCTTGAAAAGCACATAAGGCTATGTTAAAATAAACAGTATATAAAAAGCACATAACGATTAGCAAGGATAAGCCTCTATGGTTAACGAAGAACTTAAATTTTATCCTGAACATCCTTCGGGAGAAAAAACGCATCAGATCGAAACCACCGCTATGCCTATTCTCACCCGGGATGCGCCGATTGATGTGAAAACACTCTGCAATGAGTTTGCCGTAGATGCGCTGAATATTACACTAACAGCAGAGGATATCGAGAGAATTGAAAGAGCGATACCCGCTGATAAAATCAGCGGAAGAGGCAGTCGAAATTTCCGCTTTACGAACGGTAAAATGTCAATATAATATAAAAACGGAGGTACTTATATGAACACTTTGGAAGCAATTTACAGCAGAAAATCAATCCGCAATTTTAACGGTGAAAGCATCACCGAAGCTGAGCTCAAGGAAATCTTAAAAGCGGCTTATGCTTCACCTGTGGGTCGGGCAATGTACGATACATTGAGTATGACGGTTATCAGCAATAAAGAGCTGATTGAAAAGTGGGAAAAGAATACGGCAAATGCTATAGGAGACCCCAATCTGCATCCCTTCTACGGTGCACCTACCGTAATACTTGTATCATCTGCCATGCCAAACGCACCGATGAATAATGTGAATTACTCTAACGCCGCTATTATCGTTCAAAATATGGCAATTGCCGCAACTGAGCTTGGTGTGGGTGCTTGCCACATCTGGGGCGCGGTTGGTGTGCTCAGCGGTAATGAAGAACTGGTAAAAGAATTGAAGGTTCCCGACGGTATGGTACCTTGCTGTGCTATAGCGCTTGGTAAAACAGATGAAAAATACGAGGTTCGTGAAATTCAGAATAATCGCATAAAAACAGAATATATTATATAATGTAAAAGACGAAGGCGCCGCATCACTTCATACGATGCGGCGCCGTTTTCCTGAAGTTTTATTTCTTTGTACGTGTCTTCCGGTAATCTCGCGGAAGTACCCCTGTTACATCCTGAAAAGCAACAGTAAATTTGCTTTGATTCTCATACCCTACAGCACAGGCAATTTCAGCAATAGAATCATTGCTTTGACAAAGGAGTTCCTTCGCTCGCTTGATGCGGTACTCCTTCATATACCCACCGATGGATTTCCCGAAAACCGTTTTGAAGGTTGTTTTCAGTGTTGTTTGGTTAATGTGAAACTTAGCGGATAGCTCTTCAATCGTATATCGCTTTGTTAAATCCTCTGTCAAAAGCTTATGTATCTCGTTGACTGTTTGCACAAAAGAATCATTTGCATGCGTATGCACATCCCCGAATGATTCCTCGGCAGGACACGCTACTTCAACGATTTGCTCAATCATCTCATGCAGTACCTGAGCTCGCATGGTCTTCGCCGCTGAGTAATAAACCTCTTTTCCTTCGCGGCGGCTTGTAATCAGCCCTGCCGTTTTTAAGAGCTTCAGATGATGGGATACAACGGGACTGCTCGTATCAAGAAGTGCCGATATATTGATAACACATTCTTCGCAATGGCACAAAAGCCAGAATATCTGTATGCGTTTGCCGTCACTCATCATTTTAAGAAGTTCCGAAACCGTTTCAAAGGTTTGTGCTTTCGGCATTTCAAGCCGTATTCCTTTAGAAAGTTGACCGTGATCGTGGGGTAACGGGTTAAATTCCATTTGCTTACCTCCTCTTTTTTATATATTATACCACTTGACTTTTAAATGGGCAACAGCAAAGCTTAAAATAATCCATTCAGACAAAAGATTATCCGTATAAGAAGCCATTTGTCCGAACACGTTGACATTTGTTTAATCGTCGAATATACTACAAATGACGATTAAATAACCGTTTAATTGTTTTGTGAAAGGAGTATCGAATTATGAAGAAAAACTACAAAATCGAAGTAGATTGTGCTGCCTGTGCGCTCAAAATGGAGGATGCAACCAAAAAGACCGCAGGTGTTAAAGATGCAAATGTAAATTTTATGACACAGAAAATGAACGTGGAATTTGAAGACGGTGCTGACGCAGTATCGGTTATGCAGACAGTTCTTAAGAACTGCAAGAAGGTCGAAAGCGACTGCGAAATCTATTTTTAAATTAAATAAACTCAGATACAGCATCCTGCTTCCTGACACACGGGATACGGATGCTGTTTTTGGTGAAAGGAATAAGCTATGACGAAGAAACAAAAAAAACTGCTTATAAGGATCATCGTTTCAGCGGTGCTGATGATCGGCTTGGCTCTTGTTCCCATAGACGGACTGTTTCGGTTTTTCCTATACCTGATACCTTATCTTATCATCGGTTATGATATTCTTATCAAAGCCGGAAAAGGAATACTGAACCGTCAGGTGTTTGACGAAAATTTTCTGATGGCGATCGCCACCATCGGTGCTATGATCATCGGGGTTGCAGTCAGTGGTGATTATATAGAAGCCATTGCCGTTATGCTTTTCTATCAGGTGGGCGAGCTGTTTCAAAGCTATGCCGTGGGCAAAAGCCGCAGAAATATCAGCGAGCTTATGGATATCAGACCGGACTATGCAAGCATTGAGAAAGACGGCAAGCTTGAGCAGGTTGATCCTGACGAAGTTGAAATAGGAACAGTTATCACTGTTCAGCCAGGTGAGAAAATACCCATTGACGGTATTGTTATCGAAGGACAGTCCTCTTTGAATACAAGTGCGCTGACCGGCGAAAGCCTGCCTCGCGACGTAAAAACCGATGACGAGGTCGTCAGCGGTTGTATAAATATGACCGGTGTTCTGAAAATCCGCACCACAAAGGAATTCGGTGAATCAACGGTATCAAAAATTCTTGACCTTGTGGAAAATGCAAGCTCACGCAAATCGAAATCGGAGGACTTCATCTCCAGATTTGCAAAAATATATACCCCCACCGTTTGCTACAGTGCGTTGGCTTTGGCAATCCTTCCTCCCCTCGTCAGTATGCTGTTTCTGAACAGCCCTGCGAATTGGAGCGTATGGATCTACCGCGCGCTTACCTTCCTTGTAGCGAGCTGTCCGTGTGCTCTTGTTATCAGTATCCCCCTCAGCTTCTTTGCAGGTATCGGCGGTGCAAGCAAGGAAGGAATATTGGTCAAGGGGTCCAACTATCTGGAAGCATTGTCGCAGACAGGATATGTGGTCTTTGACAAAACCGGCACTCTGACTCAAGGAGTATTTGAAGTCAGCGGTATTCATCACAATGAGCTGCCCAATGACAAAATAATCGAATATGCCGCACTTGCTGAAATCGCATCCTCACACCCTATTGCCCGAAGCTTACAGCGCGCTTACGGCTTGGAACTTGACAGAAGCAGAGTCGGCGAAATACAGGAGCTGAGCGGAAACGGTGTTATAGCAAAGGTTGACGAGCATACGGTTGCCGTTGGTAACAACAAATTGATGAAGCGAATCGGTGTTGAATATTACGATTGTCATAATGTAGGAACGATTACCCATATCGCGATCGACAACGAGTATGCAGGGCACATCGTTATTTCCGATGTAGTTAAGCCCTCCTCCGCAAAAGCCATGGCAGAGCTTAAAAAGGCAGGCGTGCAGAAAACGGTTATGTTGACAGGTGATGCAAAGGCTGTTGCAGAGCAGGTTGCGGATTCTCTCGGCATTGATACGGTTTTCAGTGAATTGTTACCCGGCGACAAGGTTTCAAAGGTAGAGGAGCTTCTTTCTTCCAAACCTAAGAAAGCAAAACTTGCTTTTGTGGGCGACGGTATCAATGATGCTCCTGTTCTTTCCCGTGCGGATATCGGTGTCGCTATGGGTGCTATGGGCTCAGATGCTGCCATTGAAGCCGCCGATATCGTTCTTATGGATGATGATCCGCTGAAAATTTCAAAGGCTATAAAGATTTCCCGCAAATGCCTCAGAATCGTGCACCAAAACATCGTCTTTGCGATTACGGTTAAAATTCTTTCACT
Organism: uncultured Eubacteriales bacterium; assembly: GCA_964500795.1. GTDB lineage: Bacteria > Bacillota > Clostridia > Oscillospirales > Acutalibacteraceae > DTU089. The sequence continues at coordinate 11,007 of CAZCQI010000040.1, forward strand.
TGTTCTTGTCGCCTTCGGAGTAGCTAATATGTGGATCGCAATTTTTGCCGATGTCGGTGTAATGATCCTTGCTGTTCTCAATGCAATTCGTGCTTTATTCGTTAAAAAATTATAAAACATACACCGACATTATCGAAGGGTGAAGATATAAAAAATTCCTCGGAACGAGTCCGAGGAATTTTTTGCAAGTTGCACCGATTAAGATATCACTCAGAACATAAAGGTAAAAGAGCCATATACGCACAGTAAAAATGTCATTATAATCCCTGCGATAATGTTCTTTTTATATTTATATCCTTTTGATTTTAGTACAAATCCAAGAACTGTTGATGTAATCGGAATTGAGGTCAACAGAAAGAATAACCACATATTCTCAGTAAACAGTCCGTTTGCATTTGATACCGCCCCTACCAAAGTTAATGCACCTAATATCGACAACAGCGAGGCAACAAACAATATAATTGATGTATTTCTCCATTTATCCGGGATATTGCTTTCTATCGTCTTTGAAGGATTTTTATACATATACGAGAAAAATACAGAGTTTTCTTATAAGTCACTTCTCCTTAAGATAAATGATTGCCCGCCAAATTGGAGGAATAACCACTTCCCGAACCGCTGTATTTGTTCGATGTCCTTATAATAACATTTTGATTCACGGATTTTTTCGTTTTTACGATATACATTTACACCTATGTAATCTTCAAAAAGCTTATATTCATAGGTCGATTTGCAAATTCGTTCAACGCTGTTTTTCCAAGCTTTGCTATATGCGCGAATTCCTTTGATACGAGAAACCGCACCAATAAAAAGAATCTGCGTGTCGGAATATTTCATAATCAATGTCAAATGGGACAGCAAACGAACTTTTAGTTAGATTATGTCAGCACCAACTGTCATTACTTTTTCAATTTTCTTAATGGTTTTATCACAAACCTTATCCGATTCATCCATCCCTAAGAATGTCAAATCAATATCTTCGGAGAAGCGTTCAATAGAACCGGGATAACATTTACTGAGTGATGTACCGCCTTTGAAAACGCACTTATCTGCGTATTCACTGTCGGCTAAATTTTTAAGCAACATAACGATATAATAGTCGCGCTCAATAGCCGATTCGGGAAGGTGTTTATCGGCAGCAACTATCGATATTAAATCTTTGAATTCGTTATTAAACTCGTGCAGCTTCATATAGTTCCTCCATTTTAGGATGTTTATACTCTGAGAGAGCAGAGAGGTATTTGTTCAAGTTGTTTTGGACATTATAATAATTAAGGATTTCATATAGGAATGAAATCGTTGATTTCTTATATGTCTTAGTATTGACTATTTCCTCGAATGCTTCGGGGTTATAGGAATGAGCCAACTGTTCAGAATACTTGAGGAAGGCTTGATAATTTATATCTTGAATCGAATTAAAGTTTTGCAATACTTCTAATCCGTGTATCATACTTGTTATCTCTTTTGAAAATTCCAACGGAACTTGATACACAATAACATTTCGTATTGATTTCGTAAGTCCTTCCAATGCAGAGGACATAACCGTAATGGTCTTGGGTATCTGTGTTGTTAGATTAAGTGCATTGTATAATGAGTATCCTATTACTGTTCCGGTTTCATTTTCGGTGAAAGCTGTAACAATCTCTTTCTCCGAGGGGGGAACGATTCCGTATTTACTAACTTTAGGTAAATGATATGTGCCTTTAGCAATCTTAACGAGTTCGCCTGACTCACGCATTCTTTGAAGAGTTTTGTAGTAGGCAGCTTCAGATATTTGACCTGAAAGTTTTTCTTTATATAGCTTGCTTGCAATGATTAATTCGTTAGCTTCAAATTCAGCAAGAGCATTTCTAACAATAGGATTACCTTTCATTTTTGCACCTCCTCTTTTCGAGTTCGTTATTATTATACTCAAAAAAATATAAATTGTCAAGTAAAAACAGATTTTACTTGACAATTCAAGAAGGAACTTTTTGTAAACTCCTGAATTTGCGATTTTCCTGATGTCAAGAAAATCGGTTCACATCTAAAAATAAGCATGGCAAACAGGCAGTAAGGATTTCCTTGTTGTATCGTTTGCCTGTTTAAGTAATTTTCATGTTATAAACCAACAGTTTGTATACTGACCATTGGCTTATTCCAATTCACCTTGACGGCCGATATAATTTAATTATTTGATAAAAGCATCCCTTAACTGAAAGTATTATTTTCCCTTTGCTACGGTTACGAGCCATATACCAACACATGGATAAAACTCATCAATAATCCCCCCAGAGAACAGACTTATTCTCCCATAAGAACCAGCCTTTTTTCTTTGGGTATATTTAAATCCCGTCAAATGCAGATAATTACAAAGCAGATACCCGTCAGGGTGTAGCAGT
>CAZCQI010000041.1:0-12958 GCA_964500795.1 uncultured Eubacteriales bacterium
ACGAAAAGGTCGGCAACTGGGCAGGCGTTACCGTTGAGAAAAAAGAAAGCACAATTAAGAAAAGTTTTTATAGCGGTGCGGAGGAACTGATTGCGGTTGACCTTCCCGGTGCGTATTCAATGTCGCCCTTCACTTCTGAAGAAAGCATCACAAGCGCATACGTTAAAAACGAAAATCCCGATGCTATTATTAATATTGTTGATGCAACGAATCTCAGCAGAAGCTTATTCTTTACAACTCAGCTTTTGGAATTGGGAATTCCTGTTGTTGTCGCTTTGAACAAGAGCGATATTAATGAAAAGAAAGATACTAAAATTGATGAAAAGTCTCTTTCAAAGATGTTGGGCTGTCCCGTAATCAAAACTATTTCAACATCTTTAGACGGTCTTTCTGAACTCGTTAAAGTTGCCGCTGAACTTAAAGGCAAAGGTCAGGTATCTCCTTATACTCAGGGTGATATTGATCTTACTGATAAAAAAGCGGTTGTAGATGCTGACAGAAGGCGCTTTGAATTTGTAAACGAAATTGTTTCTGCAGTTGAAACACGAAAGATCCTCACAAAAGAGAAAAATAATCAGGATAAAATCGATGCTATACTCACAAATAAGTGGCTTGGTATTCCGATTTTCGCAGTCGTTATGTACGCTGTTTTCTGGATCTCTCAGGCCGGCCCCGGTGTTTGGATTGCAGATGCGCTTACAGGCGTACTTGAGAGCTTCCAGGGATGGGTAGGCGGTTTGTTTGAAAACGCAAATCCCTTACTTTACGCACTTCTTATTGACGGTGTTATCGGCGGTGTTATCGCAGTTGTCGGTTTCCTTCCTCTTGTTATGGTTATGTATTTCCTCATTGCTCTCCTTGAGGATTGCGGTTATATGGCACGTGTAAGCGTTGTTCTTGACCCCATATTCAAAAAAGTCGGTCTTTCGGGTAAATCGGTAATTCCTTTCGTTATCGGTACAGGTTGTGCAATTCCCGGTGTTATGGCTTGCCGTACTATCCGTAATGAGCGTGAGCGCAGAGCAACTGCTATGCTTACACCCTATATGCCTTGCGGTGCCAAGCTTCCCGTTATCGCTCTTTTTGCAGGTGCATTCTTTGAGGATGCTACTTGGGTAGGACCGCTCATGTATTTTGTAGGCATTCTTCTTATATTCTTGGGTGCGCTTCTTGTTAATAAGGTTACAGGTTATAAAGCAAGAAAATCCTTCTTTATTATCGAGCTCCCCGAATATAAGGTACCAAGCCTTGCCAGAGCAGCAAAAGCTATGTTCGACCGTGGTTGGGCATACATAAAGAAAGCTGCTACGATTATCCTTCTTTGCAACACGGCTGTTCAGATTATGCAGACCTTTGATTGGAGCTTCGGCGTTGCTGAGAGTGCAGACGCTTCAATTCTTGCTTCTATTGCAAGACCCTTTGCATACTTGCTTGTTCCCGTTGTAGGTGTTCTTTCATGGGAGCTTGCAGCAGCGGCAGTTACCGGCTTTATTGCTAAAGAAAACGTTGTCGGCACACTTGCAGTTTGCTTTGTAGGACTTGAAAATCTTATTGATACAGAAGAGCTTGCTCTTATGGAAGGTGCAGGCGCAGAGGTAGCATCTGCATTTGCAATTACAAAGGTTGCCGCTCTCGCTTATCTTATGTTTAACCTTTATACGCCTCCGTGCTTTGCCGCTATCGGCGCTATGAATTCCGAAATGAAGAGCGGAAAATGGCTTTGGGCAGGTATAGGACTTCAGCTTGGCACAGGCTTCACCGTAGGTTACCTTGTATATCAGATAGGTACTCTTATTACAACAGGAGCTGTCGGCGCAGGCTTCCTTCCCGGATTGATTGCAGTTGCAGTATTCGCAGCAATCATTGCAGTTCTTATTATAAGATCAAATAAAAAAATCAAAACCGAATATGCTTTAAACAGTAAAGAAAAGGCTGAAAAGGTTTTAAGCAGTAAATAATGGTTCAGCTTGGAGTGAAATAGTATGGATAATTTTATAATTGTTGCAGTTATATTAGTACTTGTAGGATTGGCTGCAGCCTATATTATAAAAGCAAAAAAGAAAGGTGTTAAATGCATCGGCTGTCCCGAGGGCGGCAATTGTTCACACAATTCTGACTCCGATAAAACCGAATGTTCAGGTGGTTGCAGTTGCTGCTGCCACAGTGAAGATAAATAAGTTTTCCATCCATTCATAGCATAAAAGAAAGAGGTTTTCCGTTTGACCGCGGAAACCTCTTTCGCCGTTTATATTAAGTTTTCTTCCCAGGTGTAGTTATGTAACTGACCTTTATTCTGAAGCTTCGGGTAGCCCAGCTGCCGCAGTGCCTCGTATACACCGATTGCAACGGAGTTTGAGAGATTCAGGCTTCTTGCATCATCTATCATAGGTATTCTTACGCAGTCGTCGGGGTGGGCAAGCAGCAGTTCTTCGGGAAGTCCTTTCGTTTCCTTGCCGAATATAAGATAAGCTTTATCGGGGTAGCTTACATCCGAATGTGCTTTTCTTGCTTTGGTTGTGAAAAAGAAAAAACTGCCGTCTTTATTTTTCTCAAAAAAATCTTCAAGATCTTCATAATACGTAAGGTCTAAAAGATGCCAATAATCAAGTCCTGCACGCTTCAGCTTTTTATCGTCGATAGTAAATCCCATAGGCTTTACAATGTGGAGCCTTGCACCTGTTGCGGCGCAGGTTCTTGCGATATTGCCTGTATTCTGAGGGATTTCGGGTTCAACCAAAACAATGTTTAATTCGCTCATACCTTACCGAGTTCCTTTATATAGAATGGAATTCCTCTCTCAAAATCCACGCCGTAGGTAATGGGGTCATCCATTGACTGAGTGCGCTTGATGCAGTCGCAAACATATCTTACGGCGATACTCATTGAATCATAATGGGAAAAACCGTTGAGAAGAGCTCCGCAGAAAGCACTTGCAAACACATCGCCCGTGCCGTGGTATGCTCCCGGGAGACGGTTTTCGAAATAGTACCGTGCAACTCTGTCCTGACCCATACAAGCGGCGCCTACCTTGCTTTCTTCAAAGGAAACTCCTGTGAGTATTACATTTTTTGCACCCATATCAAGGAGCTTATTGAGAAGCTTTTCAATGTATTCCTCAGTCTGAACGCCGTCAATAAATTTTTCGCCTGTCATAAAGCATGCTTCGGTAATATTGGGTAAAATAATATCGGCTTTTGCGCAAAGCCCTGCCATAGCTTTTGCAAAGGCTTCATCGAAAATTGCATACATTTTGCCGTGGTCTGCCATACAGGGGTCGGCAATGAAAAGATTATCTTCGGTTTTGAAATCGTCTGCAAATTTTTTGACAATGTCTATCTGGTCAAATGAGCCGAGAAAGCCCGAATAAATTGCATCGGGGTTAAGCTTAATTGATTTCCAATGTTCGCCGATTGCAGGCATATCGCAGGTGAGGTCACGGTAAGTATAGCCCGAAAATCCGCCTGTATGAGTGGAAAGAACTGCCGTTGGCATACAAATTGTTTCAACGCCTGCTGCTGAAATTATGGGGAGTGCAACTGTAAGTGAGCATTTACCGAAGCCTGAAATATCGTTTATGGCAACAAGTCTTTTCTGATTTTCCATTAAAACCCGACCTTTCAAAGTTTATTAAATATTATCAACTATTATAACACTTTTTGATAATATAAAAAGTGTCAGAATGAAGTTTTTTTATAATACCAGATATATTCCATTTATTTTAAAAACCTCCGCTGATTTATTTCTGATTTTAACGGGTAAACTTTTAAAAAGGGAGGTGTTTTAAAATGAATATGAATATGGATAATGCTAAGAAAATCGGCGGTGCCATGATGGCTGTCGGTGTTGCGGCGGCTGTTGCGGCAGGTGTGGTTAATTCTAAAAACAGCACAAAGTCAAAGATGAAAAAGCTTGCAAAAAAATCCGTGAAAACTATGGACGGAATTCTTGATAAAGCGCAGTATATGTTGAAATAACAACCGCTCATTCCCAAGGGGTAAAAGCCCTTTGGGAATGAAGAAATGAGAGGAAAATATGAAAAAATTTATATCCGTATTACTTATTATATCATTAGTTTTTTCTTTTACCGCTTGCGGTAAATCGGAGGGGAATTTCACTACAACCTCGTATTCAACCGAGGTCGGAACTTCTGCTGAAACCACTACCCCCGTTACAACCTCTGAGGAAAGCACATCATCAAAAGAGCAGTCCTCGGCACCCTCATCCGATGAGAGCGCTCCCGAGGCAAGTCCTATGGATAATATTAAAAACAACGCTTCGGTAACTTACGGTAAAAATACAGGCACTAACAAAACCTATACCGGTCTTGAACCCTTGCCCGAGGTAACGTTGCCTGTTGTTGACCCCGATAACCTGAGAGGTCTTTCAACCGAAGCTATGAATCACAGCTACGGTGTTTCAACAGGTGGCGAGCCTCACGAAATTTCAGTCAATAATCAGAAAATATATGATGAATACGGCGGTCTTTGCCTTGATACAAGCGGCGAAAAGGTGATTTACCTGACCTTTGACTGCGGCTATGAAAATGGTTGCACCGAGAAAATACTCGATACCTTAAAGGATAAAAACGTTAAAGCCGCGTTTTTTGTTACTCTTGATCACGTTAAATCAAGCCCCGAAATTGTTTCAAGAATGATAAACGAAGGGCATATTGTAGGTAATCATTCCACTACACATCCGAATTTTTCCGCTATTTCACGAACAAGGATGGTGGAGGAAATACAAACACTTGATAACTATTTAAGAACCAAGTTCGGCTATTCTGCGCCTTTTTTCCGTTTTCCCGAGGGTGCTTGCTCACAAAATGCTCTTGAGCTTGTTCAAAGCATCGGGTACACATCCGTATTTTGGTCAAGTGCCTATGCCGATTGGGATACAACTAACTCCAAAGGCGCACAGTACGCTTTTGATACCGTAACTTCAAGGCTTCACCCCGGTTGCGTGCTTCTTCTTCATGCAGTTTCCTACGATAATGCAGACGCACTCGGTGATATTATAGATTACGCAAAAAAAGAGGGATACACGTTTAAGGCATTGGGAGAGTAATTTTTACCTTTGCAAGGTTTCTATCAATTCATTGAAATTCATATCTCTCGGGTCTTTAGGGGCGGAATTTCCCGCCTCTTTCTTTTTATTGATGCCTTTCTGCCTGTTTTCGGCGTTTTTTTGGCAACGTTCCTCGTATGCGGCTCTGTCTCTGTCTATCGCGTTTTTTACAAAGCTGAATATTATTCTTACGGCGGGATTATCTATTTGCGGTTCTTCCGCAGTTTTTGCATATTTTATCATATACATAAATAATTCGCCTAATTCTTCTTTTGACAGCTCACTGAAGGGTTCTTCCCAATCGAAATATACTAAAAAGCTTTTTTTATTCATTAAAACCTCCGAACATTTGTTTGATTGAATTGTAACATCGGAAATTTTGAAATTCAACCTACTTTCCGAAAAAACGGAAAAAATTCGGTGAGGACAGAAACAGACCCCATATCCGACTCCGGTTCCCTATCGTACCTCTTTCTGTATCTATACCAAGTTCTGTTTCAACACAATATCAATTTCTTTTTCTATTTCTATATCACTGACCAAAAATAACGACCGTCAACAATCGTCAACGGTCGTTACATCTGAATTTTAAGTTGTTTTTAAGCTATTACTGTTTTTGCTTCTCTGTCATTATCCACAATGGCGATATAGGTTCTGCCGGCGTTGAGGGAAAGCTCGTTGCCGTCTGCATCATAAAACTTCATCATATCGCTGCCGTTGCCCTTTTTCCAGGTTATGCTCTCGTAGGTTCCGTTTGAAACATAAGTGCCGTTGCCCTTTGAAAGGTCAAAGGTTACGCGGTTTTTGGAGTCGCCCGAAATATTTGAAATATTCGTATAGCAAACGATGATGTTTTCAAAATTCTGCTGATTGCCGTCACTGTCCTTAAAGGCTTTACCGTTGAGGGCGCTGTAATAAACATTGTCCTCGGCACTGTAGGTGTAGGTATAGGTGTAGCTGCTTGAGAATGAAACAACTATTGAATTACATTCCCCGGTGCTCAGCTTCTCGGTGGTTTCGTTGAATTTAAAGGGGTTTTCGTAACCGTCCTTGAGAGTGGTGCGGAAACCGTTGCTTTTAATAGCGGCTGTAACCTTTTCGACTGTGGTATATGCGGTGTGCTCGGTTGCAACGCCTCTTGACCTGTCGCGGGAGAAGGTTTTACTGTCGTACTTGCCGTCAATATCATCTATATCATTGTTTTTAAGATAGGTGTAGGCATAGGTGCTACCCCCGAAATGGACGAATATACCGTCGAAGCCCTGGGCAAGCTCAAGGAAATAATGGCGTGCGCTTCTTGTAGGACCGACCTTTGAGGGAAGCCTTGAAGAGTCTGCATACATAAGAAGCATTCTTGTTATACCGCCCTCAGCGACCATTTCCCAAACGATATCGGAGGAGGTGAGACCCCACTGAGGTCTTGCATCGGGGTGGTTTTCAACAACAACGAAAACGGGGCGGTTACCGAGGAGTGCTTCATCGTAACCTGCTTCACCGGTGAGGGGATTTCTTACAATAACGGGAGCGGCTGTGGTAGCCTCGGTAGTTGTGGGCGCTTCGGTAGTTTCCTCTTCTTTTTCGCCGCCGCAGCCTGCAAAGGCACTCAAAATAAAAATAAGCGCCAAAACAAGAGAAAGTGCTTTTGTGAAAGGTGATTTTTTCAGGTTTTTCATAGTTTCATTCCTTTTCAAATTTACCCCGTTACAGCCAGAATTCAATAATATGTTGAATTGTGGCGAACAGTGTCGGGTTCTGTGTATTTATTGTAACATCTGATACAGAAAATGCAAGAGTAATTGAGTAAAAAATGCTTAAAAAACTTGAAACAGTTATAACTGTGTTTAGTGATTTTGTATTATTTTGAGACTTTTCACGGTCGCAAAGGGCAAAAATCACGAGAACTGCCGCAAGGAAGAAAATATAACCGAAATCACTGTAGTATCTCTGCAAAAGTCCCCCTGCCTGAGTGTTTAATATTACCGTTAAAACACCTACGGCAAGAAGCAAAAGGGTGAAAGAGAAAAGCCTTTTTTCTTTCAAGGTATCCTTTGCTTTCGGTAAAGCGAAAATGAACCAAAGTACGGGAAGGCAGGTTATAAGCCCGCCGAAGCAGTTTTCGGTAATTGTTTTACCCATATAGTTTGTGTCAATATCCACTGCCTTGATAAACGGGAAGGTGGCAGTGATGCTCGGGGTCTGGAAAAGATAGGTGAAAAGTCCCAAACCTGTTCTGCCGATTTCGAAGCCGCGCCTTGTAACGTCGTTTGTTGTAAGATTATAGGCTGAGCCGAAGTCAAAGGGAGAGCCGAAGCGGATAAAGTTATAATACATAATTCCCGAGCCTACTACTGCAAAGGGCAAGGCGAGAAGAATTAAATCCCTGATACCGTCTTTTCTTAATATATATTTATCCTTAAAGAAATATTTCCAAAACAGCGGTAAAGCGAGTATGCACATAAGCACCGCCTGAGGTCTGCACCCTACGGAAAGAGCCATAAAAAGAGAGCCGAAAAAGAAGAGCTTCTTTTTGTGTTTACTGCCGTCAAGGGCTTTAAGCCACATATAAATTCCCCAAACGACAAATGCCATAGCCGTTATTATAGGCACGGAATAAAAATCGGGCCGCTTTGCAAGGAAGGTCATTCCGCAACAGTTTACAAAGGTGAGTGCAGTCAGCAAAAACGTTCCCGCAGAAACATTTTTGAATTTCTTTTTGCAAATAAATTCAAGAAGCTTGAACACACCTACCGAGAATATCAAGGAGAAAATCATAACTCCCACTGCCGACGGGAATGGTGAATCTGTAATAGCTCTGAAAGGAAGGTACATTAAAAGCAAGGGAACAATTCCGAAATAAACGTAATAGTGACCGTTAAAATACGCAACATCCCAACGGTAGCTTTCGCCCGAATTGCCTGCTTCGTAGGCTCTTGCCACGGTATCGTAGGGGTTTTCCATATTTTGGAGAAATTCGGGAACGTCACCGTTATCAATATAGGTTTTTCCCTCGAGTATCGCCTGCGCCAGCTCATCGTACTGATTATGGTTTTCCATACCAAGCGGAATAAAATCTATACCGCTTCCGTCCCAGGCGTATGAATTGTAATTTTCTGTTGCTATCCCCATAAAGGTGGGATTGATAACGCCGAGTATTATAATTATCGCGCACTGCAGGAAAATAAAGCCTGCAGTAAGAGAATATTTCATATCCCGACTGCTACTTGACAGCTTGCGTTTATAAAGAGGGGAGGACGGTATGAAAATATATATAAATAAGAGAACCGCTATAACCGTAAGTACCCTTAAAAATGAAAATTCAAAGGGTCTTTGCTCATTGACGGAAATACCGCTTAAATTTGCATCGGTATCGAAAGAAATAAGAAGATGCTCACTTTTGCCCGATGTGTTGATATTTATATATTCACTCTTTTCTACAGACGGATAAATATCTCTTTCGGGGACGGAAAAATAATAGCGGTTTGCTTCATCCGTCAGATAGATATTTGCAGTAACGCAGCTTTTATTATTATTTGTCAAATCAACGCGGATATTGTTTATTTCTGTATTTATTTCAGAAAATTCTATTTCCTCGTTTTCGGGTACGGTATAAGTGCCGTCCTCGGTTTTATAAGCTTCGAGGTACGGTGTTAAAGAGCTTTCGGTATATGCTTTTGACGTGTAGTAATTGATATTGAAAAGTGTCATTTCAAGACCTATGCTGAGAACTACTATTGATGCCAATGCAACAAGAAAAGCTCTTCCCGCATCAGCCTGCTTTTTTGAAAATCTGTAAATAAGATATGCGGCGGCAAGTGTTACTGCCACGCCGATAAGACATAGTATAAGCATATTTTTCTCCGTAAATTTATTGTTTTATTACTGATATTAAACCATAAAAATAAGTCTTTGTAAATATTCAGAGAGAACTATCATATATTTTAATAATTATTTAAGAATAAATGTGAGGACGGGTTATGGAAAATATTATTAAAAGCGAAACGCTTACATATTCGGTTTATGAAGGGTACATAAAAGCTTTAAAGGAACGGTTTGAGGATTTAAAGGTAACCACCTGCGGAAAATCTTTTTTGGGAAAGGAGATATACGCTTTAGTTCTCGGTGAGGGCAGGAAAAATGTTTTATACGTGGGCGGTACTCACGGTCTTGAATGGCTTACATCCTTACTGCTTTTGCGGTTTACGGAAAATTTACTGTATAAGAGCGAAACAGGCGAAGCAATGGCAGGGTTTGATGCAAGAGAGCTTTTAAAAAACAAACGGCTTATTATAATCCCCGAGCTTAATCCCGACGGTATTGAAATTGCAATAAGAGGAGTTTTCGGTTGCGGTGAATATGCACAGAATAATTTTGATATATGCAAAGGCGACCTGAGTAATTGGAGCGCAAATGCAAGAGGTGTGGATATCAACCATAATTTTAATGCAGATTGGTACACTCTTCGCGAGAAAGAAAAAGAAGCAGGAATCAACGGTCCTGCTCCCAAGAGATACGGCGGACCTTTCCCCGAAAGCGAACCCGAAACGGCGGCAATAACACGGCTTTGCAGAGAGGCTTCCGTTGATTTACTTATAAGCTTTCATTCCCAAGGGGAGGAAATATACTACGAATACGGCGAGAACACCCCCGAAAAAGCTTTACATATTGCAAAAATGTTTTCGGCTTTAAGCGGTTACAGCCTTGTTAAAAACGAAGGACTTGCCGCAAGCGGAGGGTTAAAGGATTGGTTTATAGAAGAGTTCGGGAAGCCCGGCTTTACGGTAGAAATCGGACGCGGCGTGAACCCGTTGCCCGTTTCCGAGCTTGACGGAATTTACAGAAAGCTTGAAGCGATGATGACGGTTGGGGTGGAGATATAGTGAGGAGTGAGGAATGAGGAGTGAAGGGTCTGCGATTATAATTGAGAATTGAGAATTGAGAATGGAGAATTATCGGGACCTGCGGTCGGCAATTTTATAATGTAGGGGAGAGTCTTGACCCTCCCGTGGTTGTTGCCCTCTGTAAGTAAATCAAGGAGGGAACAACGGTACGGTCAAGACCGTACCCTACAGGCGCGGTTCGCCGTCAGTAAAATCGAACGGGAACAACGCTACGGTCAAGACCGTACCCTACGAAAATATAAAAATTTTTTTGGTTTCCTCTTTACAAAGAACAAACGTTCTGTTATAATACCTTTTGCGAACAAATGTTCTGAAAGAAGGAGAGTTTTTGGAAAGGGTTATATTGCACTGTGACTGCAACTGCTTTTTTGCTTCCGTTGAGGCGGCACTTAACCCCGAGCTTGAAAATTTTGCTTTTGCCGTTTGCGGAGACCCTGAGCTTCGACACGGCATAATTCTCGCAAAAAACGAGACAGCAAAAAAATACGGTGTTAAAACAGGGGAGCCTATATGGCAGGCAAAAAATAAATGTCCGCGCCTTGTGCTTGCGGAACCGCATTATAAGATCTATAAGGAATTTTCAAAAAAGATTTTTGATATTTACTGCCGTTATACGGACCTCGTAGAGCCTTTCGGTATAGATGAATGCTGGCTTGATGTAACAGGCTCGGTTCACCTTTTCGGAAGCGGTAGGGAAATTGCCGATGAGCTGCGACGGGTAATAAAGCAAGAGGTGGGTGTAACAATATCGGCAGGAGTTTCCTATAATAAAATTTTTGCAAAAATGGGCAGTGACTACAAAAAGCCCGATGCCACAACGGAGATTACGCCTGAAAATTTCAAAGAGCTTTTATATCCTTTACCCGTGAGCGATATGTTTATGGTAGGGCGCAGAAGTGCCGAAAAGCTGCGGAGATCGGCAATTTTCACAATAGGTGATATTGCTTCGGCGGATTTGAGAGTGCTGACACGGCTTTTAGGAGAAAACGGAAGAACACTGTGGCAATATGTAAACGGTTATGACTATTCACCCGTTTTGCCTTTTGATTACAGAGAGGCTTATAAATCCATCGGTAACGGAGCAACCTTTAAAAGGGATCTTACCACCCTCGGGGATGTGCGCACCTGTGTGTTTTTCCTTTGTGATAAGGTGGCAGCCCGGCTCAGAAAGCATAAGGTTGAATGTTGCGCTTTGCAGGTGGGTATAAAGGATACGAATTTTAACACTGTTCAGCGTTCTCTTCAGCTTTCGTCACCCACGGATCTATCCTTCGATTTGAGACGGGCGGCACTTTCGCTTATTGAATCAAATGTTGATATAGAAAAAGAACCTATACGCTCCCTTACGGTGACCGGCACAAAGCTTTTAGACAGTGACGACGTTTGCGAGCAAATATCATTTCTTGATATGGAATATCATATTAAAAGAGAAAAAGAACAACGCCTTGAATATACCAAAGACGATATCCGTCATAAATACGGTCTCGGTACACTGACAAGGTGTTCCTTTATTGATAATGAGTTCGGAATATAGAAAGGTTTGGTGTTTTATGAAATGCACAGTAACTGATTTAAGAGCCAAAGAAGTGGTAAATATTGACAACGGTTGCCGTTTGGGGTGCGTTACGGATGTTTGCATAGATACCTGCACGGGCTGTCTTGTGAGCATTACCGTTTTTTGCGGCAAGGGCTTTTTCGGCTTCTTCGGAAGAGGTGAGGAAATCGTAATTTGCTGGCAGGATATTATTGTTATAGGTGACGATATGATACTTGTGAGAAAGGGCGGAGCAAAAATATAACGGCACGCTTTTACGCGTGCCGAGGTGTGTTACAGAGTAATGATTCCGCCGCAGTTTTCGGGTTCTGCTACTTTTAATATATAGTCGCGGTTTTCGAGCGCGCCCATTTCGTGCAGGGCGGCTGTAGCGGTGTTATAGGCAATTTCCGGGGTGTTGTTTTCTCTGCTTAAATGGGCGAGTATAAAATGGGTTGTACCTTTATTTACCAAGGCTCTGAGCGCATCTGCGCAGGCATCGTTTGAAAGGTGACCTATATCCGAAAGGATACGCTTTTGAAGAGTATAGGGATAAGGTCCGCTTCTCAGCATTGCAACATCGTGGTTTGATTCTATATAAACCAGCTTGCAACCGTTGAGACGGGAGAGCATATCTGTTGTCAGGTAGCCTGTATCCGTTGCAACGGCGGCTTTTGTTATGCCGTCACATCCCGTTACAATATATCCTCTGCCGTCAGCACAGTCGTGGGAGGTTCTGAAAGGCTCTATTCTTAAGCCTGCTATTTCCAAAGGCTCGTCTGAAATAACATTGTCTATATGCTTCCCCGTGAGAATACCTTTTGTTTTAAGGGCAAGAAGTGTACCGGGAGCGGCATACACGGGGATATTGTGGCGGGCGGCAAAAACGCTTAAGCCTGCCACGTGATCGGAATGCTCATGGGTAAGAAGTATGCCTTTTATAACGCTCGGGTCTACGCCGATGCTTTTAAGCATATTATCTGTTTGCTTGGCACTTCTGCCTACATCAACAAGCACACCGCCGTTGCGGTCGCCTATGTAAACAGAATTGCCGCTGCTTGATGAAAACAGCGGACAAAATCTAATCATATTTAATTAATCCTCTTCAAAATCTTTTCTTGAAATTTCGGCACCCACAGCGGTAAGCTTTTCAACAAGGTTCTCATACCCGCGGTCAATAAGCTTTATATTGCCTACGGTGGTTTCACCCTTAGCCATAAGACCTGCAATTACCATTGCCGCGCCTGCTCTCAGGTCATCAGCCTCAACGGGTGCGCCGTGGAGCTCTTCAACGCCTGTAATAAGAGCAGTGTCGCCGTTTACCATAATATTTGCGCCCATTCGCCTTAATTGGTCAATATACTTAAAGCGGTTATCCCACACATCCTCAACAACGGTGCTTGGACCGTTGCAGGTACAAAGAAGGGTTGCAAACTGAGGCTGCATATCCGTGGGGAAGCCG
>CAZCQI010000042.1:0-12928 GCA_964500795.1 uncultured Eubacteriales bacterium
TTCGTCAAGGTATCTCACTTTTGACTGAAAAAGTCCCGGAACAACAATTGACGGAGAGTGTTCACAATCGCAGGCGTCATCACCTGATGCGGATGAAGCGAATGTAGTTGAAGCAAAAAGCATTACCAAAACAAGCATTATCGATAATGTTTTTTTCAGAATTGTGTTCATTTGTTTTCCTCCTTTAAGGTTTTATAGGTATATTATAGCATTTTCGTTTTTTTATGTCAATTACCATTCAATTCGTCATATGACATATGGAGATTTTGTCAACAATGCATAAAAAGTATTGACTTATAAAAGAAAAAACTGTATCATGAACATATAATGGTGATAGGGAGTGAGCAGAATGGCAAACTGTCCTAAATGCGGTGAGCATCTGAGAATGGTGGATTGGAAACAGCATTGTCCCCATTGCGGTAGCAATATCGTACTTTATGATATTCAGGAACGTCTGATGCAGGACGCAGATAAGGCGGAGGTTCAGCATTATTATTTTCAGAAAAAAATTGACAGAATGAAAGCTGCTTTTGTGGGTTCAAAGCTTGCGGTGGCTCGTATTTTTACAAGTATAATTCCCGTAGCCGCAATTGTTGTTCCGTGGCTTAAAGGTAGTTTTAAAGCACCGTTTGAAGAATTTAAGGGTGTTTTCACTATTTTTTCTTTAGCAGATATGCTGGACAGTTTTAATATCGACTCAATTTTTTCTCTTTTGGATACCGCTGACGGAAAATCTGCAATAATAGTTTTAGCGGCTGCGCTTCTTTTGCTTGTTTTGTCCGTAGTTTTATTGTTGGTACGCCTCGGTTGCCTGACAATGGCTTGCGGGGAGCATGGCAAATTGAGAAACTATTGCTTTGACATTATAATGTTGGTAATGTGCGGTGGGGCAACGGCGCTGTTGATGTGCGTACCCGAAAATCCCTATTTCAGCATTGATTTTGTTATTGCGCCGTTTGTTTATTTCTTGCTTCTTTGCGTGAATTTCGGTGTAGATATTGCAGTATATAAAAAGGGTATTGAAGTTAAGCACGACCCTTGCTTTGTAGGCGGCATACCCATTGAAGAATATTTCAAAATGGTGGAAGACGGTGTTCCTCAGGAAGAAATCCGTCAGGAAATGTACCGTAGATTAACAGAGATGCAGCTTCGGAAGGAAGCAGAACTTAACGGTGAGGAGGTTAAATCATGAGCGAAGACATGAATCAAAACGTTGACACTGTAACACGGGAATATGTTTTGAATACTGATTCACCTGCATATATGAACAGACTGTTCTGTTCCACCAAAGAAAGAGTTGTTTACATATTAAAAACTGCAACGGCAGAATTATCGCTGGGTAAGTACGACACATCTTCGGAACTGTTTTTGTATAAACTGTTCGGCATCGATGCAGAAGCTCACGGTAATGCGGCGGTTACTTTGGGTATATACGATTTAATAAATGACCCTCTTTCTGCGGTTATTATTGATAAAATGCGTACTCGTTGGGGTAAGTTCAAGCCCTTCCAATATTTATCCTTAATACCGAATATTTTAGTCGGTTTTATTACCTGTATAATGCCGCTTATTGCAGATGCAAACGGTATGAATGCAGCTCAAAGATTAATATTTTATATGGTAATTTCATATATCAGCGAAACAGTTGGCGCTTTTTTCGGTGGCGGCGGTTATATTGATAACGTTTTTACGCCCAACCCCAATGAACGAACGGCTATGCTTGTTACTTCCCGTTTCGCAAGTGATTTGTTCAGACGTTTTCCCGAGCAATTAGCAGGTGTTTTGTTTGACCTTGTGGCAAACGGAAAAATAAATGTAAACCTTACTAAAATTTTCGCATCAATGAAGACTTTCTGGTGGGTTATTGCAACAGTTCCTGCGGTGATGTGGGTGTTTGTGAGTAAGGAGCGAGTTCCCCAATCCGAAAAACCGCCACAAGTTATGAAGGGTATGTTTTCTGTTTTCAGGAATAAGCCATTGCTTATTTATACCTTATCGGGATTTGTTGACGGTATCAATGTGGGAACCTCCCAATCTCTTTATTATGACAGCGTTTTGAAATTCAACATGATGTCAACAATTGCCGGTATTCCCGGAATGCCTATTTCATACGCCAGCTACCCCTGGGCAACAAAATTCAGAAAGAGATTTTCAACAAAAACTCTGTGGTTATTCCAACGTGGCTCAATAATCGTTTCAGAAATGTCGTTCTTCCTTGTGGGCCTTATAGGCGGAAAGGAAAACGGATTCTATAAGAAAAAATTACCTATGACAATTGCTATGATGTTAGGCAACTGCCTTGAAATGGTATTCTACGGAACAAAGAAAATTATTGAAAACGAAATTAACTATGAGGTTCTCGATTATTGCGAATGGCAGAACGGCTACAGGGTTGAGGCAACCGTAAATCTTCTTACAGGTTATATTAACAAGGTAAGAGGTATTATTCTGACAAAGATAAATACTATGCTTCTGTCAAGATGGGCAGGCTTTGAATCGGGACTTACAGCCGTGCAAACGGAAGACACGATGTGGAAAATGTTTATTGCCGCTTTCGGTCCTCAGTTGATATTTGACGTTATCAGTCTTATTCCCATGTTCTTTTATAATATCGACCAGAAAACAAGAGACAGAATGTATCTCGATTTGGAGCGTACCCGTGCGGCTACTGCTGCAACGGAAAAACTTAATACTGACGGACAGTAAAAATATAATCGGTGCATTTAACGAGTTCAGACTTGTTGCAAAGAAAAAAAGAAACGATCACAAAAGTGGTCGTTTCTTTCTCTGTTTTATTTATGATTTTTAATATAGTGTTTATAAAATTTTACGCAATTTGCAACTTCCCGAACGCCGATGCTTTCATTTGCCGCGTGCATTGCTGCAAGCTGTTCGTTGCTCATTTTAATGGGGCAGAAACGCAAGCAGTTATCTGCAATTTCTTCATAGTGACGGCAGTCTGTGCCACCGGTCATTAAGTAGGGGATTACGCCTGCATCAGGGTAACATTCGTTGAGACATTCCTTGAGATAACCGAATTCTTCGCCCTTGTAATCAACGGTATTTGATGCGTTTCTTGCGTGAATGATTTCAAATTCAAGATCATATTTATCTGCGTATTTTTTAAGAACTGCAAGAGACTCCTCAACATTCTGGTGGGGAGAGGTTCTTAAGTTGCAAACGATATATGCTTCTGAGGGAATAACGTTGGGTGTATGAGAGCCCTCTGCCATTGTGCAACAGAAGGTTGTTTTAACAAAAGCATTGCACATAGGAGAAACCATAGGAAGAACCTTGGTAAGTAAGCCTTTAAAAAGCCACATATTGCCGAGAACCATTCTGAGAGGGAAGCCAAGGTAAGGCGCTGCTTCGTCAAGCATAGCATAAACTGCGCCTGAAATTTCAGCTTTGAAGGGTTTATCCTTTTCAATGTCTGCAACAAACTTTGAAAGTCTTGCAAGGGGAGTGTTGCTCTTGGGTGTGGAGGAGTGACCGCCTTTTCCTTTGGCAATAACCTTAAGGTCGATATAACCTTTTTCAAGTAATCCTATTGCCGCACACCAGCCTGTCATAGTGGGAAGCTGGTCCTTGAGAATCGCACCGCCCTCATCCATTGCAACATCAAGGTGAACACCCTTTGATTTTAAGTAGTTCACAAGCTTGGGCGCGCCGTCACCTGAAATTTCTTCATCAACCGCGGTTGCAAGATAAATATCGCAAGGGGGTTCATAACCCTCCCCGAGTAATTCTTCAATAGCCTGAAATTCGGAAAAAACAGTTGATTTGCAGTCCATTGAGCCTCTGCCGTGGATATTTCCGTCAGCAATTTCACCGGAGAAGGGAGGACGCTCCCAATTCGGTTCATCGGCTGTAACAACATCCTGGTGGCCCATAAGAAGTATACCGTTTCTTTTAGGATCCTTACCGGGCCAACGGAAAAGAAGATTGCCCTCTATTTCTGTGCATTCAAGCTTAGAAAAAATAAGGGGGAAATTTTTTTTCATAACCTCGTGGAGCTTATAAAACTCGGAAAGGTCGGTATTGCCTCTCAGGGAAATTGTAGGAACCTGAACCATTTCGGAGAGCTTCTTTGCATAATCGTTGGCTTCCTCTTCGGTCGGGTTGATTGCAGGTGCATTTTTATTGGGCTTAGCCTTGATTTTTACCGCTTTAATTGCCGCAACGGCAAGAAGAAGCAAAAGAACAACTAAAATTGCAAGCAATGCAAAGCCTATGTACTTCATTTTTTCATATCCTTTCGTTATCATTTATTTGAATTATACTACTTATTTTCAAATAAGTAAATAATATATACTCTTTTTCTGTTTTTGGGTAATGTAAACATCTGTTTATTCTTCCGATAATTCAAGGGGTTTTTGTATCTGTTATTTTGAAGGTTTATTACTGTATGCTAAAATTTTTCGAACAACCTTGACAAACGGCGAGGTTTTGTTGTAGGATTTTAAGTAAGAAAAAATTGGAAAGGAAAGTAAATATGAAAAAGGTTATTTCCGTTTTAACGGCAGTGTTAATGCTGTTCACTATGATGATTCCCGCTTTTGCCGCTGAAAAAGAAGGCGAAGCTACCGAGAGCTATGACGGTATGCCCGTGATTATCGTAAGAGGTATCGATTTTGCGGGGCTTACGTACGAAGACGGCAGTAAGGCTCTCAGTGTTAATGCCGGCGATATTACCTCAATTCTTTTTAAAGCACTTATTTCAAAATTTGTGTTTAAGCAGGATGAGGCTATTGCAGAAGGTATTTTTGAGGTTGCCGAGAGCGTGCTTTCTCCTATTGCCTGTGATAATAACGGCAACTCTGTTGAAGAAGTATCAATGGTTCAGTATCCCGGTTCAATGGCAAATTACCCTGAATTCGCAGAAACCCTTACAGACGAAGGCGAAATGGGTATTGTAAAAACTGCCATTGAAAAATACGGAGCTGAAAATACATATTTTTTCACATATGACTGGAGAAAAACTCCCGCTGAATTGGCAGACGAGTTAAGCTCATTCGTTGAAACTGCAAAAAGCGACAGCGGCAAAGCTCAGGTTAATATTATTTGTGCTTCCATGGGCGGTATGGTAACCACTGCCTATATGTATTACTACGGTACAGAAAGCATAAACTCCGCTGTTTATCTTTCAGGCGCGCAGAACGGTACTTATGTTTGCGGTGATGCTCTCAACGGCAGAATTCTTTTTGACAAGGATGTTATTATTGAGCTTGTGGGAAGCTTAACAGATAATAATATTTTCCTCAAAATTATTCTCACTGTTTTTGATGCTGTGGGTGTTCTTGATTATATTACAGGAGCGTTAAATGATTTTACGGCAAAATACTTTGATAAAGCCAATGATATAGTGCTCAGAGATTGTATGGGAACTCTTTGCGGCTTCTGGTCTTTGTGTCCCGATGATGACTATGACAGCGCGATAGAAACGATTTTCGGAGGACATGAGGCGGATTATGAAGTTCTTCTTTCAAAGCTTGAGGATACAAAGGAATTCGTTTTCAGCACCGAAGAAACCCTTCTTAACGCAAAAGAAAGCGGTGTGAAGCTTTCCTTCGTTTCAAACTATAATACAGGTCTTGTTCCTGTTTATGAAAGAGCATATCTTAACGGTGATATGGTTCTTGAAACAGAGCTTACTTCAAACTTTGCGACGGTTGCACCTTTGGGCAAAACGCTTTCCGAAGAATATCTTGCAAATGCGGACAGTGCTTATATTTCACCCGATAAGGTCATTGATGCTTCAACAGCTCTTTTTAAGGATAACACATGGTTCGTTAAAGATGCTCCTCATGTTGCCGCCGATTACGGCACCGAGTTCAGCGATTTTACATTCACTCTTCTTGAAAGTGAAGTTCAGCCGACTGTTGATACGTTCGGTGAATATCCGCAGTTTATGATTGCCGATGACACGCTTTCACTTTCACCGCTTCAATAATCTGTTGATGAATTTTCACCCGCCTTACCGATAATGAAGTGAGGCGGGTGAAGCTGTATATAAATAAAAAGACTTTTAACGCACCGATTGTTGATAATAAATTTATCTTATGCTATAATCAGCTGAGAGGTGTTTTAGATGCTTTTATACATAGTTCGACACGGTGAACCCGGCTCTGACGGAGCTTTGACGGAAAAAGGCAGGCTTCAGGCAGAAGCGGCGGGGAAAAGACTTTTTAAATCTAAAATTGATAAAATTTATTCATCACCACTTCTCAGAGCGAAAGAAACGGCTGAGCCTGCGGCAAATTTGCTCGGATTACCGATAAATATCGAAGAGTGGGCGCATGAAATCGGTGAGGAAAGGCTTACTCCTTATCCTGACGGGGTTATGAAATCCGTTTCAGTGGTTCAGAATACCTGCTACCGTGCAAACGGAAACATAGATTTATCTTTCCGCGAAGCCTACGAGTGCGATTATATAAAACAGTCGGGAATGAAATCGGCTGTTGATTATATTGAAAAAAACGGCAACGAATTTCTTGAAGGGTTGGGCTACCGTGAGGAAAACGGTGTTTACCGTATTTTGAGAGAGAATAACGAAAAGGTTGCTCTTTTTTGCCATGCGGCGTTTGCAAGAGCGTGGATTTCCACCTTATTACATATACCCATTCATATAATGTGGTCGGGATTTGATTATCAGCATACGGGAATTACGGTTCTTGAATTTCAGAATAATGAAAACGGCGTTACCGCACCTACATGCCTTTGCTATTCGGATATTTCGCATCTTTATGCAGAGGGTCTTGATGTCACGCTCGACAGCGGCGTGGAAATGTGACGGATATTAAAAGATTTTTCAATACAGTAACAAAAAATATTAAAGGTTTATAACTTCAGGAGGAGTGATATGCGCTTCGGTTGTATTTTCCTCATAGCGATTTTGCTTTTCAGCTTCAATTCCTGCGAATTCGCTCCCTCAGACAGTGAAAATGAAATCGCAGGCTCGGTTATTGCTGTTACCGGGGATACTGCAGCAATTCTTGCCGTTGAAGAGTATGAGGAGCAAGGGGCAGCGGTTTCTGTATATACGGCGGTCTCGGATGTTGTTATTGCCGTTGAAAACGGAAAGGCAGACTTCGCAATTATCGATGATTTCGATTATATTGCATATTCCGATGCTGAAAGAAATATTGAATTAGTGGAAAAATGCGGTTATGAGCTCCGGTACTGTGTTTATTTTAAGAAATCCTCCAAAGCTCTTTGTGAGGAATTTGATACAGCCATAAACGAGCTGAAAAATAACGGAGTTATAGACGAAATCGTTCGTTGCCACTGTGTCGGTGAAGAGTATTACGGCTCATATTCCACGGAAGAAAAGGGCACTGTTACAATGCTTTGCGATACAATTGCCGATAACCGCGTATATTATGATGAGGAGGGGAACCTCGTCGGAACCGATGTGGATATTGCACGTGAGATTTGCTCGAATTTGGGTTACACACTTAAAATCAAAACGGCGGATTTTGAAGAGCTTTTTATAAAACTCGAAAAGGGCGAGGGGGATTTTATATTATCCGCAACCGAAATGACCGATGAAAGAGCAGAAAAATATCTTTGCTCGGAAGCTTACTTGACATTAAATTTTAATTTAATAAAAAGAAAAACATCTTGATGAAAGGGTGATATTATGAAACTTTCAGCTCAGACAGAATATACGGAATATGCATTCGGCATTGAAAAAACCGTTGATATATTTGCCGAAGCAGGTTATGACGCCATTGACTTTTCTCAATTTCACGAAAGACTGTACTCTGATTTTTACAATAAAGATTTTTACTTGAATCTCAGAAAGAGAGCGGAGGATAAAGGTCTTTATTTTAATCAGTCTCATGCGCCTTTCGGTTCTTCCTTTGAGGATAAGGAAAAAACGGAAAAGCGCTTCAATGAAATTACAAATGCAATTAAGCACGCATCATATCTCGGCATCAGAAACATTGTCGTTCATCCCTGTCAGCATTTAAAATATGATGAACCGAAAAATCCCGAAATTCTTTTTGAATATAATATGGATTTTTATAAAAGGCTTATTCCTTATTCGGAAGAATACGGAGTTAAGATAGCGCTCGAAAATATGTGGCAGTATACGGGTAAAATTGACCATTCAACCTGCTCCCGCCCCGATGAATTTATCAGATATCTTGATGAACTTGATAACGACTGCTTTGTTGCCTGCCTTGATATCGGTCATGCGGCTTTGGTGCGCGAAGACCCTGATGAATTTATAAGGCGCTTGGGCAATAAAAGCTTACAGTGCCTTCACGTGCACGATGTTGACGGAACAAACGATTCCCATACACTTCCGTTTTTCGGTACGGTTAATTGGGATAAGGTTATGAAAGCACTTGCGGATATTGATTATAAAGGCGAGCTTACCTTTGAAAGTGACGGATTTATAAAGAATAAGCCTGCCGAGCTTATTCCCGAATATGCAAAGGTTGCTGTTGAAACAGGAAGAGTTCTTATTGAAAAATTTAATATGCATTTATGTGAAAATAAGACTTGAGGTGAGCTTATGTATCTTTGCCCCCAACCTAAAAAAATCGAAATAAAATCGGGTATGCTGACCTTCCCCGTGGGAAGCACGCCGCCTGTAAAAAAAGTAAAAACAGCAGGACTTTCGCATAAGGAAAGCTACCGCATAACTGTTGACGGCAGCGGTGTTACCATTGAAGGTGCACACGAAAAGGGCCTTTACTACGGCGAGCTTACCTTGAAACAGCTTATGCTCAATTACCGAGGTTGTTTGCCGTATATGTATGTTTTTGATGAGCCCGAGTATGAATACAGAGGCTTTATGATAGATTCCTGCCGCCATTTTTTCACAGTGGAAGAAATCAAAAAAATGATAGATGCGGCGGCGCTTTTTAAATTCAATAAATTCCATTTTCATCTTTCCGATGACCAGGGCTTCAGGGTTGAGATTGAAAGCTATCCGCTTCTTACAAGTGTGGGCTCAGTCAGACCCTCTTCCGATTTCGGAAGGGGCGAGAACGATAAAACGCCCTATGCCCACTACTACACTAAAGCCGAATTAAGGGATATAGTTGAATATTGCCGTCAAAGGCATATTGAGGTCATCCCCGAATTTAATATTCCCGGTCATTCTACTGCCGTAATCGCGGCATACCCTGAATTATCCTGCACGGGAGAAAAGCTCGAACCGAAGACAACCGCAGGCATTTTTAATGATATTCTTTGCGCCGGCAACGAAGAGACGTTAAAGCTTATTTACTCAGTTATTGATGAGCTTTGCGAAATTTTCACGGGTAAATATTTTCATATCGGCGGCGATGAAGCGCCCAAAATCCGTTGGAATAAATGCCCGAAGTGTCAGCACAAGGCAGAGGAGCTGGGACTTAATAATATGGAAGAGCTTCACGGCTGGCTCGTTAACGAGGTTGCGGCTTATTTGAAGAAAAAAGGCAAAAAAGCAATTTGTTGGAATGAGGCTATCCGCGGCGGAAATATTGATAAAGATAATGTTACCGTGGCTCTGTGGCTGGATAAAACAAAAAAATCCGTGGAATGGGCAAACGGCGGCAATCCGATTATTGCCGAGAATTTTAATCCTTATTATATGGATTATCCTTACGGTACGCATCCCTTAAGAAGCGTTTATAATTTTGACCCGAAAAAAATTCGGGGGCTTACCTCTCTCGGCGCGGCATCCGTAAAGGGCGTTGAATCGCCTGTATGGACAGAATATATAAGGGATTTCGAAAAGCTTTCGTATTTGTGCTTCCCCCGTTGGATGGCGGTTGCCGAAACAGGCTGGAACGGTGCAGAAAAAGCATCATACCGTGAATTTACTAAAAACGCAGAATTTTATTGCGATATTCTCAAAGGCATGGGAATAAATACCGCACCGAAAGAGGCGTGGAATATTCTTCCTCATAACCGTTTAATAGAATCTGCGGGATTTTTCAAAAATTCTGTCACAAAAGCGGCAGTAAAACAGTTTTTACATATAGAGGATTAAAATGATAAAATATTCTGTTATAGGGACATCCCGGATAACCAAATCTTTTATAGACGGAGCAAGCCTTGTTCCTGAGCTTGTTCTCGACGGTGTTTATTCACGCTCTTCAGAGAAAGGTGCGTCCTTTGCCGAAGAAACAGGAGCAAAAAGAGCTTTTTCATCTTTTTCTGAGCTTCTTTCTTCGGATACGGAGTTGGTTTACGTTGCAAGTCCCAATTCCTGCCACTATGAGCAGAGCAAAAAACTTTTGCAAAACGGAAAACACGTTATATGCGAAAAACCCGTTACCGTTACCGCCTCGGAATTCCGCGAGCTTGTTGCATTGGCAAAGGAAAAGGGTGTTGTTTATTTTGAAGCTATAATGTATATGCACACTTCTGCGAGAAAGGTATTAAAGGATGCCGTTGGAAAATTAGGGAATATACGCAGTGCAAGTATTGATTTTTCTCAGCTTTCCTCAAAATACGCTGCTCTTAGAAGAGGGGAGCTTCCCAACATTTTCAATCCCGAAATGAAAACGGGTGCGCTTAACGATCTGGGGATATACTGTGTTTATCCCGTGGTAGACCTTTTCGGTATGCCCCAAAGCATAACACCCTGTCAGCACTTTCTTTCAACGGGTGCAGACGGCAGCGGAAGCGCAGTGTTTACATACCCCGATAAGCTTGTAACAATAACTTACTCAAAGGTAGGTCAAAGCCGCAGTTCTTCTCAGATAATGGGGGATGAGGGTACCGTTACAATAGGCAGTATTTCTCAGGTTGATGAGATTTATTTTTATAATAACGCCGGTGAGAAAACAGAGCTTATTCCCGACTGCGAAAAGAAAATTCTTATGGGCAACGAGGCAAAAAGCGCCGTGGAATTTATAAACCACCCCGAAAAGACACGTGCTTTTCTTCGGGAATGCCAGAGCCTTAATGAAAAGGTGCTTTTGTGTATGGAAAAAATGAGGGTAGAAAATGCTTGAAAAGGAACTTAGGGAATTTCTCCTTTCAAAGGGTGTCAGCGATGTGGGATTTTCATACATCGATAATGCCGATACGGGGGATTTAAAGTATGCCGTCAGTATTGTTGTAAGGCTTTCCGATGCAATAGTTGATGAAATAGACGGCGCACCCACTCCAACTTATTTTAATCATTACAGAACAGTCAACGCTTTTATCGACAGAGCTCTTCTTGAAGCAGGCTTGTTTTTGCAGGAAAAGGGCTACCGTTATATTACCGTTGCCGCTTCTCAGAGTATGCCCGGAACGCCTTTCAACGGCAGATATTCCCATAAAGAGGCGGCACATAAGGCAGGTCTTGGAAATATAGGAAAAAACTCACTGTTTCTTCATAAAAAATACGGTTCGCGTGTTCGTTTGGGTACGCTTTTTACTGATTGTGAGCTTCACGGTGACGGGATTTTAAAAGAAAATCCGTGTATAGAATGCGATAAATGCGTAAAGGCTTGCCCTTCGGGAGCAATTTTGGGAACGACATATCACGACGGTATAAAACGCGAGGAAATATTCAGTGCCGCCGTGTGCAGCGAATATATGAAAAAACAGTATCAGCATATCGGCAGGGGAGCCGTTTGCGGTATATGTATGAAGGTTTGCCCGGTGGGGAAAGTTTGAATAAAATCGCCCATATACCTATTTTTGTGTTTTGCGGCACGGAAAGGAAGGGTCATAGTATGGCTAAAATTCTTGTTGCAGATGATGAACAGCTTATCAGAAAGCTTATAGGTGACTGCCTCAAAAAAGAGGGGCATGAGGTTCTTGAAGCCGAGGACGGTCAGGCTGCCCTCAGGCTTTTTGAAGAAAATGATGATATAGAGTTGGCACTTCTTGATATTATGATGCCTGAGGCGGACGGCTGGCAGGTTTGCCGAAAAATCCGCGAAACAAGCGGAATACCGATTATTCTCGTTTCTGCCCGTTCACAGGATTTTGACCAGATAATGGGCTTTGAATCCGGAGCCGATGACTATGTTACAAAACCGTTTTCACTTGTTGTGCTTATGAGAAGAGTGGATACTCTTTTGAAAAGAGGCGCATCTGCGGTGGTTCCAAAGGAAAATCCCGATGAAATTCACATCGGTTCAATTGTTATTAAATCTGCCGCTCATGTTGTTCTTTTAAACGGGGAGCCGCTGGATCTTACTCTCAAGGAGTTTAAAATTCTTAATAAATTGGCATCAACTCCCGGGCGGGTCTATTCCAGAGAGAGCCTTGTTGATGAGCTATGGGGTCTTGATTATCAGGGCGACACAAGAACAGTTGACTCTCATGTTGCAAGACTTCGCACGAAGCTGGGCGAATGGGGCATAAAACACATAAAAACAGTTTACGGAACAGGCTACAAAGCAGATTTTGACGATTAAAAAAGGGGTGAACGCTGTGAAACGTCGAAAAATGGGTATAAGAACACGTGTCTTTTTAGAGATCGGCGCAATAATAGCGGTTTGCCTTATAGGTATATCAATTGTAAATTCCCGACTTGTTGAGAGCGTGTATATATGGAATGTAGAAAGAAGCCTGCGCTCTATGGCAGATGATGCCGAGAAGGCAGGGGAGGAATATTATGCACTGCTTCAGGAATATGAAAACACACAGGACGTAAGTATAGACCTTTACGATAATACGGATAATTATCTTTATGAAGGTAACAGTAAGTTCATTTCGGGCAGTAAGCTTAATATAGTCAGCCGCTCTGAGAATGATGACGGAAGCTATTTTAATGTGGTTGCGGCAGAGGGCAGTACAACACAGTATATCGTTTACGGTAAGGATTTTCTTAACGGGTATCACATTGAAATTACGGTTCAGAAAGACCCTATTCAGGAAAACGCCTCCATCGCAACAAGAGTTACAACAATGCTTACGGTTTGCGCTTTGCTTTTGGGTCTTGTGTTTATATCCGGTTATTCAAAAAGGTTCACAAAGC
>CAZCQI010000043.1:0-12636 GCA_964500795.1 uncultured Eubacteriales bacterium
CCGTTTGAGGTGGGCATTTCAAGCTCCTGACCTGCAAGAAGACCTGAAACACGGTCATTTTCTGCACCCCAATCGGTAACAATCATACCCTTGTAACCCCATTCGTTACGAAGAACGTCTGTAAGGAGCCATTTGTTTTCGGCGCAGTAAGTACCGTTTAAGCGGTTGTATGCACACATAATGGTCCATGGCTGAGCCTGTTTAACCGTTTTTTCAAAAGAAGTAAGGTAAATCTCTCTTAAAGCACGTTCATCGATAACGCTGTCTACCGTCATACGGCGGGTTTCCTGGTTATTACCTGCGAAATGCTTTAAAGATGTGCCGATTCCTTTTGACTGAACACCTTTTACGAAAGCGGCGGAAATTTCGCCTGCGAGATAAGGGTCTTCCGAGAAATACTCAAAGTTTCTTCCGCAAAGGGGAGAACGCTTGATATTTGTGCCGGGACCGAGAAGAACGCTCACCTGTTCTTTAAGGCACTCTTCACCGAGAAGAACGCCCATTTCATAAATTAAATCGGGATCCCAGGAACAAGCGGTAGTTGCCGCTGTGGGGAAGCAGATTGCAGGAACGCCTTTAAGGCTCATCTGCTGTTCCTTATCCTTTTTCTCGGAGCGCTTTCTGATACCGTGAGGGCCGTCAGTCCACATAACAACCGGAATGCCCAATCTTTCAAGACCCGGTGTATGCCAATAGTCAAGACCTGAACAGAAGCTTGCCTTTTCCTCAAGGGTCATCTGTTTTATAAGATCAGCGTGTTTCATTTCATACCTCCACTAACTATGTTTATACTTCTGATTTATGATAACATACAAAATATATCATTTCAAGAGTTATTTGCTTGTTGTTTTTGCCGTTTTCCGTTCTTTTTTGAAATTATTCCTTTTACAATAAAAATAATAAAGGCAAAAATTACCGAGCCGAGAGAAACTCCGCCTAAGTCCACCGCTAAATCGGAAAGCTGAAATGCTCGCCCTTCAACAAAAATCTGATGCACTTCGTCCGTCCAGGCGTAAAGCCACGAAAACAGTATTGAAAAAAACGGCTTGACTGAGTTTTTACAGGCGTAAATCAGGTTTGCGGTAAGAAACCCGAGAAGTGCGTATTCACAGAAATGCGCAATGGTTCGGATAGTGTCCTGAGTGAAAAAGAGCCCTAAAACAGAATATATCCAAGCAATCAGAGAACCGCTCACCTCGGAGGATTCGTCAGCAGTTTGCGCGGAAAGATAAAATATTATCACCGCAACTGCTGTAATTGCAAGGGCGGAAAATGCTATGTAAATTTTTCTTTTTTTTGTATGGTTCATCAGTTGTTTTTTACTCCTAAATGAAAATATATGAGATTGCCGTTGTCGGCGCAGTATATACCTTTGACATTGCTTGAATAACAAAGAGTTGTACCGGTACAGAACAGGGGAATGAAAATGCAACTGTCGATTATATATTGCTCCGCGGCAGTGAAGTTTTCTGCGTTTTTGTCAGCTTGAGAATAAAGTGTACCTTTGTATTTTTCAAGCTTTTCGTTTGTGAAAAAGCAAGGTGACTGAGAAATACATTCAAGGCAACTTGCGGCAGTGGCAAATTCAGGCGTCAAGGGGAGAACGGCTATATGATAATCGCCTTCAGCGGCAACTTGTTTTGCAGCTTTAACGGAAAAAACGGTTAATTCTGCTGTAAGCTTGCCTTTGAAAATTTCACCGAAGCTGTCAATGATTTGTGAGAAATTTTCCTCAAGCTGTTCGGGAACGGCGATTTTAACAGTGACAGAATCTGTTTTTAACTGTGAAAGCGCTTTTTTAAAATATTCAGCAGCTTTTTGGGAGGAATATTCCGGCAAAGAAATTCCCGTTTCAAAGCTTTCGTAAGGCTCATTGATTACGGTGAAATTGCCGGGAATGAGCCTGTCTGCTTCAGCGACAGCGAAAGACGGAGCTTTAACTAATGAAAAGTCTGTTGCATTAACAATGGCTTTTCTCAGGTTTGTATTATTAACCGTATCCTGACGGAAGTTAAAAGCAAGACCCCAAACAGAATCAGGGTATGTTGGGTCGGTTGCGGCTTTCCCTAACTTGGTTTCTGAGCTTTGGGAAAGAAATATATCGTAATCCTCGTTTTCAAATCGGGCAAGAAGAGCGCTCTCTTTTCCTGTGGGATAAAGATATACACCGTTGTTAAGAAGCTGAAGATTTCCCGCGTATGAAGCGTTTTCCGTAAGGGTAACTCCACCGGTTTCGCTAATTTCTTCGATTCGGTAGATGCCGTTTGTAATAACAGTATCGGGGGAGGTTCCGTATAATTCACCCAAAGCATTGAAATAAGCTTCATTGCAAGGGTAAAAGGGCGCTGAAGCAACAGTATAAAGAAAATCTATATCTGCTTCTTTCAGGGCTATTTCAAGAGTATAGTTATCCTTTGCATAGATTTTTTCTATGCAGGAAAGCTCTTCGTACCCCTCTTCAGAAAGACGGTTTTTTGTAAAAATATAATCGTATGCAGTAATTGTATCGGAGAAGCCGTCAAGCCCTGCTGTTTTCATAGCCTCTCTTGCTTTGTCGGAAACATACCATTTAGCCGAAGGGTTGAGGGTAAAAGTATACGTGAGCATATCGGGACTTACGGAATAACCCGTTGCACCTGCAAGGTCTATATGACCGTTTTGGTCAAAGCGCAAGAGCCCTTCAAAGCAGTTGGCGGCAATTATTTTTTCGGCATCACCCGTGGCTTTTAAAGGGTCGAAGCACTGTATTTCATCAAGCACGCCCACGGTGAAGGTGGTTTTATTCAGTGTCAGTGAGCACGAACAAAGCCCTATGAGCATCGAAATAATAAGAAAAATGGAAGTTATCTTTCTCATAAAAGCCTCCGTTTGTTATTTTTTCTTAAGATTATATTTGCAGAAATTATTGAGGGAACATATATCGCATTTAGGACGGCGGGCGATGCAAACCGCTCTGCCGTGGAGAACTATTCGGTGACAAAAATCGTTGCTCTCCTCGGGAGGAAGTAGTTTTTTCAGGTCGAGCTCAACCTTTTTAGGGTCTTTTGAGTTAACAAGACCCAAAAGATTTGTTATTCTTATGAGATGCGTGTCTGCAACAACCGCTGGCTTTTTATAAACATCACCTATAATAAGGTTAGCGGTTTTTCTGCCCACACCGGGGAGCTTTGTAAGTTCTTCGATGGTATCCGGTAAAACGCCGCCGTAAATATCGCGTACTGCTTTAGCCATACCCACCAGATCTTTCGCTTTTGCACGGTAAAACCCGCATGAATGAATAAGCGCCTCTACCTCGGATATTTCTGCTTCGGCAAGCTCGTTTTCGGTAGGAAAACGTTCAAAAAGAGCCGGTGTAACAAGATTTACTCTGGCATCGGTGCATTGAGCGGAAAGGCGTGTTGCAACTATAAGCTGAAAAGGCGTGTCGGCGTTAAGCCGGCACACGGCATCGGGATAATCATTTTTCAAAAGCTCGCAAACTGCGGCGGCTCGTTCTTTTTTAGTCATAAATTCACCACAAAAATTACTTTAGATAAATTCTAACATTTTCTTTTGTTTTTTTCAATACAGGGGGTAAATAAATACAAAGAAAAAAAGACCGGAAATGGTTGCCCAAATCCGGTCTGATTATTTAATTATTGAATAGAAGCGGCTGAGAAAAGCTTATCCCAGATAGAGGGGAACATTTCACTGAAGCCTGCACCGCCGAAAATTTTGTAAAGAAGATCACTTACAGCTTTAATAATTGCAAGAAGAAGATTGTCAATATCAAAAGCTTTACCGGCATCCGATGCATCATCCTCGGACTCGCTTTCGCCGTAGAGAACCTTATCGCGTACTGCGTAAAAATTATCTTTTGCGGCTTCGAATTCGTCAACGGGCATTGCGGTATTGTCAAGAGCGGCATCTGCAACAGCAATTGCCTCTTCAAGCTCTGCTGCAAGCTCGGGTGAAAGTGTACTTGTGTCATACTCTTTCATTTCAGCAACGTCTTTCATAAGGCCCTTGGAGTTTCTCGCATTGTTAAATTGAGGGAACTTATCCGGATAAGAATAAACACTTGTGAAGCTGCTGTCTGTAAGAAGAGCGGAAGCCAGCTTCATAATAATATCATTTGAAGCAGTTCTCTCGTGATTCTGATTGTAAAAATAGAAGGTTGTTTCGGGGAGAAGACCCGTGCAGGCATCAACGATACCGTTGGGGTCGGAGTGATCGTGGTTTTCGGGGTCTGAACAGTTGTTGCAGGCAGGAACATAATCTTCGGGAAGAAGAATATCAACACCTGCACTGTATGCGCCCATAGATGCTGAATCAAGCTGAATGATACCGTCAGCATTTACATCGTCATAAGAATCAACAATCTGGTAAAGGGAAACGTTGTAGTCAACAATATCAAATACTTCGACGCCGTCATCAACAGCTTTGAGGATGTTTGCATCGGAATTGAGCTGAGCATTGTAGAACCAATCTGTCTGGGAGAGAATGTTTTCAAGTCCTTCGTCAAGAAGATACATTTCGCGGCAGGCAGGGTAGTTAGCAGACGGGCAAAGACCCCACATAAGAGTTGAATATCTCATATAATCGTTAATAAGAGTTTCAACTGCAATGTCGAGGATATTGTTAAGGTCGGCATTGGGGAAAATACGGATAACGATATTGATAAGGTAGCTCAGGTAATCATCCTCACCCATAAGAGAGGGGAACATAGTGTTGTAAAGCTCATAGCTGTCGTCAAGAAGACCATACTGATAAATGTCTCCGATGAGGGTTGAACCGTCAAGAGCAGGAACAACAAAAACTATTCTGTTGATATCATCTGCAAGAGAGAGACCTTTATCGGCATAAAGCTGCATAAGAGCATTTGCAATGGAGCCACCCTGGCTGATGGGAACTATATTTACCTTATCTGAACCGGAGTCTTCTTTAACAAGCTGAATGAAATCATAGAGTTCTTCGGCAGTTGCAATCATATTACCGAAGGAAACGTATGAGAAGAAATAAAGATTCTCTTCACCTGCGATATCGATATAGTTCTGAAGGGGAACTGCATCAAGAATATATTCCTGATCGTATTCGGAAAGATCATTGAAGCTGTCGTTATATTTTGTTGCACGGACATCGTAAACGAGCTCGCCGTTTTCGTCGGAACGGTTTTTCTCCAAAAGAGTTGAACCGAGAACATCTGCAAGAGCGTGAGCGGCAGCCTCTTCCCGATCCTTTTGGTTAATGAGCAATTTGCCCAAGGGAATAAGGACTTCGCTGAGAGCCGCGCCGGCAATTTCTGCGGTGGTGTTGAGGAAGAAGGGTGCTTCATAGGGCTCGCCCTCACTGTTTAAAGCAATTTCACCGTCTTCATAATAGGCAACCTCACTCTGGAAAAGTCCGGGTATAACTATTGAGGGAATGTAAGCTTCGGAATCAGCAGCAAAAGCTACGGCTGACATACAGGAACAAGCCATAATTACGGCAAGTACCAAAGCAAGAAGCTTCTTTGATTTTTTCATAATAAACAATCCTTTCATAAAAGATAAGTTGAACACAGGTATTATAGCAACAAAAAACATTTTTGTAAATATTTTACAGAGAATATTTAATAATTTGTAAAAAAATTACATCGACAGAAATTTTTGCCATAAAAAATTTATTGCAAAAACATAAATATATGGTATTATGAGGATGTATTCTTACGGAAAGGAGACGGCAGACGTGATTGATGAAGCACAGGCAAAAAGAATAGCAAAACAATATTATAATGACGTTTACCGTTTCTGTTTGTCCAGAGTAAATAAAGATGAGGCTTCCGATATTACTCAGGAAGTTTTTTTGCTTTTTCAGGAAAAATGTGATTTTCTTGAGGATGATAACATTTGCTCGTGGCTTATTAGTGTTGCAGAGAAAAAATCTTTTGAAGCGTACAGAAAAAGGAAAAAAGAAAAAGAAATATTGGAAAATGTAAGCATTATTGAAAATGCCTTTACCACTATTGAAGAATATTTCAATGTAAATGAAAAAGATATTGCAGAGGCAAAAAGTGAGGTTTTTTCACAGCTGACGGAAAAAGAAAAAAGACTTTTTGAGTTGATTTATACTCAAAAACTTAAATATGCGGCTATTGCCGAGGAATTAAAAACAACAGAAAAGGCTGTGAGTATGAGCGCGGTTCGATTGAACAGAAAAATTAAGCGGTTGGTTGCAGAGACAGCAGTCGATTTATGTATGGTTTTGTTAAATTTAATTTTTTTAAAAATTTTTTAAATATTTTTTGTTGCTTTTTCCGTATATTGACATATATATACGGAAGGAGGAAAACTTTAATAAAATTCTAATGAAAAGGAAGTGATTTATCCATGAATGGCGAGAACACCATGAACATGTCCGAGGGGAACGAAAAACTAATAGAATGCATGGAATTCATTCGTGACACAGAAGCAGCTAAACCTATTGATGAAATGGATGTGGATTTGGTCAATGAGTGTGTCGCTTTTATATTGGAACTGAAAGAAAATGATATTAAACTCAGCCCCGAAGAAATTCAAGAAAGGGTAAGTAAAATTCCTTTTAAGAAAACAGAATCGGAAGCTGAAATAAAAACAGAAACCACTGAACATATCAGATTCAATAAAAGAAGAGTTTTGTTTATCGCGGCAACCTTAGCAGCTTTGATTGCGTTGCTTTGCATAGCTTCAACAGCATCTCAGAGATCGATTTTCGATATGCTCAAGGAGCGATTCGGCACAGTTGAACAAACTCCGCCGGAGGTCAGATTGGATGTTGAAGGTCAAACGGTTATTGTAGGTACTGACGGATGCGATTATGAAACCGCAGAAGAGTTTGTCGAGAAAGAACATAAGAGCGTTTTAATACCGGCAATGCTTCCGGATGATCTTGAAATTCAATTTCTTCATTATGTACAAACAGAAGGTAAAGAGATAGTTTCACTTGTTTTTACTGATTCAAGATTGACAAGCGAGGTTGTTTTTAATTCCAAAATCCCTGACAAAAACATATATAGTTGGGAAAATATAACTATAAATGACTTAAATTGCTATTTTGGCGTAATGGAGGATGTTTCGACTGTTCAGGTCTATTTTGAATATAATAATGATACATATTTGTTTGCGCATAACGATAAACAAGTACTCATAGATATTATTGAAAATTTGGAGTTATACCGATAGGACCGTATTGAGTGAAAAAGCGGAAATATTCGATTTTATAAGGTCTGATTGGCATATAACTTGTTTTAAATTGGGTTTAAAATATATCAGGACGAAGCAGGGGAAAGCTTCGTCCTTTTTTGTAGTTTGTTTTTTGCTTTTTGCTTTTTTCTTTTGAACGCTTTTATTTTTTTGTCGGAAGAATTTGTTTTTTAAAATTTTGTAAGTGTTTTATTTTCGTTAAAACTGCCGCGTTTTGAATGAAATCTGTTGACAATTCGGCTTTGTTTAATTATAATGATAGGGATTAGAGGTGTAACCGTGTACAACGGTTCATTAAAAAAAGAAAGGTCGAGTGCATTCTTATGAAGAATTTATCACCCATTAAGAAAATTATAATCGGTCTTGCAGCAATTGCGGTTGTTGTTTCCCTTATTACTGCCAACAATATGGCTTCACTTATGCTTGTTGTTGCTTCAAGAGAAACAGGTACAACTCAAACCGTTCAGTCATCAGGTACGGTTTCAAACGGCGATTCCGCAGGAAATGTTTCATCAAATAACGATTTTTCGGTTTCGGATACATCATCGTCCGACAATACTGTTTCCGATAATGCCGCTTCGGGGGATACCTCATCGGATTCTTCATCTGCAGGTAACAGTGACACTTCAAAGGATACCGCAGGCAATAGTGATGCTTCAAAGGATTCAACCTCAGCTTCCGATAAATCCGATGCCCCGGCTTCAAAAGGAGAAAAAACCACTGCTGAAATTGTTGACCTTTATAAAAAAGCAGTTAACAATGCAAAAGCAAAAGCAAAAACCGTTACCCGCGTAAAAGACGGTGTTATTAACTACAACGGTGTTTGCGAAGCAGGGTCTCTTTCAAGTGTGGCCTCAACTCTCATGGGTATGTTTATGGTTGGAAGCGAAGCTGAAATAGAGGAAAAGAATGAAGCTAAAACTAACGCTGATATTCCTCCTTCAGGCGTAAACAGCAATCTTACCGCAGCAGGCGTAAGCAGTGCGAAATGCGAGGAGAGCGGCGATTATTACATAGTAACTATTGTTGCCAAGAACGCAACTAATCCTACTGCAGGCGCTGACGGTGTAGGCTCTGTTTCAAGTGTTATCGAAGAATCTCAGATTACGGGAGCTGTCGGTTCTTTCCCCGGTCTTGAGTTCAGCAATTTCAGCTTGGCATATGAAAATGTTACTGCAGTTGCTAAAATCGAGAAATCAACAGGTAATCTTGTTAACCTTAAAACGGATGCTCCCTGTTATCTTGCCCTTTCTGCAAAGATGGGCATCCTTTCCATTGATAATGCAAAGGTAGGTATTGAGGTTGTTTCCGAATTTGCAATGACATATTGATAAAACGAAATTTATAAAAAAGGAGCTGTAAAAAACTTACGGTTTTTTACAGCTCCTTCTTTAAAGGGATAAAAATGACAACAATAAATGATTATTTGATACCTGAATTAAAAGGTGTTATAAAAGCAGAAATTTATGATGAGCTTGAGTCCACAAATGCCCTTATGCGCCGGCGTGCAGCCGAGGGGGCAGGTGAGGGACTTGTAATAACTGCAAACAGGCAAACAGCAGGCAGGGGTAGAATGGGGCGAAGCTTCTTTTCTCCCGACGGTACAGGTGTTTATATGAGCCTGCTTTTACGACCTGATTTGAAACCTGAAAGCTCTGTTCTCATAACAACGGCGGCGGCGGTTGCGGTTTGCCGTGCGCTGGATTCTTTAGGAGCCCGTGGCTCAGCAATAAAATGGGTCAATGATGTTTTTTTCAACGGCAAAAAGGTTTGCGGAATTCTGACAGAGGCAGGCTTCAGCGGTGAAAACGGTTGTGTTGATTATGCGGTTTTAGGCGTGGGAATAAATCTTTTTCCGCCGAAGGACGGTTTTCCGGAAGACATTAAAAATATTGCAGGAGCGGTTTTCAACTCGGAAGAATGCGGAAAGAGAGAAAAATTTATCGCTTTCTTTCTCAACGAGTTTTATTCGTTTTATGAAAATCTTGAGAAAAAGCCGCATTGCAGAG
Source organism: uncultured Eubacteriales bacterium (assembly GCA_964500795.1). Lineage (GTDB taxonomy): Bacteria > Bacillota > Clostridia > Oscillospirales > Acutalibacteraceae > DTU089. The sequence continues at coordinate 9,209 of CAZCQI010000043.1, forward strand.
AATATGCCGAGAGAAATTTTGCTGTAGGCAAAAAGGTTGATGTTTTTTCAGGCGGTTCTGTGAAAAAAGCTGAGGTAACGGGAATAGATGATGATTGCTGTTTGTTGGTGCGATATGAAAACGGCGAAACAGGGAAGCTCAATTCCGGAGAAATTTCAATCAGACTGTCATAATATTTTTAACATTTGAAAAAAGTTTGAAAAAAGTTTTGCTTAAAATTATTTTACCCTATTGCAATTAGGCTCATTATGTGTTAAAATTAGTTCGTATAATTGGTGAGATTATCTGCCAATATCCAATAATTAGGAGGAATATTATGAAAGCAACAAAGAAAATTGTCAGCATTACATTGGCTTTAGTGCTTGTTGCTCTTGCTTTTGTTATGCCTGCTTCTGCTGCGAAGGCATATCCGCTCATTGTTGTTGACGGTTTTGCATCAGCAGAGCTTTATAAGAATGTAGGTACTGAGGATGAGACGCCTGCATTTGATACTTCCGAGGCTTCGGCTCAGGCAATGGGTACTGAAATCGGAACTGCATTTGTTGCAGGTTTTATTTATGCAGGTTTCAGCTCACAGTATAAAGATTACAACAAAATGGCAGATGTGCTTTTCCCTGTTGTTAATAAGTATCTCGCTGACATCGGTTACAATACCGACGGCACTCCCATGAATGATACCGTAGGTGTTAAAAAGACCGATAAGTCTATGAGCGAGTACTCCGAGGAGGAGCAGGCTGAGTTCAGCGTATTTGCTCAGGAATATGCAAAGAAATACGGTGCACAAAATGTTTACACATTCAGCTATGACTGGCGCGCTGATCCCATCGAGATTGCAGAAGAGTTTGCTGCTTATGTTGAGATGGTAAAAGCTCAGACAGGTTATAAAAAGGTTAATGTTGTTGCTCACAGTATGGGTGCAAATATCCTTCTTTGCTATATGAGTGCTAACGGCGGCAAGAGCCTTAACAATGTTGTATTTACTTCACCCGCATGGCAGGGAACAAGTCTTGCAGGCAGTGTATTCACAGGCGATATTGAATTAGCAGACTTCTCTCTTGAGAATTATCTTGTTCAGCTTGGTAATATAAACTTCTTTACACATGTAATTGCCTTCGTTATTTCTTATATAGCAAGTGATGAGGGTCTCGGTGCTGAAGAATATACTCCCTCTATTGACTTCTTTATTCAGCAGCTTCTTCCCCGCGCTTACAGTGATACCATAATTCCCTACATTGCAGGTATGCCCGGCATTTGGAGCCTTGTTCCTGCCGATTATTACGAGGATGCAAAGGAATTCCTCTTCCCCGACGGAATGGATGCTTCTCTTGAAGCAAAAATCAAAGCTTATCACGAAATTCAGACTAATGCTGAGCAGATTATCACAGATGCTATGGCAGACGGTATGCGTTTCGGTATAGTTTGCGGTTACAACTGCCAGATGATTCCCATCAACGACGGTTATGAGCAGAGTGACACAATTATTGATGTTAAGTATATGAGCGGCGGCGCAACATGTTCTGATTATCTTCAGGCTTACGATGATTGGGGCAACATTTATACTCAGGCTGTAAAAGATGACCATAATCACGTTTCTTGGGATTATAAGGTTGATGCATCTACCAGCATGTTCCGTGAGCAGGTATGGTTCATCAAGAATATGCAGCATAACGAATTCAGCGCTGAAACAGGCACGGTAAACGTTGTAATGTGGCTTCTTGATGCTGATGATCAGTATGATGTTCACACAGATGAAAACTATCCTCAGTTCTCTCTTTACAACACCTACAAGAAAGTAACAACACCCGTTAACGTTGAGTACGGTATCGGTGATGTTAACCAGAGCGGTGCAGTTACAGGCGCAGATGCAAGACTTGCTCTTCAATTTGCATCAGGTATCGCAACTCCGACTGAAGATCAGTTGATTCTCGGCGATATGGATGAAGACGGCGAGTTTTCAACAGAAGATGCAAGAGTAATCCTTTGCATGGCAGTAGGTATTGCGGCTTATTGATTATAAAAATTAAGGTCCCTCACTTCGGTGGGGGGCTTTTTTTATATTGAAAATCAAACGCGTTAGCCTAAATAATTGCAATATCACTGTTTATATGATATACTAAAAAAGTGACTATGCTCACAAATATGATAACAGAATTTCTTTTCTGTAGATTTTTTGTCTATAAGGACAGCATGAATACCAATAACATTGCAAAAAAGGATAAAGAAAATGCCACAAAATAACATTTCCGAAAAAACTCGCATCTGTCCCGTATCAAGAAAATGCGGGGGATGTCAGCTTATGAATATGACATATCCCGAACAGCTTCGTTTTAAACAGGCAAAGGTGCAAAAGCTTCTTTCGGGTTTTCATAAGGTTAATTCAATAATCGGTATGGAATCGCCCTTTCACTACCGCAACAAGGTTCAGGCGGCTTTCGGCAGAACCCGCTCAGGTGAAATAATCTCAGGCGTTTACCAATCCAGCACCCATAATATAGTTAAAGTTGAAAACTGCCTTATTGAAGATAAAAAGGCAGATGAAATTATCCTGACAATAAGAAACCTTGTAAAAAGCTTTAAACTGACGGTTTACGATGAAAAAAACAGTAAGGGGTTTCTTCGTCACGTGCTTGTTAAGAGAGGCTTTTCCACGGGTGAAATAATGGTAGTCCTCGTTACGGGCACCAATGTTTTTCCGTCAAAAAAGGCTTTTGTTTCGGAGCTTCTTAAAGTGCACCCCGATATAACAACCGTTGTGCAAAATCTGAACAATAAATTCACAAGTATGGTTCTTGGCGATAAGGAAACCGTGCTGTACGGCAAAGGCTATATTGAAGATGTGCTTTGCGGTTGCCGTTTCAGAATTTCGCCGTCATCCTTTTATCAGATAAATCCTGTTCAGACAGAGGTTCTTTACAGTAAAGCCGTTGAGTATGCGGGGCTTACGGGTAAAGAGAGAGTTATAGATGCTTATTGCGGAATCGGTACTATCGGCATAGTTGCTTCAAAAAATGCAGGCGAGGTTATAGGATGTGAATTGAACTCCGATGCCGTGCGCGATGCTAAGGTGAACGCAAAGATAAATAATATAGAAAATATTAAATTTTTCTGCGCGGATGCGGGAGAATTTATGCTTAATATGAAAGAGCACGGAGAAAAATGCGATGTCCTTTTTATGGACCCGCCAAGAGCCGGCAGTGATAAAAAGTTTCTTTCAAGTGCAGTTGCGCTTTCGCCTGAAAAAATTGTATATATTTCCTGCAATCCCGAAACTCAGCAGAGAGATTTATATTATCTTACTAAAAACGGCTACAAGGCGAAGAAAATTCAACCGGTTGATATGTTTCCGTATACATCGCATGTGGAGACGGTGTGCTTATTGTCCAAACTTAATGCAAAGCAACATATCGAGATAAACTTGGATATGGACG
>CAZCQI010000044.1:0-12516 GCA_964500795.1 uncultured Eubacteriales bacterium
TAAACTACAATAAGAAAAGCAACAGCCTAACTCGCTTCTCCTTGGGCTTCTATGCGCATTTAATTTATTAAAATCAAACAATACTGAAAGTGAGGAAAAATAAATGAAGTTTAATTTCAGACCCCAGGGCGTTTGTTCAAGAAATCTTTCCTTTGAAATTGAGGACGGCGTTGTAAAAAACGTTGAATTTCAAGGCGGCTGCAACGGAAATCTTCAGGGTATAGCTGCTCTTGCAGAAGGTAAAACACCTGAAGAAATAATAAATTCCCTTTCGGGTATTCGTTGCGGTTTTAAAAGCACCTCCTGCCCCGATCAGTTTGCAAGAGCCTTGGTTGCGGCGTTAAAGGAAATATAAAGGAGCTCTTAGTATGAAATATCTTGTTTTGATAGCAGACATTGATGAGTTTAACCCTTTTAAGGAAAGCTTAGGCGAGCTCGTAAAAACAGAATACTCCGTGAAGCATATGCCCGCTTTTGATTTTTCTTATAATAATATTGATTGCACTGCCGTTTGCTTCGGTATAGGTAAGGTCAATGCCGCAATGGGTGCTTCAATCGCTCTTATGAGCGAAAGCTACGACGGCGTTATCAACACCGGCTGGAGCGGTGCGGTTTCGGGAGTTTTCAAAGGGGATATTATCGTTTCCGACTCCTGCGTTGAATGTGATTTTGACCTTACTCCTATCGGCAGAAGCCCCGGGGAAAAGCCGGGTCAGGCAGAATATATATATAAGTGCGACAACGGTTTATATAAAGCCGCTTCCTCGGCGGAGGGCTTTAAGCACGGAAATCTCGGCACAGGTGATTTCTTCCTTACCGACAAGGAAAGAAAAGACCGCTACAAAGAGATTTTCAACATCAATTCCTTTGATATGGAAAGCGGTGCTTTGGCGGCAGTTTGCTCTTTCTTCAACGTGCCGTTCGTAAGCATAAGAAAAATTTCAGACAGTGCAGACGACGTTTCGGTAAATGATTACACCGACTCTCTTACAACCGATACAACCGCATTTTCGGATATTGTGCTTAAAGTGCTCGAAAAGCTTTAAGAATCTTCAGGCTGACAGGAGTCGAACCCGTATGAGATTCAATTTTCTTCGGCTATAGCACAATAAGAAATTCACCCTCTCCTTTTTGCGGGAGAGGGTTTTATCTTTTGCACAAGCTCAAGGGGCTGTTTTGAAGGCCGTGGCTTTCGGCAACAAAAGTCTCCGAATGCTCTGCACCACCCCGAGAGCACCTCGCGGCAATTGCGCTTATTTTCCCCTTAACATAATATGCCTAAGGGGAAAATTTGTTAGATAATATACCCTCATCATTCTTACCGGTTTAAACACGGTTTTACAGGTCACTTCACAAAATAACAAAACAAGCGGATTACTCACAGAACAGAGCAATCCACTTAGCTTTTTAATATTGTATTATATTATTTTCTAAACACAAACAAATACTCATGTGCAATCAACAAGAAATTATATTTCACGCTATTAGTTTTCCAATAACCTGTAGCTTTGCAATTATGCTGTTCTTTGATTATAAGCTCTTTAAGTTTGAATCCTGCATCTTCAAAAATACGCATAACTTCAAATGACATGGGAATCATACAGCCTTTTTGACGTGTGTCACCCATAAGAATGGCACAAAACTTATTTTTTTTTAAAACCCGGTAGCTTTCATCAGCTACCTTTTTCATTTCTTCAAGAAAATCTTTAACTTTCAGCAAAGATAAGTCTTCGGGAATATCTTCACTGTATTTGATTATGTCTGCATACGGAGGATGGGTACAAATCAGATCTATGCTATCGTTTGGTATGAACCCAAGGTTTCTTGCATCCCCTTTTTGGATATATACTTTCCCGTTTGCACCTTCATGTTCAAAACCGGTTTTATCCCTACATCGCGCTAATGCAACATCATTAACATCAACACCAATGATATTTCTGTTCAGGAGTTTTGCCTCAACAAGAGTTGTTCCGCCACCTGCGAACTGATCAAGAACTAAATCGTTTTCTTGAGAATACCTTAGTATTATGTTACGGGGAATATACGGTGACCAATTTCCTCGCCATTTTGCTTCGTGTGTAGCCCAATCGCCACGTTTAGGGAAAGACCAATGTGTAGTCATTTCCAACTCAAAGTTTTCGGGTTCCCATTTAGTAATCTTTTTAGCCATTATTTAAAAACCTCGCTGATAATACCGGCTTCCAAATCTTTAATATTATAGATGTGTTCCATAACTTCAAAAGTTTCTTCAAGGTTATTGCGAGCACTCACCCAGCCTTTGCCGTCAGTAAACCAAACAAATGTAAAACCTTCCGTTTCTTCGGTTTCCCAAGCAAGCGTTTTATAACTACGAGCAGTCTCGTTCAACTTACTTCCACCGCTACCATAGAAATTAGTTTCGATGCCATAAATCATATCCGACGTTTTTATTACAAAATCGAACCGCTTTTCTGTTTTACCTTGATTAGATATTGCTGATAAATCAACATTCCATTTATCAGTAATTTCGTGAATATACATTTCTTTAAAGTAATCAATACCCTTTACAAAACCCGCTTTTTTAATATAACTCTCAACTAAATCTTCCATGGCATCCCCTGTCCTGTTCTTTCTGCCATTTGTGTCCATTCCGGTTTCTACACCCATAACATAATCGACTAAAGAATGAATTACATGTTTTTTCAATAAATCGAATAATCCGGTTTTTTCCATAAACTTTACATATTCATCAATTGAATAGTTTGGCTTCTTGAAATTAAACAAGTAATTCTTTTCGGCATCACAAATTTTAATTTCACATTCTCTCTTTGCTATAAGAATCGGAATTACTTTTAATGTTTCAGGATACTTTTCCACAATTCTCCGAAATTCAGTTTCAATATTTTCTGCGCCAACAAGACCGTTCAAAACATTCAACTCATCTTTGATTTTTTCTGTATTGTCATAAACTTTTTCAAAATCAGTGTAATACGTCCATGTTGCTATGCTATCACGAAAACCGGACAACCAATCATTAAAATTTCTCTTCATAAATAATTCTCCTCAATAATTTGTGATCAAAAGCTCTTTTATCTTTCCGCGGTTTTTACCGTTACTGTTAATCGCTCTGTTGGCGGATACACGGTTTATATTCAATCCCGAGTACAGATTATCGAAGAATTCGTCCGTTTCATCGACGTTCTTTGGATCAGAGTTGCTTGCCATTACCTTAGCTTTGTTTATTGACTTAATGAACTCTGCCAATTTAATTTGGTCTTCGTCATTAAAGTCATCTGCATTATATGAGGTGAACTCCGCAGTTTTGGTTAACGGTCTGTACGGCGGATCGAAATATACGAATGTGCTTTCATCTAATTTATCCGCAATGCAAGTATAGTCACCGGTCAATACGGTAACTTCTTGCAAGAGCTCAGATGCTTTTTTCAAGTTATCCATATCACATATGGTAGGATTCTTGTATGAACCCATAGGTACATTAAATGAACCTTTTCTATTCACTCTGTATAATCCGTTGAAACAAGTTTTGTTAAGATATATAAACAATGAAGCTCTTAACAGAGCATTGTTATCATCTGACTTTTGCGTTTCTGAGTTGTATTTTTCTCTTTGCAAATAGTAGTATTGTTTTCTCTCTTCATCGCTTTTCGATAAGTGCTCCGATTCAAGCTTAAGGAGCAATTCGATAAGCTTATCAACATCGTCACGAACTACTTTATATACATTCATCAACTGAATATTGGTATCGCAAATATATACCTCATCCATTTCGTAGGTATTGAGAATATCAAATAATACTGCACCTGCACCAACCATAGGTTCAGCATATTTTTTTATAGTCGTTCCCATACCGTCTGGGTAAAACTTTCTGAGCGTAGGAAGAAGCTGTCCTTTTCCTCCTGCCCACTTGATAAATGGTTTAGTCGGATTTTTCTTATCATATCTGATTGTTCTGCCATCAACAGGTTTTGTGGCTTTTTGGGGTATTATCCACATATTCCCCAACATAGCAGCGTCAGGGATTCTGTTTTCCTTGCAGAGAGTAATAACACGTCTGTGAGAAATATTCCATTTTTCAGCGGCTTCCCCGGCGGTCATATATGCAAGCATTTCATCACCTCAATTTATTGGTTTTATTATATTCCAAAATGAGAACAATAGCAATACTATTTTATATCATTTTTCGAAAACTAAATTATAACTTCCCAAAAACCAAACCACCGTGCACCGTCATTTCCCCGACAGCGAACGATGGTTGTATTTTTTAACTCAATCTTCAAATTTAGAAATAAATTCTCTTGTTCTTTGGGATTTAGGATTATCAAAAACCTCTTCGGGAGTTCCCGCTTCCTCGATAACTCCGTTATCCATAAAGATAACCTTTGAGGAAACGGCTTTTGCAAAGGACATTTCGTGGGTAACGATAACCATCGTCATTTTTTCCTCTGCAAGACCTTTTATTACCTTGAGTATCTCGCCCGTAAGCTCAGGGTCAAGAGCTGAGGTGGGCTCATCAAAGAAAAGTATTTTCGGCTCAAGCACTAACGCCCTTGCAATGGAAACACGCTGCTGCTGACCGCCCGAAAGCTCACAGGGATAATTTTCAAGCTTATCGGTAAGACCGACCTGAGCAAGTATTTTTTTCGCTTTTTCCTCTATCTCCTGCAAAATTGCAGTTTTATTCTGCTTGTAATCGGGGCGTTCCTTCGCTTGAAGCTTAGGCGCCAGGGTTACATTTTCAAGAACATTGTACTGAGGGAACAAATTGAAATTTTGAAAAACAAGTCCGATAAGAAGCTGACGCTTTCTTTTTTCATCGGCATTTTCCTTTTTTTGCGGCTGAGTGCCGTCAAAAAACACATTACCGTCTACGGCGATGTAGCCTGCATCCGCTGTTTCAAGCTGGTTTATACAACGCAAAATCGTTGTTTTGCCGCTACCCGAAGAACCGATAATGCTGAGCACCTCTCCCTCTTCCAGAGAAAAGGTAACACCCTTAAGAACTTTGGTCTTGCCGAAGGACTTTTTTAAATCTTTTACTTCAAGTACAGACATTTAAAAACCTCCTTCGTTAAGTTTTGTAATAATCAAGCTTCTTTTCAATTTTATTGAAAAGCACCGTAAGCACGCCGTTAAAGAGCAGGAAAAATACGCCTGTATAGAATAAAGGCCATATAAGACCCTTACCCGAAAAGCGCTCTGCCGCCATAAGTATTTCGGGAACGGCAATAATTCTTGCAAGAGAGGTATCCTTAACGAGAGTTATGATTTCATTACTCATGGGAGGAACGATTCTTTTTATAACCTGAAAAAGGACTACCTTGAAAAAGGTCTGGGAACGGGTCATACCCAAAACCTGACCTGCCTCATACTGACCCTTGGGTATGCCCTCAATACCGCCCCTGAATATTTCGGAGAAATAGCAGGAATAGTTGATTATGAATGCAATCAACGCCGCTGTCATTCGGGATTTGAAGGGCATATCGAAAACAAGACCGGGAACGTAGAAAACAACAAAAAGTTGGAGCATCAGGGGAGTACCCCTGATGATCCAAACGAAAGTTTTTGTTAACCACTTTACCGGTCTGAATTTTGTCATTGAACCGAAGGCTATAACAAGACCTAAAGGAATAGCCGCCAAAAGAGTGCCGAAAAATATCTCACAGTTTTGGAGAAAGCCTTGCAATAAATCGGTAGTGACCTGACTGAATGTCATTAAAATTCACACCTTTTAAGTAATTTTATTTTGCAATAAGCTGCTCACCGAGTTCATATTTCTCTGCGATTTTCTGAAGAGTGCCGTCGTTAACAAGCTCTGTAATAGCCTCGTTTACCTTATCAACGGTATCACAGCCCTTTCTGAATGCTATGCCGTACTGCTCATCATTAAAAGCAAGAGTATCAACAACAACGAGGTCCTCAAAATCGGTTCCCTCACCAATCATACCGATTGAGCATACATAGTCAACAACGCAACCGTCAGCTGTACCTGCGGCAACCTCTGTGAGAGCCTTGGACTGCTTATCAACTGCAGTGAACGCTGCATCTGCAAAGAAAGCGGCTGTTGTTGCAACCTCTTCACCTGCAGAACCTTTTTCGGCAACGATTGCAAGACCGTCAGCTGTTGTAAGAGCGGAAACCTCTGCAAGTCTGTCTGCCTTAACAACAAGAACCTGTTTGTTTGCCATATAAGGAGTAGAAATTGCCATATTTGCAAGTCTTTCCTCATCGATAGTCATACCGTTCCAGATGCAGTCGATATTTTTGGCGTTAAGCTCTGTTTCCTTTGAATTCCAATCGATCTCCTGGAATTTTGCTGTTACACCGAGTTTTTCGCAAACTGCTTTTGCAAACTCCGTCTCAAAACCTACAAGCTCACCGTTATCATCCATATAGTTCATAGGCTCGAAGTATGTAATACCGATAACCATTTCGCCTTTTTCTTTGATGTATTCAAAGTCAGATGCTGCATCGGTGTCGGTGTTGCCGCCGCAGGATGCAAATGCTGCAACGATACCGAAAACGAGAACAAGGCTCATTACGATTGATAAAGCTTTTTTCATAAAAATTTCCTCCGTTAACAACCGCAAAAGGGTTGCTTTATATTGTGTTAGCATTTTACCACTTTACCGCACTAAAGTAAAGAGTTTTTTATGATTTTTGTGCTTTTCGTAAAATATGCCGTAAAATAATACCATTAAAAAATTTTATTTATGCAATATATTCAAAAACCGCCGCACAAAGTACGACGGTTCTTTTTAATAATATCTCATCAATGCTACAACCTTGCCGAGGATTACAACTTGGTCTGTAATTATCGGCTCGAATTCATCATTTTCGGGTTGCAGGCGGAAATGACCGTTCTCTTTATAAAAGCGCTTAACGGTTGCTTCATCCTCCACCATAGCAACGACAATTTCTCCGTTTGAAGCATAAGGCGTTTTCTCGGCAATAACCACGTCGCCGTTGAGAATACCTGCCCAAAGCATACTTTCGCCCCTTACCTTAAGAGCAAAAAGAGGCTTATCTCTTGAAACTCTGCCTGTATAAGGGATGTAACCCTCAATCTGCTCAACGGCAAGAATAGGCATACCTGCCGTTACCGTTCCGAGAAGAGGTACATGTGTAATATTTTCTGCCTGACCGAGAATACGTATAGACCTCTTAAGAAGCGGGTCGCGCATAATATAGCCCGCTTTTTCAAGCGCATCAAGGTTTGCCTGAACGGAAGAAGTGGATTTAAGCCCCACAGCGGCACCGATTTCCCTGACTGAGGGAGGGACACCGTCCTGAGAGCGTTCCACGAGAAATTCATATATTCTTTTCTGAGTTTCGTTAATAGGCTCCATAAAATCACCCTCCGAACAAATTTTCACTTATTTAATTATATAATATCACACCTTTTTGAAAAAAGCAAACATTTGTTTGCAATTTTTCAAAAATTTTTCATAAATATATATAAATAACGGAGGAGTGACACTTATGTTCAAAACTTTCACCTTTAAACAGCTTGTAATAATATCCGTTTCCCTTTGTTTCATGATGCTTGCAGGAGCACTGCTGAATGCTTTCTCGCCCTATGTTGCCGCCTTTTCGCAAAATTCGGTGAAGCTGCCTATAATTATGTATCACCAAATCAGCGAAAATTCCGCAATTTTCGGTGACTATGTTATACCCTCTTCCCTTCTTGAAAGCGATTTTAAATATATGAGAAGCCATAACATTACCCCGATTTCATTTAAAGAGGCTATGGCTTTTGTAAAAAACGGCGAGGAATTGCCGCAAAACCCCATAATAATCACCTTTGACGACGGCGAACGAAGCTTTATAACAAAGGTAGTGCCGCTTCTGGAGGAATACTCATACTGTGCAAATATGAATATAGTAGGCGCACTTGTTGACCTTTACACCGAAAACGGTGACACGGACGACAGATACGCCTACCTGAATGATAACGATATTAAGTTGCTTTCGGAAAATCCCCTTGTGGAGCTTGGCTGTCATTCCTACAACCTTCACTCCCTCAGCGGAAGAAGAGGTATGGGAAAGCTTTACGGTGAAAGCGACAGCGACTACAGAGCAAAGCTTCAGGAGGATATAGAAAAATTCAATAAAAAGCTGACTGCGCTGACAGGCTCTTCATTAACAATACTCGCCTACCCTTACGGTATAAGAAACGATATTCTTCTTGATACTGCCAAGGAATACGGATACGGGATAACACTCACCTGCCGCGAAAGCGTAAACACCATAACCGTCGGCGGTGATTTATATGAGCTTGGTCGATTTAACCGCCCCTACGGCAAGAGCAGTGAAAAGTTTTTCAAGGAAATATTTTCATCAATTTAATACATCGCTTCTCTTTTTCGTTTTCTTATATATCTGTATACTGCAAATACTGCAACAAGCACCGCCGTTACGGAAAGACCTATATATGCATCAAGGTTTGAGTTACCTTCGATTTTCAGATCGTTCCACAGCATCGACATATAATTCTGCGTTTCATAATCAAGATTTGCAAAGCTCTGTGTGACGGGCATATCCTCTTTTTCGGGGTAAAGAATTTCATTGCCCTTATAATCGTAATCGTCCGATTGGAGAACAAGTGAATGGGGGCTTGCATAGCAAAGGTAATTTGCATTGGCAACCGCCACATCCTCGCGAAGCATAAAGTTAATATAAAGCTCAGCGGCTTCTTTGTTTTCAGCATTCCGAGGTATGCACATAGCATCCACGAAAAGGTTCACGCCCTCTTTTGGATAAACGAACGCCAGATCGGGATTAACCTCGCTCATTGTAAGGTAATCGCCTGCATAATAGGGAGCCAGAACCGCATCCCCGTTTTCCATCTTATTAAAAATCTCATCCATAACATAGGAAGAAACGAGGCTGTTTTGCTCTTTAAGTGCGGCTATTGCCTTATCCCACTGGGCAGTGTCCGATGAATTTACGTCAAGACCCAGATAACACTGAGCAACGCAGAAAGCATCACGCGGGTTATTAAACATAAGAATCTGCCCCGAATACTTCTCATCCCACAGAGCACCCCAGCTGTCGATTTCGCCCTCAACCGCTTTTGTGTTATAAATAAGACCCACCATACCCACGGTATAGGGAACGGAAAATTTATTTTCGGGGTCATAGTACAAATCTTTATATTCATCAAGAATATACCGATAATTCGGGATATTGGAAAAATCAATTTCCGCCAGCATATCCTCTTCAATAAGGCGAGCAACCATATAATCGGACGGGATTATAACGTCATAGGTAGCACCGCCGCTTTGAAGCTTATTATAAAGATTTTCGTTGCTTTCGTAGTTTGTATAGTTTACCGTGATGCCGTATTCTTCCTCAAAGGCTTTGTTAACGTCCATAGCACCGTCGGAGCCGTCGCAAATATACTCGCCCCAATTATACACATTGAGAACAGTGTCTTTAAGATGTGAATAATCCTTTTCGCCCTCGGCATAAGCTACAGGCATTACCGCAGTTAAAAGAACCGCGCAAGCAAAAAGACAAGATAACGCACGCTTGATCATTTAGTTGCACCGCCCCTCTTTACAACCTTTTTATCTCCCCTTGCTTTAACTGCATTGGAAATAATAAGAAGAATAAGAATAGCTAAGAAAATAAGAGTTGAAAGGGCATACATATCGGGGGTAACGCGGCGCTTTGTCATTGAGAAGATGCGTATAGGCAGGGTCTGTGAGCTTGTGCCGCTTACAAAATAGCTGATAATAAAATCATCAACGGAAAGGGTAAACGCCATCATAGCTCCCGAAATAATTCCGGGAAGTATGGAGGGAATAACTACCTTGAAAAATGCCTGCAAGGGCGTGCAGCCCAGATCCTGAGCCGCCTCGGAAAGGTGGTTATCAGTCTGCTTCAGCTTCGGCAAAACGTTCAGAATAACATAGGGAAGCTCAAAGGTGGTGTGAGCTATAATAAGGGTGGTAAAGCCCAAAGTGCCTGTTTTTCCGAATATTTCTCCCACGAAAACAAAAAGAAGCATCATTGAAATACCCGTTACGATTTCGGGATTCATCATAGGGATATTGGTAACCGTCATAACAGTCTGACGCAAATGCTTGTTTTTATAACCGTGTATGGCGGTTGCGGCGGCAGTACCCATAACCGTGGAAATGAGAGAAGAAACAACTGCAACTATCATTGAGTTTTTAAAAGCCGCAAGAGTTGCGGAATCTTTAAACAGTTCACCGTACCAATAAAGCGAAAAGCCTTCAAAAACGGACGTGCTTTTGCCTGAGTTAAAGCTGAAAAGAACAAGCACGGCAATAGGTGCGTAAAGGAATATAAAAACAAGTGCGGTATAAATATTTGAGCCGAGAGATGTTTTTTTCTTCATATTACAACACCCCCGTCATCATCGGAAAAGCGATTCATAATTGCAAGGCAAATAAAAATCAGTATCATAAGCACAAAGGAAAGTGATGCACCGAGATTAAAGTTGTTTGCCGTCTGGAACTGAGTTTCAATAATATCGCCGATAAGTGTTGTACCCGTGCCGCCCAGCTTCTGAGATATATAGAAAGTGCTCACAGACGGTACAAAAACCATTGTAAAGCCGGAAACAACACCGGGAATACTAAGCGGTACGGTTACGTTTTTAAAAACAGCAAGCCTGTTACCGCCCAAATCCTGAGCCGCCTCTACAAGTGAACGGTCGGTTTTAAGCATAGTGGTATAAATAGGCAGTATCATATAGGGCAGAAAGTTATAAACCATACCGAGAACCACTGCACCGCGGGTGTTTATAAGCTGTAACGGCTCCAGACCTATATTCATAAGAAAAGTATTTATAAGTCCGTTATCTTCAAGAATAGTCATCCAGGAATACGTTCTGAGAAGAAAGTTCATCCACATGGGAAGCATAATGATCATTGTCATCATACTCTGCTTTTCAGGCCCTTTGTTTGCCATTATCATTGCAAGAGGATATGCAATAATGAGGCTTATGACTGTTGCAATAAGCCCCAGCCAGACAGAAAGAATTATGGTATCGGTATACTTACCGATTTCGGATATATTATCAAATGTAAACGCACCGCTTTTATCGGTAAAAGCGTAGTAGGCTACCATACAAAGAGGAACAATTATGAAAATCGCCGCCCAGACAATGTACGGAGCGCCTGCAAGACGTGTCATAAGAGATGATTTTTTATTCAATCAAAGCACTCCTTTCCAAAATATCAGAGCAGAATTACTCGTCCTCTTCCTCTATGGTTACATCCGAAAGCTCATCGAATTCTTCGCTGAAGGAGCTGTAATCGCCGTAAAGACCGGAATACTTAGATTTTTTCATAATATGGATAGCATCAGGCTCAATATTTAAACCGATAGTTGAGCCAACCTCGTAAAACTCAGTAGACTGAATCATCCACTTAAAGCCTTTGATTTCAACAATTATTTCGTAATAAACGCCTTTAAAGGTTATGGAGGTTACAACGCCCGAAATCATAGCCTTATCTACAGGCACAACATCAACATCCTCGGGGCGCACAACAACGTCAACATCCTCATCAATGCCGAAGCCTTTATCAAGGCATTTAAAACGGTGTCCTGCCATTTCAACCCGAAAATCGGCTCTCATGACGCCCTCAATAATGTTGCTTTCACCGATGAAATCCGCAACAAAAGCGTTTTTAGGCTCATTATAAATATCGGTAGGTGTGCCTATTTGCTGAATAACGCCCGAATCCATAACAACTATTGTATCGGACATTGAAAGGGCTTCCTCCTGGTCGTGAGTAACATAAATAAACGTGATACCCAAACGCTTCTGGATATTTTTAAGCTCAACCTGCATATCCTTTCTGAGCTTAAGGTCAAGAGCACCCAAGGGCTCGTCAAGAAGAAGCACGCGGGGCTTAACAACAAGGGCTCTGGCAATAGCAACACGCTGCTGCTGACCGCCGGAAAGAGAAGATATATTCCTACGCTCAAAGCCTTTCAGGTTTACAAGCCCAAGCATCTCGGTAACCGCCTCTTTTATCTCCTTTTCGGGAGTCTTTTTAAGGCGCAGACCGAAGGCAATATTCTCATAAACATTAAGATGCGGGAAAAGAGCGTAGCGCTGAAAAATGGTGTTCAACTGCCTTTTATGAGGCGGAACACCATTTATTATTTTACCGTCAAAGATAACATCGCCCGAATCGGGTTCCTGGAAACCGGCAATAATTCGAAGCGTGGTCGTCTTACCGCAACCTGAGGGGCCTAAAAAGGTGATAAACTCTTTGTCACGGATGTATAAATTCATATTATCAATAATTGTTTCTCCGTCAAAAGCTACGGAAATATTTTTCAAATCAATAATGTTGTTGGACAATTATGCAGCCCCTTTCCGCAAATTAAGAATAGAAGTGTATAACAGTTTGCTATACATTCATTAAAGAAAAAACCACCTACCCAAAGAACCCAAATATAATTCTTCAAATTGGTGAATTTTTAATTTGTCCGTGGCATCAACAAAGTGGAACCCGTGACTGACAGACTATA